>DATMSA010000179.1:0-3966 GCA_035565675.1 Capillimicrobium sp. | reverse complement strand
GAGCAGCGGGCCCGCGAGGCTCGCCGCGCCGGTGAGCAGGCGCGCGCGCTCGCCGGGGGCGAGCGGCGCGAGCGCCGGCTCGAAGAGCTGGCGGGCGACGCCGAACGCGAAGTCGCGCTCGAGCACCGCGCCGCGCGCCTGCAGCACGCGGACGCCGTCCGCCGCCGCGCGGGCGCGCGCGGCCGCCAGCAGCGCGCTCTTGCCGCCGCCCGCAGGCGCCTCCAGCAGGACCACGCTCCCCTCCCCCTCACGGGCCCGCTCCGTCCCTGCGCCCAGCGCCTCGAGCTCGCCGTCCCGGTCGAGCAGCGCGTCCATCAGCTTCCCCCTGCGTCCTCGGTGCGGCGCGAGCCTACTTCCGCGCGCTCAGAACTGGAAGTAGATGAACGGCGGGACGCCCTTGCTGGGGACGGTCGCGCCGACGACGAGGACGGTGGCCGCCAGGCCCACCGCGAGCGCGGGGACGCGCAGGCCCTCGACGCGCAGGCGCAGCGCGTCGAGCGGCCGCGGCGGCAGGAGCTGGCCGCCGATGACGAGCAGGACGAGGCCGACCGCGACGGGCGTGACGAGCGTCGCCGGACCGACGTCGCCGAGCTGGCCGAGGAACGCGCCGGCCACGTCGAGGTCGGGGCTGCGGAACAGGATCCACCCGAACACGACGAGCGCGAAGACGATCAGCCAGCGCAGCACGGCGGGCACGCGCGCGATCCGGGCCGGCCCGAGCAGGTGCTCCGCCGACAGCGCCGCGCCGTGCAGGGCGCCCCACAGCACGAACGTCCACGCCGCCCCGTGCCACAGGCCGCCGAGCGTCATCGTGATCATCAGGTTGCGGATCGTCCGCGCCGTGCCGCCGCGGTTGCCGCCGAGCGGGATGTAGAGGAAGTCGCGCAGGTAGCGCGACAGCGTGATGTGCCAGCGCCGCCAGAACTCGCGGACGCTGCCCGACCGGTACGGCGAGGCGAAGTTCTGCGGGAAGACGAAGCCCATCAGCAGCGCCAGCCCGATCGCCATGTCGGTGTAGCCGGAGAAGTCGCAGTAGATCTGGGCGGTGTAGGCCAGCGCGGCGAGCGCGACGTCGGGCGCGTGGTACAGCTCGGGCACCGCGAACACCGGGTCGACGACCTCGCGCGCGAGGTAGTCGGCGATCGCGACCTTCTTGACGAGGCCGATCGCGATCAGCACCACCCCGGCCCCCACGGCGACGTCGCGCGGGTCGCGCGGGGTGCGCAGCTGGGGCAGGAACTCGCGGGCGCGCACGATCGGCCCGGCGACGAGGTGCGGGAAGAAGCTGAGGTAGATCGCCAGGTCGACGGTGCGGGCCGGGGGCAGCAGCCCGCGCTTGACGTCGACGACGTACGAGATCGCCTGGAAGACGAAGAAGCTGATGCCGACGGGCAGCGCCAGCGACAGCAGCGGCAGCGAGGTTCCCAGGCCGACGTCGTCGAGCAGCGCGGCGACGTCCTGCACGAAGAAGTCGTAGTACTTGAACAGGCCGAGGAGGCCGAGGTCGGCGGCGACCGCGACCGCGACGATCCAGGTGCGGGCGCGCGCGCCGGCGGCGCGGGCGACGAGGACGGCCGCCGCCTGGTTGGCGAGGATCACGCCGGCCAGCAGCGCGACCCAGCTCCAGCTCGCGGCGCCGTAGAAGATCGCGCTCGCGACGAGGATGAACGGCTTCCACACGCGCGGGTACGGCATCAGCGCCCAGTTGAGGGCGAGCACGACCACGAAGAAGATCGCGAACTGGATCGTCGGGAAGACCATCGGGCGCCGCGGTCAGACGAGGCCGTCGCGGCGCAGCGCGTCGACGACGAGGTCCGCGGCGATGTCGGCCCCGGCGAGCGACAGGTGGACCTGGTCGTCCTGGCGCACGACGACCGTGCGCCCGCCCCGGCGGATCGAGCGCGCGTAGCCGCCCGGCGCGACCGCGGCGCTCACGTCGATCACGCGCACGCCGGCGCCCGCCCGGCGCGCGGCGCGGCGCACCGCGGCGTTGACGGCCCGGAACACGCGCGCGAACGTCGGCTTGCCGGGCGTCGGCAGCGTCATCCAGTAGACCCGCCCGGCGCCGCCGCGGCGGTAGGCGTCCATCATCTCGCCCACCCGGCGCGCGTACGCGTCGATCCACGCGTCGCCGCAGCAGCCGGCGGCGCCGATCGGGAAGCCGTCGTTGGCGCCGAGGAAGACGACGGTCGCCTCGGGCCGGAAGCTCGCGGCCTGGCGGCGCGCATGGGCGACCCAGTCGAGCATCTGCGGCTTGGAGATGCCGGTGCTGATGCGCGCGTCGCTGCGGATCGTGGCGCGCGGCAGCTTGCGGTCGAGCGCGTGGTCGACGGTCTGGATCATCGAGTCGCCGGTG
This sequence comes from Capillimicrobium sp., assembly GCA_035565675.1. GTDB lineage: Bacteria > Actinomycetota > Thermoleophilia > Solirubrobacterales > Solirubrobacteraceae > Capillimicrobium. The sequence continues at coordinate 1,610 of DATMSA010000179.1, read as the reverse complement.
GCCAGCAGGCGCAGGCGCGCGGGCGGGACGACCCGGACGCTGCGGCGCACGCGCACGGCGCCGTTCATCGCGCGGACGCCGATCCGCCAGAGGCCGGTGGCCTGCAGCCGGCGGGTGACCGTGACCTCCTCGCCGTCGTCGGGGACGTCGACGGGGCGGCAGCGGGCCTTCCCCGACGGCGGGTCGACGCAGACGCGGGCGCGCACGCCCGCGTCCCAGGTGTCCTCGATCCGCAGCCGCAGCTCGGAGCCCGTCCGCAGGCGGGAGGGGACGCGGCTGACCTGCAGGCGCCGCGCGCACGCGGGCGTGCGCACGGACGCGACGGCGGTCGCGGGCGCCGCCCCGGGGAGGGCGACCGTCGCCTCGAAGCGGCGCAGCGTGCGGTCGCAGCGCCACGGCGCGAGCGGCGCGACCTCCGCCGCGCCCTCGGCGATCGTGACCGGCCCGGCCGGGGCCTCCAGGCGGCCGTCGACGCGCTCGGCGATCGTCGCGACCGCGCCGTCGGGGCCGCGGACGACCGCGCTGATCGCCCCGTCGTCGGAGCTCAGCTCGAGCGACGGGACGACCGATGCGGGCGGGGCCTGCGCGACCACGAGGATCGCCCCGAGCAGCGCGGCCAGCGCGGCGAGGACCGTGACGGGACGACGCACGCGCGGAACATATGGGAACGCCGGCCGCGAGGGCCAGCTTCCCCGCTACGGGAGCGTGCCGGGAGGGCCGAGGATCTCGATCCCGTGCGTGGCGGCGACCTCGGCGAGCACTCCCGGGTCGGCGATCCCGCGCGTGCCGACCTCGGTGACGAAGCGCTCGAAGCCCGACGGCGAGCTGATGACAAGCCACCGCGCCGGCGCGTCGCCGACCCGGTAGGTGTGCGGCACGCCGCGCGGCGCGAGCACGAAGTCGCCGGGGCGCAGGACGATCTCGCGCCCGGGCAGCAGCAGCGTGAGCTCGCCGGAGAGCAGGTAGAAGCCCTCCTCGTGGGTGTGGTGGACGTGCAGCGGCGGCATGTCGCCGGCGGGCACCTCGATCATGTCGACGAGGCCCAGGCCGTCGTTGCCCTCGAGCACGCGGACGCGAGCGCCGAGGAAGTCGAGCTCGGCGCTCGGGGCGGCGGTGGTCATGGAACTCCCCCCCTTGGTGGATAGACTCCGAATCGGAGCTTTCAGACCGCGCACCGTAACTCCGAATCGGAGCTTTGTCAATGGCCGTTCGCCTCACCCCGTTCTCGTTCGCGATCCTCGTCCTCGTCGGGCGCGGCGGCGCGGGCCCCCACGACCTGCGCCGCATGGCCGAGATCGGCCGCGTCTACTGGGACGCCGCACCCAGCCAGTGGTACGCCGAGCCCAAGCGCCTGGCCGGGCTCGGGCTGCTGACCGCGCGCAAGGAGCCGGGCAAGACGCGCGAGCGCACCCACTACGAGCTGACCGACGCGGGGCGCGAGGCGATCGCCGAGTGGGTCCGCACCCCCGCCCCGCTGCCGCGCATCCAGAACGAGCCCGTGGTGCGCCTGCTGGCCGCCGACCTCGTCGACCCCGAGGCCGTGCTCGAGGGCCTGCGCGGGATGACCGCCGAGATCGACGCCGCCGCCGAGGGCGTCGCGCGCGGCCGCG
>DATMSA010000178.1:0-2958 GCA_035565675.1 Capillimicrobium sp. | reverse complement strand
ACGGGCTGCGGCTCGTGCTCGACAACCTGCTCGACAACGCGGCGCTGCACGGGCGCCCCGGCGGGCGCGTGCGGGTCGCCGTCGCGCGCGACGACGGCCACGTGCGCCTGCGCGTCGAGGACGACGGGGAGGGGGTGCCGGCTCCGCAGCGCGCGCGGCTCCTGGAGCCGTTCGTGCGGGGCGAGGCGGCGTCCGCGCCCGGCAGCGGCCTCGGCCTGGCGATCGTCGCCCAGCAGGTCGCGCTGCACGGCGGCACGCTCACGCTCGACGACTCGGCCCTGGGGGGCCTGGCCGTCGAGGCGCGCCTGCCGGCCGGCGGGTCGTCTGCACGCACGATCAACTGATCCTGCGCCGCCCGTCAGGCGCGCGCGCCGCCGCGGTCGTACGGTCCGCGCCAGGCGCGGGTCGGCGCCAGCCAGCAACCACGGGTTCGGAGGAGAGAGACATGAGGCTCGAGGGCAAGGTGGCCGTGCTCACCGGCGGCGCGGGCGGCATCGCGACGGCGACCGCCGGCATCATGGCGCGCGAGGGCGCGTCGCTGCTGCTGGTCGACCGCGACGAGGCCGGGCTCCAGCGCGCCGCCGACGCGATCCGGGGCCGCCTGACCGACGGGGCGCGCGTCGAGACGCACGTCGCCGACGTCACCCAGGTCGACGGCACGAAGAGCTACGTGCAGGCCGCGCTCGACCGGTTCGGCCGCATCGACGCGTTCTTCAACAACGCCGGCATCGAGGGCGCGGTCAAGCCGATCGTCGAGTACCCGATCGAGGTCTTCGACCAGGTGGTCGCCATCAACCTGCGCGGCGTCTTCCTCGGCCTCCAGCACGTCCTGCCGGTGATGATCGAGCAGAACTCGGGGTCGATCATCAACACCGGCTCGATCGCCAGCGCTCGCGGCCTGGCCAACTCGAGCGCGTACAACGCCACCAAGCACGCGGTCGTCGGGCTCACGAAGGCCGCGGTCTCGGAGCTGGGCGACCGCCCGATCCGCGTCAACGCGGTGCTGCCGGGGATGATCGACACGCGGATGCTGCGCGCGATCGCCACCGAGCTGGCCGGCGGCGACACCGAGGCGGGCGTCGCCGGCGCGGCGTCGGCCGCGCCGATCAACCGGACCGCGCGTCCCGAGGAGGTCGGCGAGGTGGTCGCGTTCCTGGCCTCCGACGCGGCGTCGTTCGTGACCGGAGCGGCCTGGCCGGTCGACGGCGGCGCGCTCGCGGTGATGTCGAACAGCTAGCGGCTCAGCCCTCGCCGCGCCGGTAGGCGCCCGGCGAGCACCCGTAGGCCGCGCGGAACGCGCGGCTGAAGTGCTCGGCGTTGCGGAAGCCGTGCTCGGCGGCGATCCGCGCGATCGTCAGCTCGGAGAGCGCCGGGTCGCGCAGGTCGCGGCGGCAGCGCTCCAGCCGGCGGTGGCGGATCCACTCCGCCACCCCGAGCCCCTCCTGCTCGAAGAGGCCGTACAGCGCGCGCCGGGAGACGAACACGGCGCGCGCCACCTCGTCGGGCGACAGCGCCGGGTCGCTCAGGCGCCGCTCGATGTAGCGCTTGGCCGCCACCAGCGTGGCCGGGGAGGAGGCCGGCGCGGGCGGCTCGTCGGGCGCGACGCGCGGCGCGACGATCGCGTCGACGAGATGCAGGAGCGCCGCGCCGAGGTCGTCGCCGCGCTCGGGCAGCGTGCCCGCCGCCAGGCCCCCGGCCAGGCCGCGCAGGAACGGAGCCACGAGCGCGCCCGGCCCCTCGTCGCCGGCGATCCGCGTCGCGGTGAGCGTCGCCACCACCTCGTCGGGCAGCCGCAGCAGGCTCCGCGGGATCTGGAAGACCGCCACCTCGAACGGCCCCGAGTTCACGACCGCGTGCGGGCGCGAGGAGTCGTAGATCGTCAGGTCGCCGGGCCGCAGCACCGCCGTGCGGTCCTGCTGGGTGACGACCGTCGATCCCTGGAGGAGCTGCAGCAGCCAGAAGACCTCGGGATCGTCGCCGGCGATCGCCCGCGGCGTGCGGCGGACGGCGTGCGGCGCGGCGGCGAGGTGGGCGACCTGGACCGACCCGAGCTCGCGGGCGCGCGCCCGCGCCCAGAACTCCTGCCGCGTCACCGGGCCGGTCGTCAGCGGCGCGAACAGGCGCGACGTCTCGCTGCTCCACAGCTCGAACCGCTCGTGCGGCGGGACCTCGGACGTCGTGATCTGGACCGTCACCGCCCCGGTGAGTACACCACCGCGCGCGGGAAGTCCAGCCGCGGACACGCCGAACATCGACTGGCCAGTCAACCAGGCCGTAGACTCCAGGGCCAGGCCCGCACCGACGACCCAAGGACGCGATATGGCATCCAGCGAAGCCCTCGTCTTCGACGCCCTGCGCACCCCGCGCGGCAGGGGCAAGAGCAACGGCTCCCTGCACTCGACCAAGCCCGTCGACCTCGTGGTCGGGCTCATGCACGAGATGCTCGCGCGCAACGTGGACCTCGATCCGCAGCGCGTCGACGACGTCGTGCTCGGCTGCGTCACCCCGGTCGGCGACCAGGGCGCCGACATCGCCAAGACGGCCGCGATCAAGGCCGGCCTGCCCGACACCGTCGCCGGCGTCCAGCTCAACCGCTTCTGCGCCTCCGGCCTGGAGGCCGTCAACGTGGCCGCCCAGAAGGTCGCCTCGGGCTGGGAGGACCTCGTCTTCGCCGGCGGCGTCGAGTCGATGTCGCGCGTGCCGATGGGCACCGACGGCGGCGCGTGGGCGATGGACCCCGAGACCGCCTACGACACCTCGTTCGTCCCGCAGGGCATCAGCGCCGACCTCATCGCCACGCTCGAGGAGTTCAGCCGCGAGGACGTCGACGCGTACGCGGCGCGCTCGCAGGAGCGGGCGGCGGCGGCGCAGGCGTCCGGGAAGTTCGCCGACCAGGTCATCCCGGTCAAGGACATCAGCGGCCGCGTGGTCCTCGACCACGACGAGTTCATCCGGCCC
>DATMSA010000177.1:0-1581 GCA_035565675.1 Capillimicrobium sp. | reverse complement strand
TGTGCATGGCGCCGATCAGCTCGCGCAGCGGCTCGGCGCCGGAGGCGATGATCTCGGCCGCGCGCTCGACCTCCACCTCGCCGGCGAGGCGGCCGACGAGCGTGCGCACCTCCTCCTCGACCAGCGGCTCGAGCGCCTCCTTGTAGCGCAGCGTGTCGTAGACGGTGAAGCCGAGCGCCTCGTCGTAGCCGCCGGCGCGGAAGCGCGAGATCGCCGCGATGATCGCGACGTCGTCGCGGTCGTAGCCGCGCGGGCCGGGCGACAGGACCCCGATCTCCTGCAACCGGTCGAGCACGACGTCGGGCATGTCGTAGCGGCGGCGCGCCTCGGCCCGCGACATGCGACCCTGGTCGCTGTCGCGCGTGGCGCGCTCGATGATGCGGTCCTCGAGCTCGATCAGCGCCGCCGCCCGCTCGGGGTCGTCGCCGATCACGCGGGCGATGACCTTCAACGGCATGAAGCGCTCCTCCTGGAGGCGCTTGATCAGCTTGATGCGGTCGACGAACTCGGGCGGGTACCAGGCCATGTTGCGCGAGGTGCGCACGACCTCGCTGCCGTCGCCGAGCAGCCCCTCGCGCAGGTAGTGCTTGATCGTGCCGGCGCTCACGCCGGAGCGCTCCGCCAGCTCGCTCATCTTGAGGAGGCCGTCTCCGTTCACGCGCGGAAGATGCCCTGCGGATCGGACGCCGGGCCGGCGACGGCCCCGGACTCCAGCAGCGCGGCGATCTCCGCCTCGCCGTAGCCGGCCTCGGCCAGCACCGCGGCCGTGTGCTCGCCCAGGCCCGGCCCGGGCCGGCGGTGCGGGTCGCCGGGCGTGCGCGACAGCTTCACCGGCACGCCGAGCGCGCGGACGGGCCGCGTCGCGCCGGGCTGGTCGAGCTCGACGACCATCTCCCGCGCGCGCGTCAGCTCGCTCTCCAGCGCCTCCTCCAGCTCCAGCACCGGCTCCAGGCAGCAGTCGTGCTCGGTCGCGAACGCCTGCCACTCGGCCCGCGTGCGGGCGGCGAAGATCGCCTCGACCTCGCGGTGGGCGTCGCTGCCGGGCGGATCGAACTGGCGCTCGATCAGGTCCTCGCGCCCGACGCCGCGACACCATGCCGCCCAGAACTTCGGCTCGAGCGCGCCGAGCGTCACCCACCCGTCCGACGCCGCGTAGGGCCGGTAGCAGATGATCGCGCCCGCGAGCTCGAGCCCGCCGCGGCGCGGCGGCGCCTCGCCGGCGAACACGCGCGCGGCGAGCATCCCCAGCCACGACAGCGAGCCGTCGGCCATCGACACGTCGACGAGCTGGCCCTCGCCGGAGCGGTCGCGCTCGCGCAGCGCGGCGAGGATCGCGAACGCCGCCATCAGCGCGCCGCCGCCGATGTCGGCGATCTGCCCGGCCGCCTGCACGGGCGGGCCGCCGGCCTCGCCGGTGAGCCCGAGCAGGCCGACGAGCCCCAGGTAGTTCATGTCGTGGCCGGCGCGGTCGCGGTACGGGCCGTCCTGGCCGTAGCCGGTGATCGCGCAGTACACGAGCCCGGGGTTCGCCTCGCGCAGCCGCTCGTAGCCGACGCCGAGCCGGTCGAGCACGCCGGGGCG
>DATMSA010000176.1:0-21809 GCA_035565675.1 Capillimicrobium sp. | reverse complement strand
CGCCGGCGGCTGGCCACCCGCTTCTTCGAGGCGATCGAGGACGGCGACCTCGACGGGCTCGAGGCGCTGCTGGCCGAGGACGCGCTCGTGCGCGGCGACGGCGGCGAGGGCGGCGGGCGCCGCACGCCCGTGCGGGGCCGCGTGCGCTGCCTGCAGGCGATGCGGACCGGGCTGGCGCTGCTCGAGCGCATGGGCACGACCCTGCGCCGCGCCGAGGTCAACGGCGAGCCCGGGATGCTCGTCGTCGACGCCGAGGACCGCCTCGTCGGCGTGGTCACCGTCGACGTCGCCGACGGCCGCGTCAGCGCCGTCAACTCGATCTTCAACCCCGACAAGCTGCGCCACCTCGGGCCGGTCGCCGACCGGCACGCCCTGCTCGCGGCGGCGCGCGACCGGATGCGGAGGCCGTCATGACCCCGACCACCCCGACCCCGGACCCGCGCCGCTGGCTGATCCTGGCCGTGATCGCGGTCGCGCAGCTCATGGTCGTCCTCGACGTGACGATCGTGAACATCGCGCTGCCGTCGGCCCAGGCCGACCTCGCCTTCTCGGACGAGTCGCGTCAGTGGGTCATCACCGCCTACGCGCTGACGTTCGGGTCCCTGCTGCTGCTCGGCGGCCGGATCAGCGACCTGGTGGGGCGCAAGTGGACGTTCGTCGCGGGCCTGCTCGGGTTCGCGGGCGCGTCGGCCGTGGGCGGCGCCGCCCCGAGCCTCGAGGTGCTCGTCGGCGCCCGCGCGCTGCAGGGCGCGTTCGCCGCGCTGCTGGCCCCGGCGGCGCTGTCGATCGTGACGACGACGTTCACCGAGCCCGAGGAGCGCGGGAAGGCGTTCGCCGTCTACGGCGCGGTCGCCAGCTCGGGCGCCGCCGTGGGGCTGCTGCTCGGCGGCATCGTCACCGAGGTGCTGTCGTGGCGCTGGACGATGTACGTGAACCTCGCGTTCGCCGTGCCGGCGGCCGCCGCGGGGCTGCGGCTGCTGGTCAACGTCCGCCCGCGGCGCCGGCCGCGCGTCGACGTCCCCGGCGCCGTCGTCGCGACCGGCGGGCTGTTCGCGATCGTGTTCGGCTTCGCCAACGCGGAGATGAACGGCTGGGGCGCGCCGCTGACGATCGCTGCGCTCGCCGCCGGCGCGGTCGCGATCGTGGCGTTCGTGGTCCTCGAGCGGCGGGTCGCCGCGCCGCTGCTGCCGCTCGGCGTCGTGACCGACCGCAACCGCGGCGCCGCGTTCCTGGCCATCGCGGTCACCGGCGTCGCGACGTTCGCGACGTTCCTGTACCTGACGTACTTCCTGCAGCGCACGCTCGGGATGTCGCCGATCGAGACCGGCCTGGCGTTCCTGCCGATGGTGGCGTTCGTGATGGCGTCGGCCACGATCGCGTCGACGCGGCTGCTGCCGCGCGTCGGCCCGGCGCCGCTCGTGCCGACCGGGCTCGCCCTGGCGGCGGTGGGCATCGTCTACCTGACCGGCATCGACGTGAGCTCGTCGTACGCGGGCGCGGTGCTGCCGGGCCTGCTCGTGACGGGCGGCGGGTTCGGGATGATCATGGCGCCGGCGTTCGCGACCGCGACCCACGGGGTCGGCGCGAGCCACGCGGGCGTCGCCTCGGCGCTGGTCAACACGTCCCAGCAGGTGGGCGGCTCCCTCGGGATCGCGGCGCTGTCGACGGTGTTCGCGAGCGCGGTGTCGGGCTTCGCCCCCGCGGCCGGCACGCCGGCCGCGCTGGCGCAGGCCGAGGCGGCCGTGCACGGCTCGACGGTCGTGTTCTGGTGGTCGGCGGCGTCCCTGGCGGCGGGCGCGATCCTCACCGCGCTGCTGTTCGAGCGCGGGCGCGTCGTCGCGCACGACGGCGTGGGGGCGCCGGCCGGCGATGCGGCCGGGTGACCTCCTATTCGCCGCCGGCGTCCTGGAGCAGCGCGACGACCCGGTCCGCCTCGGCGACCGGGTCGTCGGGCAGGGCGAGGACGCCCGCGCGCTCCAGGTCGGCGTTCGCGGCGGCGCCGCCCGCGAGCGCCAGGCGGTGACGGCGCGCGAGCGCGCGCAGCTCGGGGAGCAGCGGCGCGACGAGGTCGTCGCTCGTGGCGCTGAGGACGACCAGGTCCGGCTCGTGGCGGGCGCTGATCTCCTCGACGGTCTCGACGGGTGAGTCGGCGCCCAGGTAGACGATCCGCCAGCCGCGGGCGCGCAGCGCGAGGCCGAACGCGATGAGGCCGAGGTCGTGCTGCTCGCCCGGCAGGCAGGCGAGCACGGCGGTGGGGCCGAGCCCCTGGCCCCAGCCGCGCGCGAGGCCGAGGAGCCGCCCGCGGATGATGCTCGAGGCGAAGTGCTCCTGGGCGACCGAGGCCTCGCCGCGCTCCCAGCGGTCGCCGAGCTCGCTCAGGTAGGGCAGGACGATCTCGCTCAGCAGCGTGTCGACCGTGACCGCCGCGAGCACGCGGTCGAGGAGCGCCTGCGCGCGCGGCTCGTCGAAGCGGTCGAGCGCGTCGGCCAGCTCGAGGCGCACCGCCTCCGGCGCCAGCGCCACGGGCGGCGGCGCGGCGCCGACGTCGGCGCGCAGGGCGAGCGCGGCCGCCTCGGCGGCGGCCAGCCCGTCGGCGAGGTGCCCGCGCATGACGCCGACGCGCTCGACGTCGGCGGGCGAGTAGAGGCGCAGCCCGCCCGACGAGCGCAGCGGCTGCAGCAGCCCGTAGCGCCGCTCCCAGGCGCGCAGCAGCTCCGGGCTCACGCCCGTGCGCTTGCTGAGCTCGCCGATCCGCAGGACCCCGTCACCTTCCATCGCGCCAAGAACTCTACAGGATCTGTACAAGCCCTTGACAACCACCTGGACATCTGCTTCCGTACATGACATGAACAACACTCGTACAGGAGATGGACAGATGACGAAGGGCCTGAACCTGCTCGCCGCGACGCTGCTGGTCGTCGGCGGCCTCAACTGGGGGCTCGTCGCGATCGCCGAGTTCGACCTCGTCGCCTGGATCTTCGGCGAGGAGTTCGGCGCGACGAACGTCGCGAGCCGCATCGTCTACGGCCTCGTCGGCCTCGCCGCCGTCTACGCGATCGGCATGTTCGCCGCGCGTCGAGGCCAGCTGACCGACGACATGCACCACACGGCTGCCGCGCAGCGGTAGATCATCGGACGCCCTGGAGGGGCCCCACATCGACGAGGTCCCCATCCCTTGTTCGACGTCCCCCGGTGCCCGGCGCGCGTGCGCCGGGCACCGGCGCGTCGTCAGTCGCGGATGTCGAAGTAGCCGTCGCCGCCGAGGATCATCCCCTCGCCCGCTGGCTTGAGCGCCCCGCTCTCGTCGAGGTAGAGGCCGATCGTCTCGATCCGCTCGGTTCCGCTCTCGTAGGCGAGGCGCAGCGTGCCGTCCGCGCGGACCTCGTAGGTGCCCTTGCTGTCCGTCGGGATCGACGCCCAGTCGACGACCGGGGAGCTGCCCGAGGACACCGAGTCGCGGGCGAAGGTCCCGTCGGGCCGGAACGTCAGGTTCTCGGTGTGGTAGCTGCACATGAGCGGGCAGATCCCGCGGGCGTTCGCGTAGGTGACGCGGGTGTCGAAGCGGGCGCCGGGCTGCGGGATCCCGAACTCGAAGTAGGTCTGCCCGTCGAGCTTCAGCCGGCGTCCGGCGAGCTCGGCCGGCTGGCCGTCGATCGCCAGCTCGCCCGAGGCCGCCGTGTAGCGGTAGGGCCGGCACTGCTCGCTCTCTGCGGCGCAGGTCGGCCACGCGCTCTCGGTGTCGTCGGTGAAGACGAGGTCGTCGCCGGTGAAGTAGAGCGTCTTCTGCCGAATGCCGTTGATCGTGTAGGTCGAGCCCCAGAAGTAGCGCCCGGCCAGCGTGTTCGGGTTGCGCGGCGCGGTGGTCGAGCCGGACGTGCCGAACCGCAGGCGCGCGGAGCCGACGGTCCGCTTCCCGCGGGTGACGCGGACGGCGACCGCCCCGGTCTGCGGGCCGTCCTGCAGGCGGCGCAGCCGCACGGTCACCCGCGCCGTGCGGCCCGGGCCGAGCGCGGGGAGCGCGCGCGTCAGGCGGCCGCGCCTGGCGCCCTGGACGGCGATGCCGACGCCCTTGGCGCGCCCGACGGAGAGCCGCAGGCCGCGCAGGCGCTTGGACGTCGTGTTCGTGATCGTCACCCGGGCTGCGGTGGCGGTCTCGCCGAGGGGCGCGGCGATCGCGGCCGCCTTGACGGTGACCGGTGGGGCGGCGCCGGCCGTGGCCGGTGCGGCGCCGAGCAGGGCGACGGCGGCGGCCAGGGCCGCGCGCCGGGCGAGGGACGTCCGGGGGTGCGTCATCGTGTCTCCGCGGTTTGCGCATCGCGCGGAGCCCGGCCGCCGGTGTGCGCGGGCGAGGCTCCCGCGCCTCCGGCCGCGACGCTATCAGGCGAGACGGAGCTGCCTTGCTTCCTGGCGCGTGTGCGCCGGTCCGCGGGCCGCGTCAGCGTACGCGGACGGGGACGCCGGCCAGGCGGTCGGCGCCCGCGGCGCGGACCAGCCAGGCGATCGCCCGGTTGTCCAGCCGGACGCAACCGTGGCTGGCGGCCGTGCCGAGCGGGTCCCGCAGGCTCGCGCCGCCGCGGCCGTGGAGGCCGACGCGCCCGTCGCCGTCGCCGAACTCCTGCAGCACGCGGCTGTGGGCGGTGAGCGGGAGGACGTAGGCGCCGAGGAAGGCGCCGGGGTCGGCGCGCCAGACGTCGAGGATCGCGAACAGGCCCGTGGGCGTCGGGGTGCCGGGCGCCCCGACGACCACGCGGAAGCGGCGGACGCGGTCGCCGTTGCGGTGGACGGTCAGCGTCCGGGCGGCCCGCGACACGGTCAGCCGCCACGGGGTCGGCTCGAGCTGCACGCGATCGGCGTCGATCCACGCGGCCGCGGCGTTGGGCCGGTCGGGGAGGCGCACCCGGAGCCGGCAGCGGTCGTCGTCGTCCCGGCGCGCGCGCAGGACGAGGAGCCAGGACGCCTGGCGGGGCGTGATCGCGCCGCGGCCGCGGGCGTCCGGGGCGGGGGCGAGGGGCGTGCGGGCGATCAGCCGCGCGCGCCAGGCGACGTCGGCGGCGGGCGCGCCGACGGTGGTGGCGGTGGCGCGGCCCGGGCCGCACGCGGGGGCCGCGAGCGCCGGCGAGGCGGCGATCGCGAGCGTCGCGAGTGCGGTCCCGAGGGCGGCTGGCCAGCGCGCGGCGCTCACGTGACGCTGAGTGCCCCGGATGCCGGCGTTCGCAACCCGATGTTCGGTCAAGGGTTCCTGAGTTCTCGCGCGGGTCACTGTCGCTCGAATGGAGGCGAGAAGGCGGGCTCTCGTCGGAGCAGGCGTGCTGAGCGCCCTGGCGCTGGCCTGGGCTCCGGCCGCGGGCGCGAACTCGTACCGGGCGACCGCGAACGATCCGCGCGCCACGTTCGTCGAGCGCAACGCGACCCAGTGCGCGCACCTGGAGCGCGACGAGGTGACGAGCCTGCCCGGCGACGTCGTGCAGCTCTCGGGCGGCGGGGGCGGCCAGGACCAGTCCGCCGCCGACGCGTACGTGACGGGCACGGTGACGGCGAACGTGGAGACGCCGTTCGGGCGGGCGCCGCGGGCGCTGCAGGTCGACCTCACGCCGGAGGGGCGGCGGCGGGGCGTGGTCATCCGCGCCGTCGTCGTGAAGGGCGGCAACGGCTACAACGCCTACGTCGACTCGGCCGTCGTGCCGCCCGCGCTGCCGCCGAACCAGGACTACATCCCGCCGTGGGTCGGCCAGAGCAACATCGCCGACATCAGCCACTGGTTCGTCTGCTACACGGTCGGGCCGCCGCCCGAGCCACCGGAACCCCCGCCGCCGCCGCCGCGCGACGCGACGTTCCGCGTGACCAAGCGGATCGAGGTTCCGGTGGGCCAGCCGGTCGACCCGCTTCCCGACGGGTTCCGAGTGCACGTGACGTGCCGCGATGACGGCGTGGTGGTCAAGGAGCGCACGTTCACGTTCGGCGCGGGCGGCGGCTCGGGCTCCGCAGCGAACGGCGCAGCCGAGATGACCGTGCCGGAGGGGGCGAGGTGCCGCGTACAGGAGCGCAACCTCGGCGCCCTGCCCGACGGCTGCCACGTGCACTACGAGCTGCAGCTCGCCAACCATCCGGGCGTGGTCGTCTCCGGCGACGGCCGCGAGGTCGAGGTCGTCAACGACTGCCAGGACGTCCGGGTGCGGCGTGCGCGGCTCGACATCGTCAAGCGGGTGGTGGGCGCCGACGCGGGCGCGCTGCTGCCCTCGTCGTTCGTGTTCGACGTCCGCTGCACCGACGGCACGACCGCGGCGGTCACCGTGCCGGCGTCCGGGCTGCCGGGCACGCCCCGCCTGGACCGCATCCGGGTCGGCGAGTACTGCCTCGTCACCGAGCGCGCCGGCACGCTGCCGCCCGACGTGCGGATCAGCTACGAGGTCAACGGGCAGCCGAGCGCGGTGCCGGGCGCCGCGGGCTTCCGGGTGCTCGACGACGAGATCACGGTGACGGTCACCAACACGCTGCCGCCGCCGGGCGTGACGCCGACCGAGCCGTCCGTGTCCCCGCCACCCGACGTGCCGGGCGAGACCGCGCCCGAGCTCGACCCCGGCAAGACCGTCCGCCGCGCGCTCGTGAACGGCGGCGCGAACGTGCGCTACCGCATCGACGTCCGCAACCGCGGCAGCGGCCCCGCCGAGGACGTCGAGGTCTGCGACCGCCTCCCGCAGGAGATGACCCTCGTCTCCGCCCCGGGCTCACGCCTGCGCGACGGCCAGGTCTGCTGGCGCATCGACGAGCTCGCCCCGCTCGACCACGAGGCGTTCATCCTCACCGCCCGCGCCGACCCGCGCGCCTCCGGCGGCACGGTCAACCTCGTGATCGCGGACGCGCCGAGCGCGACCCGCCGCGCCGCCCGGTCCTCCGTGATCGTCCGGCCGCGGAGGGGGCTCGCGCCGAGTGTCGTCACGGGATGAGCGCGGCTGGTGCCGAACCACCCCTCTCGTACGTGACGACTAGCAGGGCACGAGGATCAGCGAGCCGTCGGCCTGGCCGCCGGGGTCGGGCTACCACCGGGTGCACACCTGCGCCCCCGTCCCGCCCCCGCCTCCCGAGGAGGGTCGCGGGGAGCGGCGCACGACGAGGCGCACCTTCGTGTCGGCGACGACGTCGCCGGCGCTCGCGCGGACCGAGACGTGGTTGGTGGTGGAGGCGCGCGGGCCGAAGCGCGCCTTGACGCGATAGGTGCGGCGTGCGCCCGGCGCAAGCGGGGCCTAGTGTCCCGGTGCGCGGGCTCAGGCGGCAGGTCGCGCGCGCCGCCCAGGCACACGTGCACGCGCCCAGGCGCACGCGCACGCGCACGCGCTCGGTCGCCGCGTCGCCGAGGTTCGACACGGCGATCTTCACGGTCGCCGGACGCCCCGGGCGGAACGTCTTCGGTGCGCGAACACGCACGGCGAGGCCGGGTTGAGCGGCGAGGTCGATCGGGTCCGTGGTGTCGTAGACGTTGGCGGCGTCACCAGGCTCGCTGAGCGTGGCCACGCGCAGTCCCATCGGGTGACCGCGCAGCGCGGCGTCGGTGACCTCGAACTGCGGCACGACGGTGCCGAAGCCGCGCTTGTCCGCCTCGCCGCGGGCCACCGGCGGCGCCGTCGGCGAGTCGAGCAGCAGCCAGTCCGCCTCGAATGTGTCGGTGAAGGACGAGAACGCCGCCACCGGCGCGGCTCGCAGCCGGTCGCGGTCCGGGCGCTCGTGAGAGCGTGATGGAGCCCGGAGCATCGATGGGCGAGCCGCCCAGGCGCAGGGACCCCTTCAACGTGCCGGCGTTTCGGGCGTAGACCAGCGACACGGCGGTGATGTCGCGGCCGGGGTCCGGATCGGTCGCGTTGCCGGCCTGGTCCTCGGCGGTGGCGAGGAAGTCGGCCTGTGCCGTCGCCGCGCCCGCCCACAGCGTCAACGCGCATGTTGCGATCACGGCCCAGGCCCCTCGCACGGACCATGCGCCATCTATTTCCGACGACGACGTCTCAGCAGCTCCACCGCAGACGAAGCCGGCGGGTCGCGTGAATGGGTGCGGCCGGTCTCGAACTAGCCGGTCAGTCCTCGTGGCGTTCGAAGACGAGCCGCTCCCCCACGCTTCCCTGCCGCCAGACGTCACGGCAGGCGTCGGACATCTCGTCGAGCCCATCCACGATCGTGGCGAAGACGTTGCCCGGCATCGGCCCACTCGCGGGGTTGTAGAGGTAGTTGTTGCGGCCGTAGAAGATCGCGATGTCGACGAATCGGTCGGCGGACTCGAAGCCGAGCGGACCGCGGAAGGGATCGTCGCGGATCCGAGAGGGGAGATGCGCGATCGGAACGTCCCAGTAGACCACGTCGCCGAACGCGGGGACGATCGTCGGATGCTCCATGCCGGGCCGAGCGTCGAACGGCGGCAGCAGCGCGTACACCTCGTTGGAGCAGTAGGTCCCGTGCCACGCGTCGCCGCTCTGCGGCAGCGCGTTCCACACGGCATCGCAGGTCTGCGGCGCCTCGGCGTCCAGCAGACGGGCGACGCAGGAGACGCCGCGCTTCCCGAGCGTGATCCGGAGATGTCGCATGGCGTAACTGTCGCAGCGTCCCCGGGGCGGGACAACGACGGGTGGTAAGACGCCTCGGCGAGGCCCTGACAGTCTGTCAGGCGAGCAGCCTGAGCGCCTGTCGCAGCGGCGGATCAGCGGCCGGCGAGGAAGGCGTTGCGCTGGTTGAGCATCGGCAACGCGGTGATCGCCAGGTGCAGCGCCAGCAGCGTCTCGCCGGAGTCGAGGTCGACTCCGAGTGCCTCCTCAATTCGCTCGATCCGATAGTAGAGCGACTGACGCGTGAGATGAAGCGAGCGCGCCGCGTCGGCCTTTCGTCCTCCGTTGACCGCGAGCTCGCGAATGGTCTCGATCATCTCCCGGTTGCGGCGGTTGTTGCCGTTGAGCAGGTCGCCCAACTGCTGCTGGACGAACGCCTGCAGCGTCGGGTTGCCGAGCAGGCCGTACAAGAGCGTCGGAACGGACATCCGGCGTGCGTCGTGCCATGGCTGAACCGGCTGCGTCGCCGCCGCTCCGCCCGCCACCGCCAGGACCTCGAGCGTGCTGCCCAGATCGACCCAGGACTTCGAGGGCGGTCCGATGCTCAGCGCGATCTCCTCCTCGCCGATGCGCTCTTGCCGCCGCGCCGCATGGACCGTCTCGGCGACCCGGTCGAGCGTCGGCGTGTCCGCCTCGCGGGCGCCCAGGGCGACGATGCCGACGATCGATCCCTCCCACGGACCGACGAGCAGCGGGAGCCGCTCGTCGGCGAACGTCCGCTTGAGCCGTCGAATGAGCGCCGTCCAGGCACGGTCGGGTGCGAGCCGCGTCGTAGGAGCCGCGCGCCAGCTCGCAATGAACGGCAGCAACAGGCCCTCGCCGGCGAAGCCGAGGCCGCCGACGCGCGCACGGGCGCTCGCGTCGTCGAGCCGGCCGGCCGCCAGCTCGTGGAGAAAACTCCCGGTCGATCGGGAGACGTACTCGCTCTCGCCCTGCCCGCCGAGTGCGAAGCCCAGGACATCGGCTGCGTGCTCGATCACCCGGCGTGCGGTATCGGGCAGCGGCGCGTCGACCTCGAAGCAGACGAGGCGGCCCCACGGTCCGCCCGGGACGCGCACCGGGACGATGTGCACGCCCGGTGCCGGGCCACCCTCGAAGTCCTCCGACATGCGGTGGTGGCGCCACATCGACATGACGACGTCGTCGTCGAGCCCGGCGCTGTCATGGCTGACGATGCGGTGGTCGAGGCTCTCGAGCGCGACTGGCGCCTGCACGGTCGTCGCGACTTCATGCAGCAACGCCGGAATGTCGCCGCCGTCGTAGACCAGGGCAGTCAGGCGGCGCAGGAATCTGTCGGTCTCGCGCAGCAGGGCGAGCTCGCGGGCCATGATCTCGCCGTGCACCGCCTCGGTGATCTCCACGAACCGGACGAAGCGGTTAAGCGCGACGAGCGGCAGGTCGAAGCGCCGAGCCTCGTCGATCATCGCCTCCGGGATCGCGGTGCCGAACTTGGCTCCGGGACCGGCGACTGCGGCGACGCCCTGCTCGCAGAGATCGCGCACGAAGCGCCGATGGGCCTCGGCGTCGTCGCGTGGCAGACCGACCCCGGTGGTCAACACGAGTTCGCCGCCCTTCAGGAGGCCCTGGGGACGCTGCGCATCGATGACGTGGACCCACCGGATGCCGACGTCCAGACGATCGGCACCGGCGAGGATCTCGGGCAGGGCACGCCGCATGATCGGCATGTCGATGACCTCGCGCACGGAGATGGCGCCCATGACGCTCACGCTAGTGGCTGTCGTGTCGCCGCAGGACGCCCGACGGCGTCACGACGCCCTGTCGCATTCCGGCACCGACCTTCGCCTCCTCGACAGAGGCGGCGTCGACCCCGCGACAGAAGACTCGCCGCATGGCCACATCCAGCCCTCCTCGCATCGCGATCGACATGGGCGGCACCTTCACCGACGCGGTCTGGCTGGACGGCGGCGGCACGCTCCACGTGGCGAAGGTCCCGACGACGCCCTCGCGCCACGCCGACGGGTTTCGCGCCGCGCTCGACGCGCTCGTCGCCGACGCGGGCGCCGACCTCGGTGCCGTCGCCTCCCTCGCGCACGGCACCACCGTCGCCACCAACGCCCTCGTACAGGGGCGGGTCGCGACGGTCGGGCTCCTGACCACGGCGGGCTTTCGAGACGTCCTCGAGATCGGGACGCAGCGGCGGACGCACCTCTACGACCTGCGCCGGCCCGAGCCGGCTCCGCTCGTTCCCCGATCGCTTCGCCTCGAGGTCGACGAGCGGGTCGCTCCCGACGGCACCGTGATCACCCCGCTAGACGAGGAAGGCGTGCTCGAGGCCGCTGCCGCGTTCGCCGTGGCGGAGGTCGAAGCTGTCGCGGTGAGCTTCCTCTTCGCGTTCGTCACCGGTGCGCACGAGCGCCGGGCTCGCGAGCTCCTCGCGTCGGTGCTCGGCGCCGACGTCCCGATCGCGATCTCGAGCGAGGTGGCGCCGGAGTTCCGCGAGTACCCGCGCACAAGCACCACCGCCGTCAATGCGTCGCTGCTTCCGCTGATGAGCGAGTACGTCCGCACGGTCGAGGCCGCCAAGGACGAGGCGGGCGTCGCCGCGCCGCTGACGCTGATGCAATCCAACGGCGGGGTCGCCGACGCGGGGCGCAGCGCGCGCTCGCCCGTCAGCCTCGTCGCGTCGGGGCCGGCCGGCGGCGTCATCGGGGCACGCGTGCTCGGCGAGCGCGCCGGGTGCCGGGACTTGCTCACCTTCGACATGGGCGGCACGACCGCCGACGTGGCGCTCGTCGTCGACGGCGAGCCGCAGATGGCCTACGCGGGGGAGGCGGCCGGACACCCGATCGCCCTACCGCAGATCGAGATCCTCTCCGTCGGCGCGGGTGCCGGCTCGATCGCGCGCGTCGACGAGTTCGGGGCGCTGAAGGTCGGGCCCCAGAGCGCCGGCGCGGACCCCGGGCCCGCCGCCTACGCACGCGGCGGCGTCGACGCGACGGTCGCCGACGCCCACATCGTCCTCGGGACCCTGCATCCGGACAGCTTCCTCGGCGGCCGGATGACCATCCACCCGGAGGCGGCGCGTGAGGCGGTCGATCGCAACGTCGCCCGGCCGCTCCGGCTCGAGGTCGAGGAGGCAGCGCTCGCCATCCTGCGCATCGCCGACGCGGCGATGGTCGGGGCGATGCGGATCGTTACCCTCGCCCGCGGTCACGACCCGCGGCGCTTCGCGCTCGTCGCCTTCGGCGGCGCCGGGCCGCTCCACGCGTGCGCGCTCGCACAGGAGCTCGACGTCGACACCGTCCTCGTACCCCGCTACCCGGGCGCCGGCTCGGCCGTCGGCCTGCTCCTGACCGACGCTCGCTGCGATCGGCAGCAGACCTGGCTGCAGCGCACCGCCGAGGTCGACCGAGCCGACCTGCGCCGGCGCCTGCAGGCCCTGGGGGACGCCGCGCGCGAGGAGGTCGCCGACGCGGCGAGCGACGCGAGCATCGTCGTGGAGTACGCCGTCGGCATGCGCTATGCCGGGCAGGCGTACGAGCTCGCCGTGCCGCTCGACGGTCTGGAGCAGATCGAGGAGGAGCGGGCGCTCGACGATGGCTTCGCCGCGGCGCATGCCCAGGCCTACGGACATGCGCTCGACGAGGAGACCGAGATCGTCACCCTGCGCGCCAGCGCGATCCGGCCGATCGGCGCCACGGCCGGCGGAGGCGCTGCCGCGCCCTCCGGCGCCGCGACGGGCGAACGCACGCGGACGATCCACACCGCGGAGCACGGGCCGGTCGAGTTCGCGCTCTGGCGCCGCGAGGCGCTGACGCCCGGTGGACGGCTCGCCGGACCCGTCGTCATCGAGCAGGACGACAGCACCACCGTGGTGCCGCCGGGATGGGGCGTGCGCGTCGACGCCGCCGAGACGATCGTGTTGGAGCGTGACCGATGACCGTGGCCGCAGCCCCGGAGCTGGATGCCATCACCCGCGAGGTGCTGGCGAACGCCTTCAAGGAGATCGCGGAGGAGATGGCGGTTGTCGAGTACCGCTCGTCGTTCTCGCCGGTGATCCGCGACATGCTCGACTTCTGCTGTGCGATCTTCGACGGCAAGGGCCGGATGCTCGCGTCCTCGGAGATGATCCCGGCGCAGCTCGGCCTCATGCACTTCGCGCTCGGCGAGGCGCTCGCAGACTTCGGCGGGGCGATGGACCCCGGGGACGTCTGCATCTGCAACCACCCGTACCGGGGCGGATCGCACACCCCGGACGTGCAGATCTTCACGCCGATCCACGTGGACGCCGAGCTCATCGGTTACGCCGGCTCGATCGCCCACCACATCGACATCGGCGGGCGGGTGCCGGGCACGCGCAGCGCCCGCAACACCGAGCTGTTCCAGGAGGGCATCCTGCTGCCGCCGGTCAAGCTCGTCGAAGGCGGCCGGCGCGTGGAGCCGCTCTGGGCCACGCTGCGCGCGAACGTACGCGATCCTCACCGGACGCTCGGTGACCTCGAGGCCCAGATCGCGGCGTGCAGGCGCGGCTCGCTGCGGCTCGCCGAGCTCGTCGGGCGGTTCTCGGTCGCCCAGGTCACCGCGGCGATGGACGCGCTGCTCGAAGAGACGTCACAGCGCACGCAGGCGGTGCTGCGATCGTGGCCCGACACCGTCGTCGAGGTCGAGGGCTTCATGGACCACGACGGATTCGACCCGTCGACGCCCATCCGCGTGGCCGCGCGGGTCCAGGCGCGAGACGGCGAGCTGTACCTGGACTTCGATGGCACCTCGCCGCAGGTTCCCGGCGCCCTGAACGTGCCGTGGGCGAGCACCCACGCCGGCGCCTACTTCGCGGTCCGTGCCTTCCTCGGCGACGAGGTGCCGCACAACGAGGGCATGATGCGCCACATCCACGTCAGCGCACCGGAGGGCACGATCCTGCGCCCGAAGTCGCCGGCGGCGGTGAGCGCACGCCACCTCACCGTGCAGCGTCAGGCCGAGGTGCTCTGCCGGGCACTGGGCGAGCTGCTTCCCGACCGCGCCGTGGCCTCGAGCCACGCGTCGTTCCCCTCGATCGTCATGCGCGCCACCGATCCGAGGAGCGGACGCGTGACGCTCCTGTCGGACATGGTGGGCGGTGGCGGCGGAGCCCGCCGTGACGCCCCCGGCGACAGCGGCATCGACACGTACACCTCCAACTGCGCGTGCCTGCCCGCGGAGGTCGCCGAGCTCGAGTACCCCTGGCGGGTCGAGCGGGTCGCGCTCGTGGACGGGTCGGGCGGCGCCGGGCGACACCAGGGCGGCATGGCGATCCGCCGTGACTACCGGCTCCTCGCCGACGAGGCGCTGGTGACCTACTACCTCGAGCAGTCCGACCCGAGGTTCGCCTCGGCGGGCGCCGAGGGCGGGGGGCCCGGCGGGTCGGCTGCCGTGCGGGTCCGCCGCGCCGGCACCGACGAGTGGACGCTCGTTGAGGCCAGCAAGGGCGAGCTGCGCCTGCGCCGGGGGGACGCCATCTCGTTCCAGAGCGCGGGAGGCGGGGGCTTCGGCCCTCCGGATGCCGGCCCGCAGACCACGGAGGCTCAGACGCGATGACCGCATCAACGACCGGCCTGGGCCGTCTCGACGGCTGGACCCCGCGACTGCTCATCGACGGGGAGCTCGTCGATGCGCGCAGCGGGGCGACGTTCGAGACGCACGACCCGGCGACCGGCGCGGCGCTGAAGACAGCGCCCCATGCCGGTGCAGAGGACGTCGACGCCGCGGTCGACGCGGCGCGCGCGGCCTTCCAGGGCGAGTGGCGCGCCATGCCGCCCGCTCATCGTGCGCAGCTGCTCTGGCGCGTCGCCGAGCTCGTCGAGGAGCACGCCGACGAGCTCGCCCTGCTGGAGACCCTCGACAACGGCAAGCCGCTCGCGGTCGCGCGCGCTCGCGACATCGCCGGCACCGCCGCGACGTTCCGCTACATGTCGGGCTGGTCCACTCGGATCGAGGGCGCGACCGTCGAACCGTCGCACGCGCCCCCAGGGACGTTCCACGCCTACACGCGACCTGAGCCCGTCGGCGTCGTCGCGGCGATCGTGCCCTGGAACTTCCCGCTGCTGATGGCGGCGATGAAGGTCGCGCCCGCACTCGCCTGCGGCGCGACCGTCGTCCTCAAGCCCGCAGAGCAGACGCCGCTGTCGGCCCTGCGGCTCGGTGAGCTCATCGCGGAAGCCGGCATCCCGCCGGGCGTGGTCAACGTGCTCTCCGGCGACGGTTCGACCGGAGCACGCCTCGTCGCCCACTGCGGGGTCGACAAGGTCGCGTTCACCGGCTCGACCGAAGTCGGCCGCGAGATCATCCAGGGCGCCGCCGGCAACCTGAAGCGCGTCTCGCTCGAGCTCGGCGGCAAGTCGCCGAACATCATCTTCGCCGACGCCGACCTCGAGCGCGCGATTCCCGCCGCGGCCCACGCGATCTTCTACAACCAGGGCGAGTTCTGCACTGCCGGGTCACGGCTCTATGTCGAGGAGCCGGTCTTCGACGAGGTCGTCGCCGGCATCAGCGCCGCCGCCGAGCGGATCCGGCTCGGACCGGGGCTTGACGCCGAGACCCAGATGGGACCGCTCGTCAGCCGGGAGCATCGCGACAAGGTCGCCGGCATGGTCGCCGACGCGCTCGACGCGGGGGCCGAGGCGGTCACCGGCGGCGCGCCGCCCGCCCGCGACGGGTTCTTCATGACGCCGACTGTGCTTCGCGGCACGACACCGGACATGCCCGTGGTGACCGACGAGATCTTCGGCCCGGTTGTCGTCGCGATGCCGTTCCGCGACGAGTCCGGCGTCGTGGCCGAGGCCAACCGCTCGGCGTACGGCCTCGGGGGTGGCGTCTGGACCGCCGACCTCGGCCGGGCCCATCGCGTCGCCGCCGCGCTCCAGGCCGGCCTCGTGTGGGTCAACTGCTACAACGTCATCGATCCCGCCCTGCCGTACGGTGGCGTCAAGGCTTCCGGCTGGGGCCGGGAGATGGGCCGGTCCGCGGTCGAGATGTACACGGAGCTCAAGACCGTGTACGTGCAGGTCTGATGGGCCGCGACCGGGGTCGTCCGGCGTTGCCGTCAGGGCGCGCCGCGTGCTACGAGCTGTCCAGGCGGAGCTGTCGAGTTCTCCCCGCCGACAGCCGCGGACCGAGCGACACGTCGCCGAGACTCCGGCCATGCACTCGGTGGCCGGCGACACGACCGCGACGAATCCGCAGCGCTTCCGGCACGTGCTCGGCCACCTCCCGACGGGCCTGGCGGTCGTGACGGCCCTGCACGACGGAGAGCCGGTGGGCATGGTCGTCAACTCGCTGACGTCCGTTTCGCTCGACCCGCCGCTCGTGCTCTTCTGCCCGGCGCTGACGTCGACGACGTGGCCGCGCATCGAGGCCGCCAGCGGCTTCTGCGTCAACGTCATGGCGGCCGACGCGCAGGACGTCTGCGCTCGGCTCGCCGGCCGACGCACGAATCGCTTCGAGGGGGTCACCCACGACCTGACAGCAGGCGGGCATCCGGTACTCGAGGGCACGCTCGCCTGGCTCGACTGCCGGCTCTGGCGCCAGTACCCGGGCGGCGACCACATCATCGCCGTCGGACGCGTCGACGCGCTCGACCACCGCCCGGGAGAGCCCCTCGTCTTCTTTCGAAGCACCTACCGGCGCCTCAGCCGGCCCAACGACCGACACATCGACGGATAGGAGCAGCACGTGGACTTCTCGGTCTTCATGATCGCGATGGGAAGGGGTCGGCGCTCCGACCGCGAGATCTTCGAGTACGTCATGGCGGACGTCGCGCTCGCGGAGGAGCTCGGATTCAACGCCGTCTGGTTCGCCGAGCACCATTTCCGCGCCGACTTCTCGCTGTCACCCGCGCCCAACGTCTTCATCGCCGCCGCGGCGGCGATCACCGAGCGAATCAACCTCGGGGCGGCGGTCAACGTCCTGCCCTTCCATCATCCAGTCACGCTCGCTGAGCAGGGCGCGATGCTCGACGTGCTCACGGACGGCCGCTTCCAGTGGGGCATCGGGCGTGGCATCGCCGGCGCCGAGTTCGCACCATGGGGCATCGACCCGGCCGAGAGCCGCGACCGGTTCCGCGAGGTCCATGACGCGGTCATCCAGGCGTGGACCACGGGCCGGGTGGGCTTCGAAGGCCGCTTCTACCGGGTCGCGGACGCCCCGCTCGTTCCCAGCATCGTGCAGGGCCCCCACCCGCCGGTCTGGGTCAGCGCGCAGAGCCCGGACTCGGTCACGTGGGCTGCGGAGCACGGCTACCGCGTGATGCAGGTGGGTGAGCCGCTGGACCGCGGTCGCGAGCATGCTCAGCGCTACGCCGAGGTCGTCGCCTCCCAGGGCGTGGCCGCCGACCCCCGCGGCGCGATCGTGCCTCTCCGCTACGTGCACGTGGCCGAGACCGACGAAGCGGCGCGCAAGGCCTGTGCGTCGTCCATCGGCGAGTTCTGGAGCCACTTCTCGCGCATCGCCGCACCCGGCGGGAGCGCGTCCAAGGCCAAGGGCTACGAGTACTGGAACGACGCCAAGACGAGCCTGCAGCAGTACGCCGACCTTGGCTACGACGGGCTCAACGAGGAGGGCATCATCATCACCGGGTCGCCTGAGACGGTAATCGAGGGCGTGCAGCGGCAGATCGACGAGCTGGGCGTCACGCACCTCATGTGCGACTTCTGGCGCGGCGCGCCGAGCATGGACGATCGGCGCGAGTCGATGCGCCTCTTCGCGACCGAGGTCATGCCGGCGTTCCAGCAGGCCGGGACGGCGACGAGCGTCGCGGGGTAGCGCCGTGTCCGTCCTGCGCCACCGCGACGTCGACCTGCACTACGACCGCAGCGGATCGGGCCCGCCGCTCGTGCTCGTCCACTGCATCCTCGGGTCCGGGGACTACTGGGAGCCTCATCGTCCCGCGTTCGACCAGCGCTGGGAGACGATCGCCTACGACTGCCGGGGCCACGGGCGCAGCACGAAGCCGGACGTGCCCTACACGATGGACGACCACGTT
The DNA here is from genome assembly GCA_035565675.1 of Capillimicrobium sp. Lineage (GTDB taxonomy): Bacteria > Actinomycetota > Thermoleophilia > Solirubrobacterales > Solirubrobacteraceae > Capillimicrobium. Next base: position 4,244 of record DATMSA010000176.1, on the reverse strand, counting down.
GGCGATCTCGAGGCGCTCATCGAGGGCCTCGAGCTGGACCGTCCGGCGCTCCTGGGCTACTCGCTCGGGGCCTACATCGTCACCGGGCTGATCGTCCGACGGCCGGAGCTCGCGTCGAGGGCCATCCTCGCGAGTGGCAAGGTCGCCGGCCGCCGGGCCAGCAGCGCGGCCCACATCGGGCTCGACGGCATCCGCCACGGCGGCGACGCGATGGACCAGGTCTCGCATCTCGTCTTCGCGGGCGAGCCCGACCCGGTGCACACGGCGTTCCTGCGGCTCATGGCCCGTGGGATGTCTGCGCGCGAGGTCGAGCTGGCGATCGGCAGCGCCGGCGGCTTCGACGTCCGCGAGCAGCTCCCCGCGGCCGACCTGCCCGTGCTCGTGCTGCACGGGGCCGACGACGTCCTCAACCCGGTGTTGGCCGCCGAGGAGCTCGCACGCGGGCTGCCGGACGCGCGGCTTCAGGTCTTCGCCGACTGTGGGCATGAGCTGCCGTTCGAACAGCCCGCGCAGTTCCGGCACGCCGTGGAGGCGTTCCTGGGATGAGGGGATTCGGCGAATCGTCAGACGCGGGGGGCGCCGTCATGACAGATGACAAGGGGTGTCGCGGGTCGCTACTGCGACAATCGATCCGCGCTGGGGGGATGGCCAGGGGTCCCGTCCCGGCACCTCACACGGCCGGATCGAAGCAACCAAGCCGGGCGTCGAGGGTCGCAGGACCGGGCGCGTGGAACGCAGAGAGGAAGAGGTGAAGTGGCGCATGGAACGGCTCTACATCGGCGGTGAGCGCGTCGAGAGCACGTCGACGCAGGCGGTCGACGTCGAGAACCCGGCGCTCGAGGAGGTCTTCGCGCAGGTGCCGGAGGCTTCCGACGAGGACGTCGAGCGGGCGGTGGCGGCAGCACAGTCAGCGCAGCGCGTGTGGTACCGGATGGATTCGCTCGAGCGGGCGGGCCTCCTGCACGAGTGCGCGCGCCGCCTGGAGGAGAACGACCAGGTCATCGGCGAGATCCTCTGCCGCGAGGGCGGCAAGACGCTCGAGGAGTCGGTCTGGGAGGTCAACTACGTCGTCGCGCTGTTCCGCCACAATGCGGAGATCGCGCGCGCGAACCGTGGGCGGGTCGTCGGCCCGACCCGGCCCGGGCAGATGAACGTGGTCATCCGCGAGCCGATCGGGGTCGTCGGGCTGATCCTGCCGACGAACTACCCGATCGGTCTGCTCGCCTGGCAACTGGCCCCGGCGCTCGCCGCCGGCAACGGCGTCGTCATCAAGCCTCCGATGGAGGTGCCGCTCTGCGTGCTGAAGCTCGCCGAGATCTTCGACCACCTGCCGTCGGGTCTCATCAACGTCATCACCGGCGGTGCGCCCGCGGGCGACAAGCTGGTCAAGCACCCGAAGGTGCGCATGGTCGGGTTCACCGGTTCGGTCGGAACCGGCGCTGCGATCATGGCGGCCGCCGCGCCGCGGATCAAGAAGCTGCTGCTCGAGCTGGGCGGCTCGGACCCGTTCATTGTGCTCGACGACGCCAAGATCGACGTCGCCGCCCGTGCCGGCATGTTCGCCGCGTTCTACAACTCCGGGCAGGTCTGCACGTCGTCGGAGCGGTTCTTCATCCAGGACGGCGTCTACGACGAGTTCATGGGCCGCTCGGTCAGGCTCGCGGAGGCGATCAAGGTCGGCGACCCGCTCGACCCCACCGTCAACGTTGGCTCGATGATCTCGGCCCGCGCGCGCGACAAGGCCGCCGAGCAGGTGCAGCGGCTGGTGGCCGGCGGGGGCCGCATCGTCACCGGGGGCGGTCCGCCAAAGGGGCTCGACAAGGGCTACTACTTCGCGCCTACGATCATCGAGCTCGACGCGGACAACCAGCCGACCGAGGAGATCTTCGGCCCGGTCGCCGCGGTCACGCGCGTTCGGGACCTCGACCACGCGATCGAGCTGGCGAACGCGAGCGACTACGGCCTCGGGGCCACGGTCTACACCGCCAGCCTCGAGCACGCCATGCGCGCCGCGCATGAGCTCGAGGCTGGCACCGTCTGGATCAACGACGTGATGTGGGACAACGACGCGTCCGCGTTCGGGGGCCAGAAGCTCAGCGGCCTCGGGCGCGAGATGGGCTTCGACGGTCTCGAGGCCTTCAGCGAGACGAAGCACATCCACATCGACTTCGCGCAGCAGACGAGCGACTGGTGGTTCCCGAACGACGAGCGGGCGGCCGAGGTGATGGCCAACGGCCGGGTGACGACGACGACGGGGGTGTGAGCGGCATGGAGCGCAACGGAGCTGAGCAGACGGTGGACACCGTCGTCGTCGGCGGCGGGTTCGCGGGGGTCACCGCCGCCCGCGACCTCGCCCGCGCCGGGAAGCGCGTGGTCCTGCTGGAGGCCCGCGACCGGCTGGGCGGCAGGACCTGGTATCGCGCCTTCGGCGACACGGACAAGCACGTCGAGTTCGGCGGGACCTGGGTGTGCCCCAACGCCGGCTGGGACCGGATCAGGTCCGAGCTCGCCCACTACGGGATCGGATGCGTGCAGAGCCCGGAGCCCCAGCATCTCCTGTGGGCGCTCGGAGGCGAGATGCGCTCGGGCTTCCCGATCGGCTGGGAGGAGGCGGTCGACTTCGAGAAGGCCATGGCGCACCTGATCGCCGCCTCACGCACCATGCACTTCGGGGAGCCGCTCTCCGAGGAGTCCGCGCGCTACGACGTCTCCGTCGCCGAGTACCTCGACGGGCTCGGCGTGTCACCGGTCGTGCGCGACCTCGTCAGCGCCGTGGCGGGCTTCATGCTCGGCGGGCGCCTGGATGAGATCTCGCTCGTCGGTCTGCTGAAGTACATGGCGGGCTGGGACAACAGCGCTTTCATGGTCTACGCGGCCATCGTCGACAAGATCGACGGCGGCACCAAGCGCCTCATCGACGCGATGATCGACGAGGCCGGCGTCGAGGTGCGGACCTCGACACCGGTCGCCTCCGTCGCCCAGGACGGCACGGGCGTGACGGTGACGACCGTGGACGGCGCGCGGGTGCGCGCCGGGGCGGCGGTGATCGCGGTGCCGCTGAACCTCCTGAAGTCGATCGAGTTCAGCCCCCGTCTGGACGAACGGTGGTACCGGGCATCGGAGCAGGGCAATGCCGGACACGCCACGAAGATCTGGGCACACGTCGACGGCATCGAGCCCACCTCGGTGATCGGCATGAAGGGGCCGCTGCGCTGGGTGGGAACCGAGTACGACATGCCGCAGGGACACCTGCTCACCGGGTTCGGCAACGATCCCGAGGAGCTCGACGTGACCAGCATCGAGGACGTCCAGGCGGCGCTCGAAGCGGTCATCCCCGGCGTGCGCGTGCTCGCGCTCGACGCCCACGACTGGAACGCGGACCCCTATTCGCAGGGGGCGTGGATGTCCTGGCGCGCCGGCCTGGCCAAGGAGATGCTCGGGCGGATCCCGATCGCCGACGGCCGCCTGGTGATGGCCGGCGGCGACATCACGCCGCGCTGGGTCGGCACAATCGAGGGCGCGATCGAGAGCGGGGTCGCCGCCGCGGCGGAGACCGTCGGTATCCTCGCCACCGCGCCGACGGCGGAGGGGCAGCCAAGCGGTGTTTGACCGGCTCCTGCGTCCGCTGCAGGTGGGGGACGTCGACCTGCCCAACCGGATCGTCTCGACGCCCCACCGCACGACGCTGGTCGACGACGGCCTGCCGACCGCTGACTTCGTGGCCTACCACGAGGCACGGGCGGCGGGCGGCGTCGGCTTGGTCATCCTCGAGGCGGCGCCCATCGACGAGCGAGAGGTGTCCGCGCTGACGCTGGACCCGTGCCGCGCCGAGATCGCGGCCGGGTACCGGCGCGTGGCCGACGCCGTGCACGCCCACGGGACGAAGCTCTTCGTGCAGTTGTTCCACGGGGGCCGCGAGCACATCGACGCGCCTCCCCGCGACGTCGCCATCGCGCCGTCGGCGATCCCGAGCGCGCGGTTCCACGTGGAGCCGCGCGCGCTACGCGGCCCAGAGATCGAGGCGCTCGTCGAGCGCTACGCCGTCGCGGCGGCCTTGGCCGCCGAGGGCGGGCTCGACGGCGTGGAGATCACCGCGGCCCACGGCTACCTCATCGCGCAGTTCTTCGTGCCGGGGCTCAACCGGCGCACGGACCGGTGGGCCGAGCCGTCGGCGTTCCTGGTGGCGGTGCTCGACGCGGTGCGGGCGGCGGCTCCGGGGCTCGCGGTCGGCGTGCGGCTCACCG
>DATMSA010000175.1:0-2339 GCA_035565675.1 Capillimicrobium sp. | reverse complement strand
CTCGACTGCGACCACGTGCCCGACCCGCAGCTCGTCGCCGCGAGCCTCGGGCATCTGCAGGCCGACGAGCGCGTCGCGTTCGTGCAGACGCCGCAGTACTACGCCAACCACGGCGACGGCGGCGTGTCGGCCGGCGCGTGGGCGCAGCAGGCGCTGTTCTTCGGCGCGATCGCGCGCGGCAAGGACGGCCTCGAGGCGACGTTCTGCTGCGGCACGAACGTCCTCTTCCGGCGCGCCGCGCTCGACGACGCCGGCGGCTTCCCGGAGGGGTCGCTCACCGAGGACTTCGAGCTGTCGATCCACCTGCACGAGCGCGGCTGGCGCACGGCGTACCTGCCGCAGGTGCTCGCGCGCGGGCTCGGCCCGGCCGACATGGCCTCCTACGTCTCCCAGCAGCAGCGCTGGGCGCGCGGGTGCCTGAGCGCGCTGCCGCGGGCGCTGCGCGCGCGGCTGCCGTGGCGGGCGAAGGCGCAGTACGTGCTGTCGGGGATGTACTTCCTGTCGGGCTGGACCGTGCTCGTCTACATGTCGATGCCGGTGATCCGGATCCTGACCGGCGCCCAGCCGCTGGGCGCGGCGACCGCCGACCAGTTCCTGATCCACTTCGCCCCGTACTTCGGCATGGCGCTGTACGCCGTGGCGATCGCGGGCGGCGGCGCCTACACGTTCGGCGGGTTCGCGCTCGCCGCGGCGAGCTGGTGGATCCACGTGCAGGCGACGATCCTCACGCTGTTGCGCCGCCGCGGCCGCTTCGTCGTCACGCCGAAGACCGGCGAGGCGCGCCCGCAGCCGCGGGCGGTGGCGCCGACGCTCGTCGCGATCGCGATCCTCGTGTCGACCGCGATCCTCGGCCTGGCCCGCGACCTCGACCCCCCGACGCTCAACAACGTGGCGTTCGCGGCGCTGCACGTCACCGTGCTCACGGTCGGCGTGTGGGCGGCGCTGCGCCCGGCGCGCACGGCCGAGGCGGCCGCCGCCGAGGGGACGCGCGCGGGGGAGGAGCGGCGGGCCGCATGACGCCGCGGCGCACCGCGCTCGCCGCGGTCGCCGCGCTGCTCGCCGTCCTGGCCGTCCTCGCGGCCGGCTGCGGCGGCGACGGCGGCGACCGCCCCGCCGACCCGGCCCGGGCGGCCGCCGAGCGCTTCCTCGACCGCTACCTGGCGTCCGACGGACGCGTCGTGCGCTGCGACCAGGGCGGCGACACGGTCAGCGAGGGCCAGGCCTACGCGATGCTGCTGGCCGCGGCGACCGGCGACGAGCGGCGCTTCGACGCGGCGTGGCGCTGGACGCGGCGCGAGCTGCAGCGCGACGACGGGCTGCTGGCGTGGCGGTGGGCCGGGGGCCGGGTCGTCGATCCCGCGCCGGCCGCCGATGCGGACCTCGACGCCGCCCGCGCGCTGGCGCTCGCCGCGCGCCGCTTCGACCGGCCCGGCCTGCGCCGCCAGGCGCGCCGCATCGGCGACGCCATCCTGCGCCGGGAGACGGCCGGCGACCTGCTCGTCGCCGGCCCGTGGGCGATCCCCGGCCAGGTCGTCAACCCCAGCTACGACTCGCCGGCCGCCGCGCGCGTGCTCGGCCGCCTGAGCCAACCCGACCGCTGGCGGCGCGTGCGCAGCGTCGGGATCCGGACCGCGACGACGCTCACCGCGGGCGGCCGCCTCCCGCCCGACTGGGCCGTTGTCGGCTCACGCTCGGATAGCGAGCCGGATCCGACAACGGCGACGGCGGCGGCGCCGCCGGGCGGCGAGGACCTGGCGCCGTCGGCGTACGGGTTCGACGCGGTGCGGCTGCCGGTCCGCTACGCCGAGGCGTGCGATCCGGTGGCCCGGCGGGTCGCCGCGCGGCTGTGGCCGACGCTGCGCGCGGGCGACCCGGCCGTCCTGCCGCGCACGCCGGAGGGGCGCGGCGCGGAGGGCGCCGGCCGCCACGCGGTCGCGCTCGTCGGGGCGGCCGCCGCCGCCGACGCGGCCGGGGACGCGGAGCGGCGCGACGAGCTGCTGGACGCCGCCGCCCGCCTGGACGCCGAGCGGCCCAGCTACTACGGGGCCGCGTGGGTGGCGCTGGGACGCGTGTTGCTCGGTCGCCCGTGCGGCCGGTGACCGGTCAGGGCGCTTGCTACAGTCGGCCTCGGTTCGCTCCTCGATGAACGACGATCCCTCCCGAAGTAGCGCCGCCGCGCGGGCGGCCTGCACGTGACGGCGCTCCTCCTCGTCGCCGTCGTCCTGCTCGTCCTGGCCAACGGGTTCTTCGTCGCGGCCGAGTTCGCGCTCGTCCGCTCCCGCCGCTCGCGGCTCGAGGAGCTGCGCGACGGCGGCAGCCAGGCCGCGGTGCGCGCGCTC
>DATMSA010000174.1:0-6772 GCA_035565675.1 Capillimicrobium sp. | reverse complement strand
CGCCGACCGGCGCCGCGCCGGTCTTCTGCGACGTCGACCTCGACACGATGAACGTCACCGCCGAGACCGTGAAGGCGGCGCTGACGCCGCGCACGAAGGCGGTCGTCGCCGTGCACCTGTTCGGCAACGTCGCGCCGGTCGCCGAGATCGAGGCGCTCGGCGTGCCGGTCGTCGAGGACGCCGCCCAGGCCGCCGGCACGACCTACCGCGACGGCCGCCCCGGGTCGCTGGGCACGGTGGCGACGTTCTCGTTCTTCCCGTCCAAGAACCTCGGCGGCTTCGGCGACGGCGGCGCGATCACCACCAGCGACGACGAGGTCGCCGACCGCGCGCGGATGCTGCGCTTCCACGGCTCCTACGACAAGGTCACCTACCGGCACGTGGGCTACAACTCGCGCCTCGACGAGCTGCAGGCGGCGATCCTGCGCATCCTGCTGCCCGAGCTCGACGGGTGGGCCGACGGCCGCCGCGCCGCCGGGCGCCACTACGAGGCGGCCGGGCTCGGCGACCTCGTCGAGCTGCCGGCGCGCACCGACGGCGCCGACCCCGCCTGGCACCTGTACGTGATCAAGCACGAGCGCGCCGACGACCTCGCCGCCGCGCTGAAGGCGGCCGGCATCGGCCACAAGCCCTACTACCGCGTGCCGATCCACCGCCAGCCGGCGATGGCCGACCTCGGCGCCGGCCTGGACCTGCCGGGCACCGAGCACGCCGCCCGCACCCACCTGGCGATCCCGATGAGCGCGGTCCTCACCGCCGAGCAGGCCGCCGAGGTGACGGCGGCCGTCGCCGCGTTCGCCGGCTGACGCAGCGCGTCCTCGACGTCCAGCAGCCGACGGGGCGACACGCGCCCGATCGGCTCGAGGGGAATGTCCGTGAGCGGCCGCCCGCGGCCCCCTGCCGGGCCACGGGCGGCGGGCTCAGCCGATCCGGACCGCTAGTCGCGCGGGCCCGGCGACGTCGTCCGCGGGATGTCGAGGAACGACGCCGAGTACTCCAGCGTGTAGTACGCCGGCACGCCGGCCACGCTCGCGAACGTGCACGCCACGAGCTGCGGGGCGTCGGCGCCCGGCAGCGTCTGGTCGGTGCGCGGCTTCGCCGAGCGGATGTTCGTCAGCGGCAGGTTCGTGACGGGCCCGGTGGGCGTCTGGATCGTCTCGCCCATCGGCGTCATCGCGACGCCGCCCGTCGCGCCGTGCTGGGCGCAGGGCAGGAAGTTGCCCGCGCTGTCGCGGACCGTGAGCGTCGCTCCGGCCTGCGCGACCGGGCCGCTGTCGCCGTTGAGGTTGGCCTCGTTGCTGCGCACGTACGCGTTGACGGTCACCGTGACCGCGTCGCCGCCCGCGCCGAACGTCAGCAGCGTCGCCGTGCCGCTCGTGGTGGCGCCGTTGCCGTCGTCGGGGATGTCACCGCTCCACGACGGCGGGTTGACGATCGTGCCGGCGCCGACGACGTTGGCCTGCACGATCCCGTACTCGACCGACTGATACGCGGCCGCGAGCGTCTCCAGCCCGTTCTTGAGCTGGGTCAAGCCGTCGACGATCGCCGGCGCGGCCGCCAGGATCGCGGCGACGCCGCCCTGCTGGCCCTTCAGCTCGTCGACGGCCTGGCGCAGCTCGGCGACCTGCTGGCGCACCTGCTCCAGGGCCGCGTTCGTCTGTGCCGTGTTGGCCTTCACCTTCGGGGCCGCGGATGCCGCGACCGGAACTGCCGCCGTCAGCGCGCACGCCGCGACGGCGCACGCCAGGACTGGCCTGAGCCTCATCGGATCTCCTCCGTTCGATCTGACCCGTGACCGACCGGAGACGCCCGCCGCTCCTCCCGCGACGAGGCGACCGCCACCAGCGAACACCAACGTTCAAACTACGGTGACCGCCGAGGGAATGCAAGTGACAGGCGCCACGTGCACGCGTCCTTGGCATCATGCCCAGCCGCAGTGGGGGGTCCCATCTTCATCATCGGGCCGATGGGCTCGGGCACGACGCTGCTGCGGCTGATGCTCGACAGCCATCCGCACATCGCGATCCCGCCCGAGACCGGTTTCATGCGCGCCTACAAGGCGCACCGGTTCGTCCCGTTCAAGATCACGGGCCGCGGCTGGGCCCGGCGCCTGGGCTGGAGCGACGACGAGCTCGACGGGCTCCTGCGCGACCTCTACGACACGCTGTTCATGCGCTACGCCGAGCAACACGGCAAGCGGCGCTGGGGCGAGAAGACGCCGCTGCACACGTGGCACATCGACGCGATGGCGCGCCTGTTCCCCGACGCCCGCTTCGTCGGGATCGTCCGCCACCCCGGCGGCGTCGTCTCGTCGAACATGCGCCGCTGGAAGCACCCGCAGGTCAAGGCGATGCGCCACTACGACCGCTACGCGCGCGAGCTGGCCCGCCAGGCCGCCCGGCGCCCGAAGCGCTTCGCCGTGCTGCGCTACGAGGACCTCGTGCTCCAGCCCGAGCCGGTCATGCGCGAGCTGCTCGAGTGGCTCGGCGAGCCGTGGGCCGACGAGGTGCTCGCCCACGACGAGGTCCAGGCCTCGCGCGGCGGCCGGCGCGTCGTCGAGGGGCGCACGGTCGTCGACGACCCGATCGACGTGTCGCGGATCGCCAAGTGGGCGCAGCGCCTCGACGCCCGCGAGCGCCAGCGCCTCGACGAGCGCCTCGGCCGCCTCGGCGCGTTCTTCGGGTACCGCACCGACGACCCGTCGGTGCTCGAGCCGATCGCCGGCGAGGGCCGGATCGTCGCCACCGGCGCCGACCTGCGCGCCCGCACCGAGGCGTTCGCCGACCTCGACCTCAAGACCCGCCCGACCCCGCCGGTCTACGACGAGCTCTACAACCCCACCAAGCTCATGGTGATCCCGGTCGAGCGCTTCCGCCGGCTGCGCGAGCAGGCCAGGCCGGCGCCGCCGCAGCCGCTGTGGCGCATCGCCGGCGCGCGGGCCAAGCGGCGCGCGCGGCGGCTCCTGCGCCGCTGACCCCTAGGATGCGCCGCCGTGCGCGTCCTCACCGTCCTCGGCAACCGACCCCAGTCCGTCAAGGCGGCGGCGGTCTCGCGCGTCCTGCGCGCCCGCCACGAGGAGGTGCTCGTCCACACCGGCCAGCACTTCGACGACGAGCTGTCGACGATCTTCGAGCGCGAACTCGGCGTCCCCAAGCCCGAGATCCAGCTCGGCCTCGGCGGCGGCACGAACACCGAGCAGACCGCCAAGCAGCTCGCCGCGCTCGGCCCGCTGGTCGCCGAGCAGCGCCCCGACGTCGTCCTCGTCTACGGCGACACGAACTCGACGCTGACCGGCGGCCTGGCCGCCGCGCAGGCCGGCATCCCGGTCGCGCACGTCGAGGCGGGCATGCGCTCCTGGGACTGGGCGATGCCCGAGGAGCAGAACCGGGTGCTGACCGACGCGCTCAGCGACCTGCTGCTCGTGCCGTCGCCGGCGGCCCAGGCCAACCTGGAGCGCGAGCACCCGCGCGGGCGGATCGTCTACGTCGGCGACGTGATGGTCGACGTCGCCGACCTGTTCCGCCCGATGGCCGCCGAGAACACCGCGGTGCTGGAGCGCTACGGCGTCGAGCCCGGCGGCTTCGTCGTCTGCACCACCCACCGGGCCGCCAACGTCGACGACCCCGCCCGCCTGCGCGCGCTCGTCGACCTGCTGATCGCCGTGCCCTACCCGCTGGTGCTGCCGCTGCACCCGCGCACGAGGGCGCGCCTGGCCGCGGCCGGATGGCTCGACGAGCTCGCCCGCCACGTGACGCTGACCCCGCCGCTGGGCTACCTCGACTTCACCGCGCTGCTCGTCCACGCGCACGCGGTCCTGACCGACTCCGGCGGCGTGCAGAAGGAGGCGTTCCTGGCCCGCGCCCGGTGCGTGACGATGCGCGACACCACCGAGTGGGTCGAGACGGTCGATTCGGGCTGGAACGTGCTCGTCGACCTCGACGCCGAGCGGGCGATCGCCGCGCTGGACCGGCCGCTGCCGGCCGAGCACCCGCAGCCCTACGGCGACGGCCGCGCCGCCGAGCGCGTGGTCGACGCGCTCGACGAGCTCGACGCATAGGCCGGTTCGGCGCCGACCTCGCCCAGCGCGGGGGTGTCCGCGCCGGCGCCCGTCGGCTCGGTCGGCTCGCGACGGCCGCCGACCAGCCGGCGCAGCGACATCGCCGGCTTCTCGATCAGGTGCCAGCTCGCGGCCGCGAACGCGATCGTCAGCGCGAAGCCGACCAGCGCGCCCGGCACGAAGCCGTAGACGTCGACTCCGGCGCGGGAGGCCAGGTGGAAGGCGGTGCCGTGGTAGAGGAAGATGCCGTACGAGATGAGGCCGAGGTAGATGATCGGCCGGCTGCCGACCAGCGCCTTCAGCCGGCTGCGCGGTCCGTCGTCGAAGATCGCCGGCAGCATCAGCGCCACCGCGACGACGATCCCGAGCGCCGAGTCCAGGAACGGCGTGAGCCAGGCCGGGTGGGGCACGTCGAGGATGACGAGGTAGTCGCTGACGGCGATGACGCCGTACGTGGCGGCGGCGAACGCCACGCACAGGACGCCGTGCGACGCGGCCCGGCGGGCGGGCTCCCAGTTGCGGACGCTGATGACCGCCAGCGCCATCCCGGCCGCGAAGTGCGCCAGCCAGAACGGCATGAGGTACGCCCACGAGTTCGGCAGGTCGCCCACGTACAGCGCGCCCAGCAGCACGAGCCCCACGCCGAGCAGGGCGAGCACCGGCGTCCACTCGTCGCCGCGGTGGCGGGCCGCCCACCAGCCGGCCCCGGCCGCCAGCAGCGGCAGCACCACGTACCAGACGGCCTCGATGTCGAGGCTCCAGGCGACGCCGATGATGCCGACGTGGTCGGCGCGGTAGACCTGCGCGAACAGGAACGCGGCCACGCCGATGCTGCTGAACAGCTCGTCCCACAGGTCGAACGCGACGACGGCGACGAGCATCGCCACCCAGAAGGCGGGCACGATCCGCAGCACGCGCCGCCACGCGTAGGCGCGCACGAGCGGCGAGCGCCGGCCGGCCGCCCGCGCCGCGACCCACTGGCGGTAGAGGACGAAGCCGGAGATGACGAAGAAGATCGGGACGCCGACGCCGAGGTTGGCGGCCAGCCGCTCGATCACGCGCCCGATGTCCGTCGTCGCGTCGGGCCCGGCCGAGTAGGTGTGGAAGAACGCGATCGAGAACGCCGCGAGCGCGCGGATCGCGTCGACGAGCGGGAAGCGGTGGACGGGCACGGCCGCGGCGCGCATGGAACGCGGCCGCAGTCTACGGCGTCGCCCGGTCCTCGACGAGGCCGGTCACGGAGGCTGGCGCCCGCGCCTCCTGCGGCCCCATCCGGCGCGCGAACCACAGCGCCACCAGCGTCAGCAGCGCCGCGACGCGGAACGCCCACGCGTAGCCGTCGCGTGCGGTCTGCGCGGCGCGGTCGGCGACGCGCTCGTCGAAGCCGATCGGGTCCAGGCGCTCCGGGCTCTGCCCGTAGAAGTCGCGCAGGGTGCGCTCGATCGTCGCGTGCGCGCGCTCGTTGGGGATCGCGTAGTCGCGGGCGAGGTCCTCGATGTCGGCCCGCAGCGACGGGGCGAAGATCGCGCCGACGCCCAGCACGACCGCGACCAGGAGCGCCACGCCGAGCGCGGCGCCGAGCTGGCGCGCGGTGTTCAGCACGCCCGAGGCGGCGCCGGCGCGGGGCGGCGGCACCGCGCTCATCGCCCCCACGTTGATCGTCGGGAACGCGACGCCCATGCCCAGCCCGACGACGATCAGGCCCGGCAGGACGATCAGGTAGTCGACCGCCGACCCGGCGATCGCGGGCAGCAGCGACAGCCACACGAGGCCGGCGGCCACGACCGCCAGCGCCGGGACCGCCACCCGCTGGGCCGGGACGCGGCCGGCGGTGCGCCCGGCGATCGGCCACGCCAGCATGCCGGCGAGCGGCATCGGCGTGATCGCCAGCCCGGCCTCCAGCGGCGTGTAGCCCCACAGGTCGATGAAGACCAGCGACAGCATCAGCAGCGAGCCCATGAACCCGGCGGCGAACAGCAGCATCGCCAGGTTCGCCGACCGGAAGCGCCGCTCGCCGACGAGGTCGGCGGGCAGCATCGGCACGCGCCCGTAGCGCTGCGACGCCCAGAAGCCGGCGCCGAGCACCAGCGCGAGCTGCAGCAGCCACAGCACGAGCACGTCGGTCCAGCCGCGCCCGTTGGCCTGCACGAGCGCGAAGATCAGGCAGCCGACCGCGGCGGTGAGCAGCACCATCCCCAGCCAGTCGATGCCGCGCCCGGCGTTCACGTCGAACGTCTCCGGCCACCAGCGGCGGGCGAGCACGATCGCGACGATCCCGACCGGGACGTTCACGAGGAACAGCAGCGGCCAGCCCGCCAGCTCGATGAGCGCGCCGCCCAGCAGCGGCCCCGACGCGTTGGCGACGAGCGCGGCGACCGCGATGAGCGACAGGCCGAACCCGCGGCGCGCCGGCGGGAACACCAGCACGGCGATCGCGAACCCCAGCGGGGCGAGCATCCCGGCGCCGACGCCCTGGATCGCCCGGGCGGCGATCAGCGTCCCGACCGTCGGCGATGCCGCGCACAGCGCCGAGCCGGCGGTGAACACGGCCATGCCGGCGACGAACATCCGCCGGCGGCCGAACTGGTCGGCCAGGCGCCCCATCGGCACCAGCAGCACCGCGAACGCGATGTTGTAGGCGTTGATCACCCACGAGGCGGTGGCGACGTCGGCCTCCAGGCGCCGCTGCAGCTCGGGGATCGCGATGTTGACGAT
>DATMSA010000173.1:0-3786 GCA_035565675.1 Capillimicrobium sp. | reverse complement strand
CCGCGAATATCAGCCAGATCCGTCGTCGCGCAGCGGCGGCGACCCCTCGAGCACCCGACCCACACAACCACAGCCACGGCCGCCAAGCGGACGCGCCTGACCACGCCCGCTTGACAAACCGACGCCCATATCAGCGCAGGCGCTGGCCGAGCACCCGCAGCCAGTCGCCCTCGGTCGACAGGACCACGTGCTGGGCGCGGGCGCGGCGCAGCTCGTCGGCCACCGCCTCGCGGTCGGCGCTCGCCACCTCGGCGAAGCGCTCGCGCAGCCGCCGGCTCGTCGTGTCGACCTCGATCCGCTCGCCGGTCTCGGGGTCGACGAGCGCCAGCGGCCCCACCGACGGCAGGGTCTCCTCGCGCGGGTCGCGCACCTCGACGACCATCACGGCGTGGCGGGCGCCCAGCGCCGCCAGCGGCGGGCGCCAGTCGCGCGGCCCGCGCAGGTCGGAGATCACCACGATCAGGCCCGGGTTGCCGGTGAGCTTGCGCAGGCGGGCGAGCGTGCGCGCCATCGGCGACGGGTGCCCCGGCGCCGGCGCGACGGTCCCGTCCACGCCGACGCCCTCGTCGAGCACGCGCCGCACCCCGGCCAGCGCGCCGCGCCCGCCGCGCGGCGGGACGAAGCGCTCGACCGCGGCGCCGCAGGTGGCCAGGGCGACGCGGCCGCCGTGGCGCAGCGCCAGCCGCGCGAGCACGAGCGTGACGCCCTCGGCGACGTCGGACTTCAGCCGGTCGGCGGTGCCGAACGCCATCGACGGCGAGGTGTCGAGCACGAGCCAGGTCGTCAGCGCGCGCTCGGGGACGTACTCGCGCACGTGGGGGACGCCGGTGCGCGCGAACGCGAACGGGTCCAGCGCGCGGACGTCGTCGCCCGGCACGTAGGGCCGCAGCTGCGCCAGCTCGGTGCCGGTCCCGACGCCGGGCCCGGGCCGGTCGCCCGGCAGCACGCCGGCCGCCCGGCGGGCGAGCTTGAGCTGCAGCGAGTCGACGAGCGGCGCCGGCAGCGGCCCCGGCCCCTGGCGGCCGGGCGGGACCGCCAGCGCCGCCGGCGCCGTCGCCCCTCCCCGTGGCCTCATGCCGCGTAGCGGTCCCCGCGCGCGGGCTGGTCGGTGCGCCGGCGCTCCCCGGCGGGCAGCGGGATCGCCTCGATCACACGGGCGAGGATGTCATCGGCGGTGACCCCCTCGGCGAGCGCGTCGTACGACAGCACCAGCCGGTGGCGCAGCACGTCCGGCGCCAGGTCGCGCACGTCGGCGGCGACCGCGTGGCGGCGACCGCGCAGCATCGCCAGCGCGCGCGCCGCGTGCACGAGGCCGATCGGCCCGCGCGGGCTGGCGCCGTACTCGACGAACGGGACGAGCTCGTCGAGGCCGTGCTCGGCCGGGCGCCGCGTGGCGTCGGCCAGCGCGACCGCGTAGCCGACCACGTCGCGATCGACGAACACCTCCGCCACCGTGCGGCGGTGGCGCTCCAGGTCGTGCAGGTCCAGGCGCTGCTCGACCGTGACCGGGCCGCGCAGCGAGCGCCCGACGACCGACGCCTCCTCGCCCGGCGTGGGGTAGCCGACGATGAGCTTGAACAGGAAGCGGTCGACCTGCGCCTCGGGCAACGGGTAGGTGCCCTCGGACTCGATCGGGTTCTGCGTCGCCAGCACGAGGAACGGCGTGGGGACCTCGAACGTCTGGCCGCCGATCGTCACCTGCTGCTCCTGCATGACCTCCAGCAGCGCGGACTGGACCTTCGCCGGGGCGCGGTTGATCTCGTCGGCGAGCACGAGGTTGCCGAAGACCGGGCCCAGCTCGACGTCGAAGCCGCTGGCGTCCGCGCGCAGCACGCGCGTGCCGACGAGGTCGGCGGGGACGAGGTCGGGCGTGAACTGGACGCGGCGGAACGACCCGCCGAGCGCCTCGGCCAGGGTCTTGACGGTCAGGGTCTTGGCGAGCCCGGGGACGCCCTCGAGCAGCACGTGCCCGCCGGCCAGCAGCGCGACGAGCAGCCGCTCGAGCATCGCGTCCTGGCCGACGATGACCCGCTTGACCTCGAACAGGACCTCCTCGAGGGCGTCGCGAGGCGTCGGCTCGGGCCGTGCCGCGGGGATGGAGTCTTCGGAGCTCATGCGCAGAAGGTGCCATACCCGCCGTCAACGCGGGATAAGACGACGACCGCCGTGCATCGTTCGTCCACAAGGAGGATCCCCGACGCGGTCGCCGAGCGCCCCGACGGCGTCAGTGACCTGCCCTACGGCGACGCGCCGCCCGACTACGAGGTGCGGACCGAGACGTTCGAGCCCGCGACGCTCACGTACATCATCGTGTTCGTCGGGAGCGTCGCCGCCGACGCCGGCTACCTCGTGCTGATCCCGCTGGCGGCGACCGCGTTCCTCAAGCGTCGGCCGCCATCCGCTGGCCGGCATCGCCGCCGGGTTCGGCGCGGTGAGCGCGGCGTTCAGCGTGAACGTCCTCATCGTCCCCGCCGACGCGGTCATCACCGACATCACCAACGAGGCGGCGGCGCTCGTCGATCCCAGCGCGCAGGTCGACCTCGTCAACAACCGGTACTTCGGCATCGGCTCCACGCTGTTCCTCACGATCGTGATCGCGCTGGTCACCACGCGCGTGATCGAGCGGCGCCTCGGCCACTGGGACCGCAGCCCCGCCGACGCCGACGAGCTCGCGCGCGAGGAGGGGCCGCCGGTCGACGCCGCGCTGGAGGCCAAGGGGCCGCGCTGGGCCGGGCTCGCCGTGCTGGCCGTGCTCGTGGTGATCGCCGCGCTCACGTTCCCGCCGGGGCGCCGCTGCGCAACCCGGAGACCGGCGACATCGTCGGCGACGCGCCGTTCATGAGCAGCCTGATCGTGCTGATCTCGGCCGCCTTCCTCGCCGCCGGGATCGCCTACGGCGTCGCGGTCGGCACGGTGAGGAGCAGCAACGACGTGCTGGGCAGGTCGCGGCCGTGTGGCTCGGCGACATTCTCGAGGACCTGGACCTCGGCGACCTGTGGCTGCTGCTCCGCCTCGGCGTGGAGCCCCAGACCGTGCTCGCCTCCTACCGCGTCGGCGACTCGCCCACGAACGTGCTCACGCCGCTGATGCCGTACGTCGCGCTGATGGTCGTGTTCGCCTCCGGTCGTGTCCCCGCGGCGATCACGGCGATCGGCGTCGCGCTGGCGCTGTGGGCGACCGGCGTGCTCGGGCTCGGCCGGGCTCGAAGGGTTCGGCGACCCGACCGTGATCTTCATCGCCGCGCTGTTCGTGGTCAGCGAGGGGCTCGACGCGACGGGCGTCACCGCGTGGGTGGGCCGGCGGCTCATCGCCTCGGCGGCGGGGAGCCGCACCCGGCTGATCCTCCTGATCATGACGCTCGTCGCGCTGCTGACCGCGCTCGTCAACGTCAAACGGGGCGGGGGCCGCGCTCGTGCCGGTCGTGGTCGTCGTGGCGGTGCGCGTCGGGCGCCCGTCGTCGCAGACTGCTGCTGCCGCTGGCCTTCGGCGCGCACGCCGGGTCGCTGCTGGCGCTGACCGGGACGCCCGTCAACGTGATCGTGTCCGACGCCGCCGCCGACGCCGGCGTCGGCCGCTTCGGGTTCTTCGAGTTCGCGCTCGTCGGCGTCCCGCTCGTCGTGGGGACGATCGCCATCGTGGCGCTGCTGGGCGGGCGGCTGCCGCCGGCGCGCACGCCGCGGACGATCCCGCCCGACTTCAGCGGCTACGCGCGCACGGTCGCCCGCCGTCGACGGCGATGACGCAGAGCGCCGCCGCCGCCGACCTCGCCCACGACCTCGTCGGCCT
>DATMSA010000172.1:0-2047 GCA_035565675.1 Capillimicrobium sp. | reverse complement strand
AGTAGATGAAGACGCCGGTCAGCATCCCGAGGGCGAGCACCGAGAAGCTGTCGACCGCCAGCGGCGACACCCACGACAGCTCCGGGTCGACCGAGCCGGGCAGCGCGTCCCCGCCGGCGACCTTGACGAGCGCGACGACGGCGAACAGCAGCAGGCCCAGCACCTGGCCGAAGATGAGGATGCGCTGGAGCATCGCCGACAGCTCGGTGCCGATCACGCACACGAGCGTCATCAGCGCGATGATCGCGACCGCGAACGCGATCACCGCCCACTTCGAGTCGGCCGCGGCGTCCCAGCCGACCAGCAGGAACGTGTAGCGGGCGGCGATGTCGGCCAGCGAGCCGATCACCAGCACGCCGGTCATCGTGATCGCCCAGCCGCCCATCCAGCCGGCCCACGGCCCCATCGTGCGGGTCACCCACGAGAACGTCGTGCCGCAGTCCGGGTCGGCGCGATCCATGTAGTAGAAGGCCGCGGCGATGAAGAACATCGGCACGAACGACGCGAGCAGGATCGCCGGCGCGTGCACGCCCGCGTCGACGACGATGAGGCCGATGACCGCCGCCAGCGAGTAGGCGGGCGCGGTGGACGCCAGGCCGATGACCAGTGCGTCGACGAACCCGATGGCGTTCGACTTCAGGCCCTTCGCGCCGATCGCGGGGGTGGCGGCCATGGGGTGCGCGCGAGCCTACGGGAGGGGCGCCGGGAGCGCCAGGTCCGGCCGACCCCGGACGCAAAGGGGACGCGAGCCGAGCCGCGTCTGGGACCTTCCGCCTGTCGCTGCGCCCTTGCGGACGGCGCCTGGCTCAGGTGGCGCGGCCTTCCACCCCGGTGGCCTCGCTCTTTCGCGGCTCGAACCCGCGTCTGCGATCGAACGTACGCACCCGAACGGCCCCCGTCAAGTGCGAATCCGCATTTCGCGGGTTTTTCGTGCCGGCGCCTACTCGGAGACGACCGTCGGCGCGTCGAGCCGGATCGTCGTGCGGCCGCCGTCGGAGCCGCTGACGCGGATCTCCTGTGGGATCACGCCGGCGGGCGCGTCGACCTCGATCGCCGTCGGGCCGGCCACGACGTGGGTGAGCGTCGCCTCGCGGTGCGGGTCCGGCAGCATCACGGTCACCTCGAACGCGTCGCGGCGCGGGTCGTAGCTCATCGAGCGCAGCAGGAGGCCCCGCTCCTGCACCCGCGGCCGGAGCCCGTCCGTCTCGACCTCGACGAGCGTCGAGGCGAGGGACCGATCGGCGACGACGTCGTCCAGGAACCGGCTCCAGGCGGTCCTGGCCAGGGCGCGGTTGGGGTGAGACATGGTCGACTCCTTTCCGGGTGGCCCCATCATCGAGGCCGCCTCGCCGCCGCACGACGGCGGAACGCCGCAGGGGGCGTGCGGGCGAAGTACGGACCGTGCGGCGGCGCGCCTAGCGGTAGGCCTCGGACCGCGCGCGCTCCATGTCGCGCTTGGTCTCGCGCTCGCGGATCGACTGGCGCTTGTCGAAGCGGTCCTTGCCGCGCCCGAGCGCGATCTCGACCTTCGCCCGCGGGCCCTTGAAGTAGATGCGGGTGGGCACGAGCGTCAGCCCGCGCTCCTGGATGCGCCCGGCGATGCGGTCGAGCTCGCGGCGGTGCAGCAGCAGCTTGCGCGGGCGCTCGGCCTCGTGGTTCTCCCGCGACGCGGGCCCGTAGGGCGGGATGTGGACGTTGTAGAGCCACAGCTCGCCGTCGCGCAGCGACGCGTAGCCGTCCTTGAGCTGCGCGCCGCCGGTCCGCAGGGCCTTCACCTCGGTGCCCCGCAGCTCGATGCCCGCCTCGTACCTGTCGATGAGCTCGTAGCGGTACGACGCCTGCCGGTTGGTGGCGACGTCGCCCGGTGCGCTCTTGCGCTTGCCGCCCTTGGCCATGAGGCGACAGACGCTAGATGATTGATGCCACGGCGATCGCTGTGGCGGAAGGGGACATAACGCAGCAAGTCGAAGTCGGCGGTGCTTAGACGCTCCGTCGACCCAAGGGGGCCACGATGCTCGCCGACCTCGACCTGCTGCTCACTGCGGTG
>DATMSA010000171.1:0-4755 GCA_035565675.1 Capillimicrobium sp. | reverse complement strand
GCGCGGAGGTCACGGTGCTCGACGTCGGCGACGTCGACGGCGCCGCGGAGGGCAGCCCGGAGCGGATCGTCGTCGCGGGCGGCGACGGGTCGATCGGCGCCGCCGCGGCGATCGCCGGGCGCGCCGGCATCCCGCTGGCGGTCGTCGCCACCGGGACCGCGAACGACTTCGCCCGGGCGCTGGAGCTGCCGCGCGAGATGGAGGCGGCCTGTGGGCTCGCGGCCCGCCCCGACGCGACCACCCGCGCGATCGAGCTGGCCTGGGCGGGCGACCGCCCGTTCGTCAACGCCGCCAGCTGCGGGCTGTCGGTGGTGGCCGCCCGCCGGGCCGCGCCGCTGAAGCCGCGCCTGGGTCCGCTCGCCTACGCGGCGGGCGCGCTGCGGGCCGGCCTCACCGGCCACGCGGTCGCGGCGATTGTCCGCTGCGACGGGCGCGCCGTCCACGACGGCCCCGCCTGGCAGGTCGTCATCGGCGCGACCGGCGCGTTCGGCGCCGGCAGCGGGATCGAGGAGGCCGACCCGCACGACGGCCTGCTCGACGTCGTGGCCGTCGCCGCCGGCACGCGCGCCGCGCTGGCGCGCCGTGCGTGGGGCCTGCGCAGCGGCCGCATCGTCCGCCAGCCGGGCGTCGCGCACGCCCGCGGCGCGCGGATCGAGCTGACGGTGGCGCCCCACACGCGCTGGAACGTCGACGGCGAGGTGTGCACGCTGGAGCCCGCGTCCTTCTGCGCCGACGCGGACGCCGTCGAGGTGGTCGTGCCGTGAGCGGCTGGCGACCGCACGCCGCCTGGGCCGGCGGGCTCGCGCTCGCGGGCGCCGTCTGGTACGCCAGCGACTCGCTGCGCCACCGCCGCGAGCAGCGCCACGGCTACGAGCTGCGCGGCGACGCGCTCGACGTGCGCTCTGACGCGTTCCTGTACGCCTGCGAGGCGCTGACCGGGGCGCCGATCTCGGAGGGCAACGAGCTCGACGTGCTCGTCAACGGCGACGCGATCTTCCCGGCGTTCCTGGAGACGATCCGCGGCGCGCAGCGCACGATCAACCTCGAGACGTACGTGTACTGGCGGGGCGACATCGCGGTGGAGGTCGCCGAGGCGCTGTGCGAGCGCGCCCGCGCCGGCGTCGAGGTCAACGTGATCCTCGACGCGGTCGGCGCCGCCAAGATGGACCGCGACCTGGCCCGCGAGATGCGGGAGTCCGGCGTGTCCGTCGCGTTCTTCCGCCCGCCGAAGGCGTACGCGATCCGGCAGATCAACAAGCGCACGCATCGCAAGCTGCTGATCGTCGACGGCTGCATCGGGATGATCGGCGGCGTCGGGATCGCCGACGAGTGGACGGGCGACGCGCAGGACCCCGACCACTGGCGCGACACGCACGTGCGGGTGCGCGGCCCGGTCGTGCGCGGGCTGCAGGGCGCGTTCGCCGAGAACTGGCTGGAGGCGACCGGCGACGTGCTGGTCGGCGACGCCTACCTGCCGGAGATCGAGCCGGTCGACGCCGGCGGGCCGATGCAGCTCGTGCGCTCCAGCGCCGGGGTCGGCGACACCGAGGTCGAGGCGCTGTACTTCCTGGCGATCGCGTCGGCGCGGGAGACGCTCGACCTGACCGCGGCGTACTTCGCGCCCCGCCCGGCGTTCGTCGACGCGCTGTGCGACGCGGCCGAGCGGGGCGTGCGCACCCGCGTGCTCGTCCCCGGCAGCCACATCGACAAGGAGTTCGTGCGCACCGCCGGGCGAGCCGAGTACGAGCGGCTGCTCGACTGCGGCGTGGAGGTCTTCGAGTACGGCCCGACGATGCTGCACGCCAAGACGCTGTGCATCGACGGCGCGTGGACGTCGATCGGCTCGGTCAACTTCGACAACCGCAGCTTCCAGCTCCACGACGAGGCGACGCTGTGCGTCCAGTCGACGCGGGTCGCGGGCCAGCTCACCGACGTGTTCGAGGCCGACCTTTCGGTGTCGGAGCCGTTCGCGCTCGAGCGCTGGCGCCGGCGGCCCCTGCGCAAGCAGGCCGCCGAGCGCGCGCTGAAGCTCGTGCGCCGCGAGCTCTAGGAGGAGACCGGCTCGGCCAGGAGCGCGTCGATCTGGCCGACCGCCTCGCGGATGCCCTCGGGCATCCCCATCTCCACGAGGCGCTCCATGTCCTCGTGGGAGTCGAACACGTAGCGCAGCTCCATGCGGGTCCGGCCGCCGCTCGCGGCGAGGCTCACGTCCAGCGTGCCGACCGGCATCCCCTCGAGCGGCACCCCGTCCTCGTCCGAGAACCCCTCGCGCACGCGCAGCGCCTGCGGCGGGTCCAGCGACACGACCTCCATCCACGCGTGATGGCGGTCGCCCTCGGGCCCGGTCATGTGGTAGCGGATGCGGCCGCCGGGGCGGAGGTCGTGCTCGGTGACGGTCGCGGGGTAGGTCGGCGGGCCCCACCAGCGCTCGAGGAGGCGGGGATCGGCCCACAGCTCCCACACGCGGTCGATCTCGGCGTCGAACTCGGCGACCAGGGTCATGGTCAGCGTCTCGACGTCCTTCTCCATGCTGATGACGCTCATGCGTCGCGTCCTCCCATCGGGGTGGTCTGGTCGGCGGCGAGCAGCTCCGCCATGCGGTCGACGCGCCCGCGCCAGGCCAGCTCGAGCCGGTCCAGCGCCTCGCGCGCCCGGGCGATCGCGTCGGGGTCGGTGCGCACGAGCTGCTCGCGCCCGTGGCGTGCCTTGGTCACCAGCCCCGCCCGCTCGAGCACCGCGACGTGCTTCTGCACGGCGGCGAAGCTCATCGGGTACGCGTCGGCCAGCCGCGACACCGACAGCTCGCCGTCGATCGACCGGCGCAGGATGTCGCGGCGGGTCGCGTCCGCGAGCGCGTGGAACAGCTCGTCGATCTCGCGCTCGGCCTCCGGGATGGGACTTACAACCATTAGGTTGTACGTTAGCTGCAGGCGGGAGGCGTGTCCAGCGCGCGCCGGACGGGCGTCGTCGCGGCTCACGCCGCGCGCCTCGCGGGGACGTGTGGCACATGACGTCCGCATACCGGCTGCCAAGTGCCATACGTCGGCTCGAGCCCGTCGGAGCGAACTGGGCAGCGCGCCGGCGCGGAGCGGGAAGCGGCTACGAGGAGCGCGCCATGCGCCGGCGCACCACCATCGCCGCCGCGATCAGGCCGAGGATGCCCAGCGCGGCGTCGACGCGGAAGCCGGCGGTCAGGCCGTCGACGAACTCGGCCCCGCCGGCCGCGCCGTCGGACACGCCGAGCACGACCGTCGTCGTGAGGCCCAGCCCGATCGTGCCGCCCACGAGCTGGAACATGAAGAGGATGCCGCCGCCCAGGCTGGCCTGCTCGGCGTCGAGCGTCGTGATCGCCGCGTTCGTCAGCGTCGAGTAGAAGAAGCCGGCCCCGACGCCCAGGACGGCGAGGCCCGGGACCATCGCGCCGTAGGAGGAGTCGGCGTCGAGGAAGCTCAGCAGCACGATGCCGATCGGCATGAGCGCGGCGCCCGCGATCAGCAGCGGCCGCGGCCCGACCTTGTTGTAGAGCGGCCCGGCGACGAACGAGGTCAGCGCGAACAGCGCCATCATCGGCAGCAGCGCGATCCCCGACTCGAGCGCGTTGAAGTCGAGCAGCTTCTGCGTGAACTGGGGCGCGTACAGCATCGCCACGAACCAGATCCCCGACGTCAGCAGCGTGGCCAGGCAGGCGGCGCGGAACGCCGAGTTGCCGATGACCGACCGCGGGACGAGCACGTCGACGCCGGTGCGCCGCTGCGTGGCCGCGAACGCGCCGAGCGCGACGACCGACAGGATCAGCAGCACGACGATCCGCCAGTCGCCCCAGCCCCAGTCGGTGGCCTGGTCGAGCGCGACGAGGAACGCGACGAGCGCCAGCGAGAGCGTCGCGACGCCGAGCAGGTCGACCTTCTCGCGCTCCTCGCCGGACGGGTCGGGCTTGACCGTGCGCAGCGTGACGAGCACCGCGACCGCGGCGACCGGCAGGTTCAGCAGCAGGATCGCCCGCCAGTCGAACACGTCGGTGAGCAGACCGCCGATCATCGGGCCGCAGGCGTTGCCGACGCCGCTGACGCCGAGGATCAGGCCGCCGGCCAGGCCGGCGCGGGCGGCGGGGACGATCGCGAAGATGAGGCCGACGACCGCCGGCCAGATGAGGGCGCCGCCGACGCCCATCAGGGCGCGCGCGCCGATCAGCATCCACGCGTCCTGGGCGAGCGCGCCGAGCAGCGAGAACACGGCGAAGATCCCGAAGCCGGCGAAGAACATGCGCCGGCGCCCGAAGATGTCGGCGAGCCGCCCGCCGGTGACGATCAGCACGCCGAACACGAGCGTGTAGGCGTTGATCACCCACTGCACCGTGCCGACGGTCGCGTCGAGGTCGCGCTCCATGTCCGGCACCGCGACCGTCATCGCGCTGATGTCGTTGGAGATGACGAAGACGGCCAGCGCCATCGCCACCAGCGAGAGCACGACGGCGCGGCCGAGCGGCTCCCTCCTCCCGTCTGCGGCCGGCGCGGCGCTCATGCCGGCGCGACCCTATCGCGCGCGGGAGATCCCGCGCAATGGGCCGACGGGCTCAGCCGGTGCCGAACCCCACGCCGCGCTCGCGGTTCTCGGTTCGGACCCACAGGACGTGCGCGAGGTTGAGCCGCACCGCCCCGTCCTGGGTCTTGACGTCGTGCCAGCCCTCGCCGCCGACGGCCGCCAGCAGCGCGTCGAGCTCGGACTGCTCGACCCGCAGCGCGAGCGGCGTGCTGG
>DATMSA010000170.1:0-36357 GCA_035565675.1 Capillimicrobium sp. | reverse complement strand
AACAACCGCCGACTGGCCGGACACGTCTTGGCGTTGCGATGCAATGTCACTCCGGGACCTCCTCGGACAGGTTGCTGGCGTCGCAACCCGCAGCCTCCGAGGAGGCCCGGACGTAACAAGACTCCTGCCGCCTAGAGCTAGGCCCCGCCCGGATCGGCGGTCCCGCGCGCTCTACGCTGTGCTCGGCCTCGGCCTCTTCTTCGCATGATCGCCGTCATCTCCGGACCCGGCCCGATCGCTGCTGCCGCCGCGATCATCATCGGCCTGCTGCTCGTCGACCTGCTGCTCTTCGCGCGGGGTCGCGAGCCGACGTTCCGCGAGGGCGTCGTCTGGTCGATCGGCTGGCTGGTGCTGAGCATCCTCGTTGCGCCGGTGATCGTGCTGCTCGGCGAGACCGAGGTCGCGATCGACTACACGACGGTCTACCTGATCGAGCGCACGCTGTCGCTCGACAACCTGTTCGTCTTCCTGCTGCTGTTCGCGTACTTCGGGGTGCCCGCCCAGGCGCGCCCGAAGCTCCTGTTCTGGGGGATCGTGCTCGCGCTGTGCATGCGCGGCCTGGCGATCCTCGGCGGCACCGCGCTGATCGAGCGGTTCCACTTCGTCATCTACGTCCTCGCCGTGACGCTGCTGTTCCTGGCCTACCGGATGTTCAAGGGCGTCGGCCACGACCAGGACCCCGAGGACACGATGCCGGTGCGCGTGGCGCGGCGCATCCGCCCCAACGCGTCGCCGCTGACGCTGTGCCTCGTGGCGATCGTGTTCGCCGACATCGCGTTCGCGATCGACTCGATCCCGGCCGCGTTCGCGATCACGACGGACGCGTTCGCGATCTGGATCGCCAACGCCTTCGCGCTGCTGGGCATGCGCGCGCTGTTCGTGCTCGTCGAGGGGCTCGTGCGCCGCTTCCGCTACCTCGACGAGACGATCGCGATCGTGCTCGGCATCGTCGGCGTGAAGCTGCTCATCGAGGACCTGGTCCACATCGGGCCGATCGTCAGCCTGCTGATCGTCGTCACGGCGTTCACGATCGGGATGGTCGCCTCGGTCATCGCCGACCGCCGCGACCCGGACGCCGACGCCAAGCGGGCGGAGCGGGCCGAGCGCACCACGCACGCGGCGTAGACCGTCTGGCGGCGGCGAGCGGCGGCGCGCCGACTATGCTGGCCGCCGATGGGTGCTCTCGGACGACGGATCGTCACGCGCGCGCTGCTCGCCGCCTGTGGCGCCCTCCTCATCGCCGCGCCGCTGGCCGCCGCCGCTCCGCCAGGCTCGGAGCTGTTCCCGATCAAGGGGGTCGCCTACCAGCCGGCGCCCTCCGACTACGGGCCGTGCGGGCCGCCCTGCGCGTACTTCGACACGGACTTCGCCAACGCGGACTTCACCGAGCTGTGGTCGTCGTCGGGCAGCGGCCGCGGCGACCTCGCGGCCATCCAGTCGCTCGGCGCCAACCTGATCCGCCTCTACAACTGGAACCCGCAGCGCAACCACCTGCCGTTCCTCAACGAGGCCCATCAGCGCGGGCTGCGCATCGTCGTCCCGATCAGCAACTACTTCGTCCTGACCGACGGGCGGGCGCTGCCCGACATCGTCCGCCAGGTGTACGTCGACACCGGCGGCCGGCCGTCGAAGACCCCGCACCCGGCGGTCGTGGCCTGGTCGGTCGGCAACGAGGTCGACCTCGAGGGCGACAACCGGGACCCGAACGTGCGCCGCGCGAACCTCGGCCGGGTCGCCGACGCGATCGCCGCGCTCGTGAAGGCCGAGGACGACCTCGGCGCGACGCGGCGCCTGCCCGTGTCGGCACCCGTGTCGTTCGCGACCTTCGACGACCCGCAGCCCGCCTTCTCGGCCACCCGGACCACGCTCGAGGCGATCCGGGCCAAGCCGCAGCTCGGCGAGGCGTTCATCGGGTCGCGCTTCTTCGCCGCCGTCCAGACCTTCAACCCGGGCACCTACCTGCGCGACTGGCTCGCGCGCTTCAACCGGGAGTTCCCGAACCTGGCCGTCTGGTTCTCGGAGCTCGGCGTCCCGGTCAACGGCTCCTGCGGCGGGTTCGTCAAGCCGCCCTGCCAGGAGAGCGAGCAGCAGCAGGCCGCCTACATCGCCGCGCAGTGGCGTGAGGCGCCCCCCGGCAGCGCCGGCGGCGCCTACCTCGGCGGCACCGCGTTCGAGTTCGTCGACGAGCCCTGGAAGGGAGGGTCCGAGGGGACGTTCGGCCTCGCGAAGTACGCCTCCCCGGCGAGCTGGCGCCAGGTGGGCGGCTACCGCGTCGACGCGCTCGTGCACAAGCCCGCCTGGGACGCGTTCCGCGATCCGGTGAACGGGGTGCGGCTGGTCACCGCCGAGAACGCCGCGAGGATCGCGGGCGTGGACGCCGACGCCCGCGACGTCGTCGCCCTCGACGAGGAGACCGGCGAGGCCGAGCTGCGCTTCGACGGCAGCGAGGCCGGCGTGCGCCCCGGAACCCACATCGACGCCGCCACCGTCGACCCGCGCGACGGCAGCCTGCTGCTCACGTTCAGCCGCGCGCAGCGGCTGACGGGCGTGGGGCGCGTCGGGCCGTCCGACGTGGTCCGCGCGAGCGGCTCGCGCCTGTCGGTCGTCCTGCGCGCCGCCCGCGCGGGGCTCCGCGGCCGCGGGGCCGACATCGACGCGCTCGCCGTCGACCGGCGCGGCCGGCTCGTCGTCAGCACCGCCGGCGGCTTCCGCGCCGGCTCGCACCGGTTCGCGCCGCAGGACCTCGCGGTGCTGCGCCGCGACCCCCGCGGCACGTTCCGCTGGAGGCCCTTCCTGCGCGGCGCCGACATCGGCCTCACGCGCCCGAGCGAGAACGTCGACGGCGCGTGGATCGACCCGCGCACCGGCGCCGTGCACCTCACCACGACCGGCGCCTTCGACGCTCACGGCGTGCGCGGGTCGGGCGCCGACGTGCTCGTCCGCACGCGCGGCGGCGGCGTCCACCTGGGCTGGCGGGCGCACGCCGCGGGCGTCACCGCGCGGGGCGCCGAGGGCGTCGCCCGCGACGTGCGGTAGCGGCGCCTGGCGGCCCTAGGAGGACCGGCGGGCGCGGCGCTCAGTCGTCGCGCCCGACCTCCTGGTCGTCGGCGTCGAGCTCGTCGACCTCCGCGTCGTCCTCCTCGTCGGAGGCGGCGGCCAGCGATCGCTCGGAGCCCGGGTGGTAGTGGACCTGGAAGCGCTCGATCAGCTCGTCGCGCGTGTTCTCGTCCACGGGGACCTCGTCGGACACGAGCACCCACTCGGCGCCCTCGTAGGCCTCCATGTTGAAGATCTCCTGATCCATCTCGGGCGAGTCGTCGACGACGATCAGGATCTCGGTCTGGGGGTTGAAGTAGGTCCCCGGCCGGTTGACGAGGTCGTCGAGCTCGAAGACGCGCGGATCGGGCATGGGCGGTTTCTAGCAGCTTGCCGCGATCACGTCCGATCGCTCAGGGCGCGTCGGACCTCCGCCTCCACGTCGAGCGGCGGCCGGCCGTTGCGCGCAAGGCGCTCGTTGCGGGCCACCACGAGCGCCCGGACCTCGGCCTCGAGGCCGGGATCGGCGCTCGCGCCGGTGAGCCGCGCCAGCTCGGCGCCGACGTCGAGCGGCGCCTGCCCGCGGCGGACGCGGCGGTCGTTGGCGGCGTCGAGCATCTGGCGGATCTCGGCGTCGCGCACCGCCGTGGTGGCCGGCGCCGGAGGCGCGCGGTCGATCGACAGGCCGCCGCGGCCGATCTCGTCGTAGGCGCGCGAGCGCGACGCGAACCCGGCGATCCCGATCAGCGCGGCCAGGATCACCACCGCGAAGATCACGACCTCGAACGCCTCCTGCATGTGCGCATTGTTGCGGACGTTCGTCCGAAGTGCGTGGGATCCGCGTGCGGAGGGGGTACCCTGTGGGCAGGTCGTTGACTGACGAGTCAATCGCACGAACGCCGACGAGAAGGACGAGCACGAACATGGTCGACTTCACCCTTACGGACGAGCAGAAGGCTCTGCGCGAGCTGGCCCACGACTTCGCGGAGAAGGAGATCCGTCCGGTCGCGTGGGAGTACGACAAGGACGGCACGTGGCCGCAGGACATCATCGACAAGGCCTGGGAGGTCGGTCTGATGAACGTCCACGCGCCCGAGGAGTACGGCGGGCCGGGCCTGTCGTACCTCGACGGCTGCCTTATCGAGGAGGAGCTGGCCTGGGGCTGCTCCGGCATCGCCACCTCGATCGGCGCCAACGGCCTCGCCGCCGCGCCGGTCTACCTGGGCGGCGCCGAGGAGGTCAAGAAGGAGTACTTCACCGACCTCATCGAGAACAAGGCGCTCGCCTCGTTCTGCCTGACCGAGCCCGACGCCGGCTCCGACGTGTCGGGCATGCGCACCCGCGCGGTCCGCAAGGGCGACAAGTACGTCCTGAACGGGTCGAAGTGCTTCATCACCAACGGCACCTACGCCGACTGGTACACGGTCTACGCCAAGACCGACCCGGACGCCGGCCACCGCGGCATCTCCGCCTTCCTGGTCCACCGCGACGACACCGTCACGGTCGACAAGAAGGAGGACAAGATGGGTCAGCGGGCGTCGAACACCGCGACCATCACGTTCAACGAGACCGAGGTCGACGCCAAGTACCTCATCGGCGAGGAGAACAAGGGCTTCAAGCTCGCGATGATGACCCTCGACCGCACGCGCCCCGGCGTGGCGGCGATGGCCACCGGCATCGCGCGCGCGGCCTTCGAGTTCGCCACCGAGTACTCCAAGGAGCGCGTCCAGTTCGGCGTGCCGATCGCGATGCACCAGGCGATCCAGTTCATGATCGCCGACATGGCCACGAAGGTGCACCTGTCGCGCCTGGCCACCTGGAACTCGGCGGTCCTGCTGGACCAGGGCAAGCGCAACACGATCGAGTCCTCGCACGCCAAGCGCTTCGCGGCCGACACCGCGATGGAGGTCACGACCGACGCCGTCCAGGTGTACGGCGGGTACGGCTTCATCAAGGAGTACCCGGTCGAGAAGCTGATGCGCGACGCGAAGATCATGCAGCTCTACGAGGGCACCTCGCAGATCCAGCGCCTGGTCATCGCGCGCGAGACGCTGCTGCCGCGCCGCATCGAGGAGCCCGCGGCCGCGACCGCGTAGCACCCCGCCGCTCCGGCGGCCCGCGGGCCGATCCCGCGGGCCCGCCGACGGGGCGCCCCGCCATACTGGCCGTGATGACCGGGTCGCGCCCCCGCACCGACGCCGCCGTGGCCGAGGCCGCGCCGCTGGACCGGGCGCGGGCGGCCGCCGGCGGGGCCGGCTCGTCGGACCCGCTCGCCGCCGGGCTGCGCCGCAGCGGGCTGCTGCCGCTGCTGGTGCTCCATCTCTGCGCGCAGGAGCCGTGCTACGGCAACCAGCTCATGGAGCGCATCGCCGAGCTGACGGGGGGCCTGCTGGCGGTCAACCCGAACACGATGTACCCGCTGCTGCGCCAGATGGAGGCCGACGGGCTCATCGCCGGCGAGTGGGAGCACCCGGAGCGGCGCTCCCGGCGCTTCTACCGCGTCACGCCGGCCGGCGAGGCCGAGCGCGAGCGGCTGGCCGCCGACATGCGCCCCCGCCTGGAGACCGCGGCAGCCGCGCTCGACGCGATCCGCGCGGAGCTGTGAGGCGGCCGTGTCGAAGGTGAAGGCCCGCGCCGCGATCGGCGACTCGATCTTCAACGCCGAGGAGCTGTGGTACGACACGAGCCGCTGGCCCTCGTTCGTGCCGGGCTTCGGGCACGTCGTCTCCGTTGACGCCGACTGGCCGCGCGGCGGCTCGATCACGTGGGACTCGCGGCCCGACGGCCGCGGCCGGGTGGTCGAGGACGTGATCTGGTTCAGCCCGCGCGAGGGCCAGGACGCCGAGTTCGAGGACCCCGAGGTCACCGGGACGCAGCGGCTGCGCTTCGCGCCCGGCGAGGTGTCGCTGGAGCTCGAGTACCGGCTCAAGGAGGGCAACGTGCTGCGCGATCTCCTGCTGGTCCGCCGCCGGATGCACCGCATCGTGCGCGCGACCGTGCGCCGGTTCGCGATCGAGCTCGAGACCGACCGCGAGCTCGGCGTGCGTTAAGCGCTCCTTTGCAGTCGCGGCGCCGGGTGTGATGGAGTTCTTCACATGAGCTTCCACGGGGTCACGCCATGAGGGCGGCCGTCTACCACGGGCCGCACGACGTCCGCATCGAGTCCGTCGCCGAGCCGGGGCCGCCGGCGGCCGGCGAGCTGCTGCTGCGGGTCGCCCGCGCCGCGATCTGCGGCAGCGACTGCGGCGAGTACCTGCACGGGCCGGTGCTCGTGCCGCTGCGCGAGCGCCATCCGGGCAGCGGGCACGTCGGGCCGCTCGTCCTCGGCCACGAGCTCGTCGGGGTCGTCGAGGCGGTCGGCCCGCAGGTCGAGGGCTTCGCGCCCGGCGACCGCGTCGTCACCGGCGCCGGCGTCTCGTGCGGGCGCTGCGACTGGTGCGCGCGCGGGCGCACGAACCTGTGCGAGCGCTACTACACGATCGGCCTGCAGGCGCACGGCGGGCTGGCCGAGCGCGTCGCCGTCCCCGCCTCGACGTGCCTGGCCGTGCCCGACGGCTGCAGCGACGAGGCGGCCGCGCTCGCGCAGCCGTTCGCGGTCGGCATCCACGCGTTCACGCGCGCGCAGACCCGCCCCGGCGACGCGGTCGCCGTGCTCGGCGCCGGCGGCATCGGGATGTTCGTCGTGGCCGCGGCGGCCGCGGGCGAGGCCGGGCGGGTGATCGCCGTCGACGTCGACCCCGCGCGCCTGGAGATCGCCCGCGCCGTCGGCGCCACCGACGTCGTCGACGCCCGCGAGGCCGACGCGGCCGAGGCCGTGCGCGCGCTCACCGGCGGCGCCGGCGCCCACGCGGTCGTCGAGTGCACCGGCATCCCGTCAGGGCCGCCGACCGCGGTCGCCGCCACCCGCCGTGGCGGCACCGTGGTGATCGTCGGGCTGCAGAAGGCGCCGGTCGAGCTCGACCTGCTCGACCTGGCGCTGCGCGAGATCGACCTGCGCACGTCGCTGGCGCACGTGCTCGCGGAGGACCTCGGGCCGGCCCTGGCGCAGCTCGCCGAGACCGATCTCGCCGCGACGGTCACCGACCGCGTCATCGCGCTGGACGAGCTGGTCCCCGAGGGCCTGGAGGCGCTCGCCGGCGGGCACGTGCACGGGAAGATCGTGGTCGATCCCGCTCGTTGACTCGCGAGTCAATAGGCTGGGCGCATGTTCGTCTTCAAGGCTGCCGTCGTCGGGGCCGGCACGATGGGCGGGGAGATCGCGCAGACGATCGCCGCCGCCGGGATCCCGGTCCTGCTCAAGGACGTCGACCAGAAGTTCGTCGACGTCGGTCTCGACAAGGCCCGCGAGGTGACCACCGCCCAGCAGGCGCGCCTGGTCAAGAAGGAGAAGATCACCCAGGAGCAGGCGGACGCCAACGTCGAGGAGATCGTCGGGCGCATCACCGGCACGACGAGCTACGAGGGCTTCGGCGACGTCGACTTCGTGATCGAGGCCGTCCCCGAGCGCATGGCGATCAAGCAGGCCGTGTTCGCCGAGCTCGACGCGGTCACGCCCGGCCACGCGATCCTCGCCTCCAACACGTCGTCGCTGTCGATCGCCGAGATCGGCGACGCGACCACCCGCCCCGACAAGGTCTGCGGCTTCCACTTCTTCTACCCGGCCAGCGTCATGCCGCTGCTGGAGATCGTCGAGGGCGACGAGACCGCGCCCGAGACGACGACCGCCGCGATCAACTTCGCGCAGGCGATCAAGAAGCAGCCGATCACGTGCGCCGAGGTGCCCGGGTTCGTCGTGAACCGCATCCTCACGAGCGCGCTGAGCGAGGTCTTCCGCGCGCAGGAGGAGCGCGGCCTGTCGATTACGTCCATCGACGAGGGCGTCGGCGCCAGGAACATCGCGCCGATGGGGCCGTTCTTCCTCATCGACCTGCTCGGCCTCGACACCGTGCTGCACGTCAGCGAGCACCTGCTCGAGTCCTATGGCGAGGAGCGCTTCTACGTCCACCAGGGCATGCAGCGCCTGGTCGCCGAGGGCAAGCTCGGCGCCAAGTCGGGCGGGGACGGCTTCTACAAGGACGGCCAACCGCAGCTCCCCGGCGACGCGGAGGCCGACGCCGACGAGCTGGCCGACCTGTACACGCTGAAGATGCTCGTCGAGGCGTGCCTGGTGCTCGAGGAGGGCGTCGCCCAGACCCGTGCGATCGACCTCGGCCTGATGGCCGGCGCCGGGATGGATCCGCGCCGCGGCATCCTGCCGCCGCTGATGCGCGCCGACATCGAGGGCCTCGACGTCGCGCTGGAGAAGCTCGAGAACGCCGCCGAGCGCTACGGCGACCGGTTCGAGCCGCCCGCGATCCTGCGCCGCATGGTCGCGCAGGGGCGCCTGGGCCAGAAGGCCGGCCAGGGCTTCTTCCCGTGGCCGCGGCCCGACGAGGGCAAGGGCGAGGGCCCGATCCAGGTCGAGACCCGTGACGACGTCGCGATCCTGTGGATCAACAACCCGCCGGCCAACTCGCTGTCGCCCGACGTCATCACGGCGCTGCGCGCCGCCTGGGACGGGGTGAAGGAGACCGGCGTGCGCGCGGTCGTGCTCGCGTCGGGCAACCCGCTCGTGTTCAGCGCCGGCGCCGACATCAAGGCGTTCACGACGCTGGACGAGACCAGCGGGGCCGAGCTGCTGAAGGCCGCGCACGGGCTGTTCCGCGAGATGGAGCAGAGCTCGGTCGCGACGATCGCCGCGGTCAACTCGATCGCCTACGGCGGCGGTTGCGAGCTGGCGATGGCCTGCGACGTGCGCGTCGCCGCCTACTCGGCCCTGTTCGGCCAGCCGGAGATCAACCTCGGGATCATCCCCGGCTTCGGCGGCACCCAGCGGCTGCCGCGGCTCGTCGGGGCGTCCAAGGCGCTCGAGATGAACCTCACCGGCGACGCGATCACCGGCGAGGAGGCGTTCGAGTTCGGCCTGGCGAGCGCGGTCGTGCCCGACCACGAGCTGCTCGACACGGCGCTGGCGTGGGCGCGCAAGCTCGCCGGGGCGGCGCCGCTCGCGCTGGAGGAGATCAAGCGCGTGTCGGCCGCCGGCGACCTCGACGCCGGCCTCGCCGCGGAGATGCAGGCCTTCGGGCGGGTCTTCGCCAGCGAGGACGCGCGCGAGGGCATCGGCGCGTTCCTGAGCAAGCGGCGGCCGAGGTGGCAGGGCCGGTAAGCACCGGGCACCTCGCGGCGCTGCTGCGCGACGCCCGCTCGGCCGTCGCGCTGACCGGGGCGGGGATCTCGGTGCCGTCCGGGATCCCCGACTTCCGCTCGCCCGGCACCGGGCTGTGGGCGAACGTCGACCCGATGGAGGTCGCCCACATCGACGCCTGGCGCCGCGACCCCGAGCGCTTCTGGCGGTTCTACGGGCACCGCTTCCACGTGCTCGACGGCAAGGAGCCCAACGGCGCGCACCGCGCCCTCGCCGAGCTGGAGGCGCGCGGCGTCCTCGACGCGGTCGTGACGCAGAACATCGACGGGCTGCACCGCAAGGCGGGCACGCGCCGGCTGATCGAGGTGCACGGCACGATCGACTGGTCGGTGTGCCTGGCCTGCGGCGCCCGCTATCCGCTCGACGACGTGCGCGAGCGGCTCGAGGCCGACGCCCAGGGCATCCCGCGCTGCGACTGCGCACGGCCGCTGAAGCCCGGGGTCGTGCTGTTCGGCGAGATGCTGCCCGACGGGGCGATGGAGGAGGCGACGGACCTCGCCCGGGGCGCCGACGTGCTGCTGTGCATCGGCACGTCGCTGGAGGTGTGGCCGGTCGCCGGGCTGGCCGACGTCACCGCGTCGGCCGGCGGGGCGGTCGCGATCGTCACGAAGGGCCCGACGCCGTTCGACGCCGCCGCGACCGTCCGCCTGGACGGCGACGTCGTCGACGAGCTCGAGGCGGTCCTCGCCGCCCTCTGAGCCGCGTCAGCGCGCGTCCGGGGCCATCAGCACCCCGTCCAGGCCCGTGAGCTCCAGCACGCGGCGCACGTTGGGGCCGGCGTCGGTCACGACGAGCGAGCCGCCGCGATCGGTCAGCCGCCGGCGGCCCTCCATGATCGCCGCCAGGCCCGTGGAGTCCAGGAACGTCGTCTGTCCCAGGTCGACGGCGAGATGCCGCACGCCCGCGTCGGCGCTGGCGTCGATCGCCATCTCCAGCCGCAGGGCGGACGCCAGGTCCAGCTCGCCCGCGACCGCCAGCCCCTGACGGTCGCCGGAGCGCTCGCCGGGGGTCACCGAGAAGTCCGTCATGGCCCCCGACTACCCATCCCGGCGCCGGATAGGCTCGCGCCGGGGATGGCGACGACCGAGCTCCTGGAGCGGGAGGACGAGCGGGCGGCCCTCGCGGCGGCGCTCGAGGCGTCGCGCGCCCAGGGGCGGATCGTCCTCGTCGCCGGGGAGGCGGGGATCGGCAAGACCTCGCTCGTCGCCGCCACCTGCCGGGCCACGCCGCGCCGGCGCGTGCTGTGGGGCGCGTGCGACCCGCTCGTGACCCCGCGGGCGCGCGGCCCGGTCTGGGACGCGGCCCGCGACGCCGGCGGGCCGCTGCTCGAGCTGCTGGAGCGCGGGGCGTCTCGCGAGGCGCTGCTGGGCGAGCTGCTCGCGGAGCTGGACGCGCGCGGCCCCGCCACGCTCGTGGTGGAGGACCTGCACTGGGCCGACGACGCCACGCTCGACCTCCTCGCGCTCCTGGCCCGGCGCCTGCCGCGCGGCCGCGGCTGCCTCGTGGTGACCTGCCGCACCGACGCGCTCGGCGAGCGGCCCGACGTGCGGACCGTGCTCGCGGCGCTGCCGCGCGAGGCGACCGCGCGGGTGGAGCTGTCGCCGCTGTCGCCGGCGGCCGTCGACGCGCTCGCGCGCCGGGCCGGCCGCGACGGCGCCGACGTCCACGCGCTCACCGGCGGCAACCCGTTCCTCGTCACCGAGGCGCTCAGCGCGCCGGGCGACCGCGCGGTGCCGGCGAGCGTGCGCGACGCGATGGCCCAGCGGATGGCCGCGCTGGACCCCGCGGCCCGCGAGGTCGCGGAGGTGGCGGCGGTGGTGCCCGGGCAGGTCGAGCCGGCCCTCGCCGACGCGCTGGGCCTGGCGCGCGGCGCGGTCGAGCCCTGCCTGGCGGCCGGGATCCTCGAGGCGCGCGGCGCCGCGCTGGCCTTCCGCCACGAGCTCGCGCGGCGCGCGGTCGAGGACGAGCTGTCGCCGGTCCGCCACCGCGAGCTGGACCTGCGCGTGCTCGCGGCGCTGGAGGCCCTGGGCGCCGACCCGGCGCGGCTGGCCCACCACGCGCGGCGGGCCGGCGACGTGGACGCGATCCGGCGGCTGGCCCCGCT
Source organism: Capillimicrobium sp. (assembly GCA_035565675.1). Classification (GTDB taxonomy): domain Bacteria; phylum Actinomycetota; class Thermoleophilia; order Solirubrobacterales; family Solirubrobacteraceae; genus Capillimicrobium. Next base: position 24,973 of record DATMSA010000170.1, on the reverse strand, counting down.
CGCCGCGCAGGCGGCCGCGAGCGCGGGCGCCCACGGCGACGCGCACGAGCACTGGGAGGCGGCGCTGGCGGTCGGCGGCACGCCCGAGGAGGTCGAGCGGGCGCTGGAGGGCGTCGCGACCGAGGCCTACCTGCGCGGGCGCTCCGAGCGGGCGGTCGAGGCGCGGCGGGCGCTGCTGGCGCGCCGCGAGGCGGGCGGCGACGCGCTGCGCGTCGGCGACGAGCTGCGGCGGCTGTCGCGCGCCCTGTGGTGGGCCGGCCACGGGGAGGAGGCCGACGCGACCGCGGCGCGCGCGGTCGCCACGCTGGAGGCGTTCCCCGACAGCCGGGAGCTGGCGATGGCGATCAGCGCGCGGTCGCAGCTCGCGATGCTCGCCAATCGCAACCCCGAGGCGATCGACCTGGGCCTGCGCGCGGTGGCGCTGGGCCGGGCGCTCGGCGACGACGGGATCGTGACCCACGCGCTGACGAACGTCGGCACGGCGATGATGGACCGCCCCGACCCGCTCCCGGCGCGGGGGATCCTCGAGGAGGCGCACGCGATCGCCGTCGACGCCGGCCTCGACGACGACGCCTGCCGGGCGATCGTGAACCTCGCGTGGATGACGCTGATGTGGCGGCGCGACGCCGAGGGCGCCCGGGCGGACATCGAGCGGGCGCTGGCGTTCGCGCGCGAGCGCGCGCTGGAGGGCTACGTCCAGTACCTGCTCGGCGCGCGGGCGCATCTGCGGATGCTCGTGGGGGAGTGGGCGGCCGCCGAGGCGGACGCGCACGCCTCGCTGGAGCTCGAGCACCAGCCCGGCCCGCGCCCCTGCCCGGGCCTGATCGTGCTGGGCCGCCTCGACGCGCGCCGCGGCGGCACCGAGGCCGGCTCGTTCCTGGACCGCGCGTGGGCGCGCTCGGTCGACACCGGGGAGCTGCAGCGCCTCGGCCCGGCGGCCGCCGCGCGGGCCGAGCGCGCGTGGCTGGAGGACGACCCCGCGGGGGTGCTCGAGGCGGTCGGCGACGTCTACGACCTGGCGGTGGCGCGCCGCGACCCCTGGCAGATGGGCGAGCTCGCCTACTGGCGCTGGCGCGCCGGCGTGCGCGCCCCGGCCCCGGAGGGGACGCCCGCGCCGTACGCGCGCTCGATCGCGGGCGACCCGCGCGGCGCCGCCGAGGCGTGGACGGCGCTCGGGTTCCCCTACGAGGCGGCCGACGCGCTGGCCGACAGCCCCGACGAGGCCGACGCGCTCGAGGCGCTGGCGGCGTTCGACCGGCTCGGCGCGGCGCGGTCGGCGGCCCGGCTGCGCCGGCGGCTGCGGGCGGCCGGCGTGCGGCGCATCCCGCGCGGGCCCCGGGCCGCCTCGCGCGAGGCGCCGGCGGGCCTGACGCCGCGCCAGCTCGAGGTGCTCGCGCTGCTGGCCGAGGGCGCCACGAACGCGGAGATCGCCGAGCGGCTGGTGATCTCGCCCAAGACGGTCGACCACCACGTGTCGGCGGTCCTGGCCAAGCTCGGGGTCTCCTCCCGCCGCGAGGCGGCCCGGGCGGCGCAAAGATGGGGAGCGCCTCCCGATGTCGCGCCGGCGGGCCGGGCGTAGCGTCGCGCCGACCCCGAGAACGTGGAGGAACCCCTGATGAGTGCGACGCAGACCGCGACGTCCGCGGACCGCGAGCTGAAGGAGCGCCACCGGCGCATGTGGGGCCTGGGCGACTACCCGGGCATGGTCCGCGACTTCCTGCTGCCGCTGGGCCCGGCGCTCGTCGACGCGGCCGGCATCACCGCCGGCGACCGCGTGCTCGACGTGGCCGCCGGCACCGGCAACGCCGCGATCGAGGCCGCGAGCCGCGGCGCATCGGTCGTGGCGTCCGACCTGACCCCCGAGCTGTTCCCCGACGGGCGCGTCCGCGCGGCCGAGCGCGGCGTGGAGCTCGAGTGGGTGGAGGCCGACGCGGAGGCGCTGCCCTTCGCCGACGGCGCGTTCGACGTCGTCATGTCGTGCATCGGCGCGATGTTCGCGCCCCGCCACGACGTGACGGCCGCCGAGCTGGCGCGCGTCTGCCGGCCCGGCGGGACGGTGGCGATGCTCAACTGGACGCCCGAGGGCACGATCGGCGAGCTGTTTCGCACGATGCGCCCGTACGTGCCCGCGCCCCCGCCCGGCGCGTCGGCGCCGCCGCTGTGGGGCGGCGAGGCGCACGTGCGCGCCCGCTTCGGCGACGCGCTCGAGGACCTGTCGCTGAGCCGCGCGATGCTCCCGGTCTCGCTGTGGGGCTCGCCGGCGGCCGACCGCGACTACTTCAAGCAGCGCTACGGCCCGACCATCGTGGCCTACCGCGGCCTGGAGGGCGAGCCGGAGCGGGCCGCCGCGCTCGACGCCGAGCTCGAGGCGATGTTCGCCCGGCGCAACCTCGCGGCGCCCGGCCAGCCGGCGCGCTACGAGTTCGAGTACCTGGTGGTCGCCGGGCGGCGGGCCGCGTAGCCGCTAGCGGGCCGCGCAGCCCTCGAGGTGGTCGTTGACCAGCCCGCAGGCCTGCATCGCCGCGTAGGCGGTCGTCGGGCCCACGAACACGAAGCCGCGACGCTTGAGCTCCTTGGCCAGGGCCTTGGACTCGGGCGTCGTGGCGGGCAGGTCGGCCATCGTGCGCGGCGCCGGCCGCGTGTCCGGGTCGGGCGCGAACGACCAGATCAGCTCGGTCAGCGTCGTGTCCTCGAGCGCCAGCGCGGCCCGTGCGTTGGTGATCGCGGCGGCGATCTTCGCTCGGTTGCGCACGATCGCCGCGTCGGCCAGCAGCCGCGCCACGTCGTCGTCGCCGAAGCCGGCGACCTCCGCGATCCGGAAGTCCGCGAACGCGCGGCGGAAGCCCTCGCGCTTGCGCAGGATCGTCAGCCACGACAGCCCGGACTGGAACGCCTCCAGGCACAGCCGCTCGAACAGCGCGTCGTCGCCGCGGACCGGGCGGCCCCACTCCTCGTCGTGGTAGCGCAGGTAGTCCTCGGCGGAGGTGGCCCAGCGGCAGCGGGGACGCCCGTCGGGCCCGGGGACGAGGTCGTCGGCCATCAGTCGAAGCCGAGCGCGACCCGCGCGCGCATCGCCGCCTCCAGCCGCCCGAGCACCCGGTCGACCACCGCCTCCTCGGCGGCGTCCAGGCCGCCCTCCAACGCTCGCGCGGCCACCGCCTGCGCCTCGGGGCGCAGCCGCCGCAGCTCGTCGATCCGCTTCGCCATGTCCCCCCGATCCTGCCACGGCACGAGCTCGGCGAGCGCCGCGTCGAGCCCGGCGACGAGGCCGAACGCGGCCAGGCGCGACCGGCCGCCGGCCAGGTCGACCCGCGCGCGCTGGGCCAGCTCCTCGGCGGCCGGCGCCACGTCGCGGCCGCCCAGCAGCGCGGCCAGGCGCTCCTGGGAGCGCAGCGCCTCGCTGCGCCGCCCGGCGCCGCCCGCCGGCAGCTCCACGGCGGCGCGGTGGCGCCCGTCGGCCACCTCCTCGCCGTAGCCGAACCCGACGCGCACCGCGAGCGCCTGCGGACGGGTCACGTCGCGGGCGCCGGGCTCCGCGGCGGCGATGCGGTGCGCGGCGACGACGCGGTTGAGGACCGCGAGCGCGCCGGTGGCGAAGCCCTCGGCGTCGACGTCGTGCAGCCAGCGCGCCGCCTCGCGCTCGCCCGGGAGCGCCTCGGCGTCGATCACCGTGGCGCGGGTGACCGGCACGGGCGCGACCGCCGGGGCCGGATCGACCCGCCGCGGCCGGCGCCGGCGCAGCAGCCGGCGCTGGGGCGCGCCCAGCGTCGCGATCACGATGACGTGGGTGGGCGCCTCGCCGGCGTGCGGGCGCAGGACGTAGCGGCCGTCGGCCGGACCGATCGCCCAGGGGACCTCGAACTGGGCGAAGCGGAACGCCCTAGTCGCCGGAGCCGGCGCGGTCGGCATCCGGGTCGGCCGGCAACGCGTACTCGGACGGCGTCAGCGGCACCTCGGGGTTGTCGAGCGACTTCAGGCGCTCGACCAGCTTCGTCCACTGGCCCGGGCGCAGGACCGACTGGAACTTCACCGCGCCGCGACCGTCCAGCGGGCGGAACCCGACGTGGATGTGGTCGTGGTGGTCGGCGAGCGCGAGCGTGTTGTCGGTGCCCGGATAGCTGTGCAGCGTGATGATCTGGTCGGGCTTCATCGTGCCCTGCAGCGTCAGCAGCCGGCGCACGGTGATGTCGGTGATCGACCCGGAGCCCTGGTGGCCGAGGATCGGGATGCCGTTGATCTTGGCGATGTCGACGGCGTTGCCCGACGAGTGGTGCGACACGCTGCCGCCGGCGGTCAGGTAGGAGTGGCCGCACTCGAGGCTGCTGACGGTCGGGCGCAGGCCCGAGGCCGACAGGAACGCGAGCGTGGCCAGGACGCGGCGGTCGACGATGCCGGCCTCGACGTCGCGGCGGCCGCACTCGTAGATCTCGATGCGCGGGTCCTCGAGCACGCGCGTCTGGAGCTGCTCCTTGCTCATCAGCAGGAGCTGGCCGATCGACGCGTCGTCGCTCTCCAGCAGCGCGTTGCGGCCCTCGGCGCGGTAGATCGCCGTGGACTCCAGCAGCTTCCACCCGTCGAGGATCGGCTTGGGGTCGATCTTCGGGGCGCCGCGGCCGGCCGGGCGGATCGCGAACGTCGTGTGCGGGCGCTTGCCCCCGCGGCGCTCGCCGAGGCGGCCGAGGATCGTGCCGGCGATCACCTTCGACCCGACCTTGAGCCTCGTCAGGCGGACGTCGTCGCGCTTCAGGCCGTACGGCGTCGTGAAGTACGCCTTGTAGGTCTCCAGGCCGGTCAGCTCGCCGCCCGCCTTGAGGATCTGGTCGCGCCCGCCGGCCTCCAGCGCGTTGGGCCGGCTGGGGTTGGCGAACAGGCGCTGCTTGCCGGCGGTCGACGGGGCGCTGGTCGCGGCGCGCCGGTGCGCGGGGCGGGCCTTGGATGCGGGGCGCCGGGCCGGGTGGCGGCCGGCGGTGGCGGGCTCGGTCGGCGGCGGGTCGGCCTTGGGCCGCTTGAGCTTCAGCTCCTCGGCGACCTGCGCCTTGCTGACCGTCCGCTCCTTGGGGACCGGGACCATCCGCGCGATCGAGCCGAGGTTGCCGTACGTGTACGTGTTGCCGTAGGCGTCGCGCAGCTTCACGTAGCGGCCCAGCTCGCGGGTGCGGCCCATCGCGACGATGCGGCCGTCCTGGACGGCGATGACCGGCGCCTTCGCGCGCGCGTAGATGTCGATCGAGCGGCGGTCGGCGTCGCCGTCGACCGGCAGCGCCGCGTTCTGGCCGCGGGCGATGCGCAGGGCGCGGGCGCGGTGGGCGACGTCGTCGGCGTACGTCGCGCGCGCGTACACGGGGAAGCGGCCCTGGGTCAGCCCGGTCAGCGACCCCACGAAGTCGGCCGGCAGGCCGCTGATCAGCCGCGCGCGCAGGAGCACCGAGTCGACGTACCAGTCGGCGTGGTTGTAGGCGAAGATCGCGCGGCGCAGGTCCTGCTCGGCGCCGGCCGCCTTCAGGTAGCGGGCGGCGGCGAAGATCGCGTCGACCGGGTTGTAGGGGTCCTTGCGGCCGTCGCCGTTGGCGTCGACCCCGTAGGCCTTCCACGACGAGGGCATGAACTGCATCCAGCCGACCGCGCCGGCGCTGGACACGTTGAGGTTGCGGCCGTAGTCGGTCTCGATCTCGTTGATCGCGGCCAGGACCTCCCAGCGGATGCCGTACTCGATGCCCGCGGCCTGGTAGATCGACAGCAGGAACGGCGGGATGCGGAACTTCTCGATGAAGAAGTTGGGGACGCCGATCACGGCCGGCCCCGGGTCGGCGACCGTGTAGGTGGGGTCGGCCGGGGTGGGGGAGCCGTCGGCGTTGCGATCGGCCGGCCGGTCGCGCTTGCGCGTCTCCTCCTCGTCCTCCTCGACCTCGGGTTCAGGCTCGGGCTCGTCGGTCACCTTCTGGCGCTTCTGCTGCGGCTTGCCGTCCTGCGCGGCCTGCGGGCCGTTGGCGGGGTCGCCGCCCTGCGGCTCGGGCGCCTCGACCTCGGGGATCTGCTCGTCCTCCAGCGACGGCGTGGTCTCGGCGGGCGGGGTCGCGTTCGGGTCCGCCGGATCCGCGGGCGCGGTCTCGGTGGCGGTGGCCGGCGGCGCCTCCGGCGGCGGCGGGGGCGTCACGTCCTGGACGGAGACGATCGTCCCCGTCACGCCCGGCACCTCGATCTGGTCGACCGGCGTGCCCGGCGGGACGTCGACCGTCACGGTGAGCTGCTGGCCGCCCTGCAGCGTGACCAGGAGCGTGCGCGGCTCACCGGACGCCGAGCCGGCCGGGACGATGACCGCGACCGCCACGGCGGCGGCGGCGAAGGTGGCGATGGGCAGCTTGCGCCTGATCATGGGAAACGCCGTCGGCTCCTCCCCAGGAAACCCGGCAGGGGCCCGACGGACAGCCCCGAGGCCCCGAAGCTAGCACGGGCACGGGACCGACGGCGCAGGACGGTAGCCATCTGCATCATGTGGTGCAACGCGCAACCGCGCGGGGAATTGCGGCCTTGGTCGGGATCGTGATCGAGGGGCATTACCCGGTCCGGGCTCATTTCGTCCCCGCGGCGTGGGCTCCTTGGCGCGGATCCCGGCTCATCTCAGGTTCGACCTGAGGGTTAGGTATGCGATCTCGGCGGCCGTGCGGGGTAGCCTGCGGGCATGGCCGACGACAGCACCGACGGGATCAAGCAGCGGATCGCCCGCTCCGGCGAGGACGCCCTCGGAAAGCTCGTGCAGGACCTGCTCGAGAACCCGCTGATCAGCGGCGCGCTCGCACGGGCGTTCGAGGCGCGCGAGAAGGCGACCCAGGCGCAGGAGGTGGCGATGGGCGCGCTCAACCTGCCCTCGGCCGCCGACCTCGAGCGGATCACGCGCCGGCTGCGGTCAGTGTCCCAGCGCCTGGAGGGGATCGAGGACTCCCTCGACGGGCTGGACGAGCGGCTCTCGGGGCTGGGCGCGATCGCCACGCTCGAGGTGCGCCTCGGCCACATCGAGGAGGCCCTCGACGCGCTGCGTCGCCAGGTCGCCGCGATCGGCGAGGCGCTGCCCGAGTCCCCGACGCCGCTCCCGCGCGAGCAGGAGCGCCTGCAGGTCACCGCCGACTGACGGGCGCCGCCGCCAGCGCGCTCGCCGCGACGCGGCCGGCGGCCTCCCCGGGGGAGCCCTCCGGGGCGCCGACCTCGAGCACGGCCGCGGCCGCGAGGCCGCGCTCGCGCGCGGCGGCGAGGACCGCGGCGGTCTCCAGGTCGACGCCGAGCACGTCCGGCCCCGCCGGCGCGTCGCCGCCGTAGAACAGGTCGCGGCTGAGCACCGCCCCGGCCGCCGCCCGCGGCGCCGCGGCGCGCAGCGCCGCCAGCAGCCGTGCGTCCGGGGCCACGCGATCCGCGCATCCGAGCGCCCGGCTCGCGCCGTCGCCGCACACGGCCGCCTCGACCAGCACGAGCGTGCCCGGCTCCGGCGCGGCGCCCGTGGCCGCGCACGCCCCCACGCGCACGACGCGGGTGGCCCCCAGCGCCGCGAGCTCCCACACGACCACGGCCGCGCTCGGCCCGCCGATCCCGGTCGCCTGCACGGTCAGCGGCTCGCCGTCGACCGCCGCCGCGCCCGTGTAGCCCCACAGCCCCCGGTGGTGGTTGAACATCCGCGGCGTCTCCTCGAACAGCGCCTGCGCGAGCGCGAGCGCCTGGCCGGGGTCGTCGGGCGCGATCACGCGCGGGGCGAGCTCGGCGGTCGGGTGCAGGTGGACGGTGCGCGGCATCGACGGCCGGCGACTTTAGACTCACCCCATGGCCGATCGCAGGCAGAGCCGCGCCGAAGCCGTCCGCAGCGCCGTCGACGACGCGTTCGCGGCCGCCGCCGGCCAGGCCCAGGCGACGGCCCAGTCCACGCGCGGCCGCGCGCAGGACCTCGTCGACGAGATGGGCCGGGCCGCGGGCCGGGTCCGCGGGGCGCTGGACGACCTGCGCCCGCCGACCGCCGACGAGGTGCGCGCGCTGCGCCGCGAGCTGCAGGCCCTGTCGGAGCGGGTCGCCGCGCTGGAGCGGGCCCGTGCCGATCGCGACGACCCGTAGAGGAGCCCACATGGCCGCACCGCAGTTCTCGTCCGATACCGAGTTCCGCGAGGTGATGGACCGCGTCTTCACGATGATGAGCGAGGACCCGGAGATGGGGCCCAAGCTGCGCGACGCCGACGTTCCGCAGCGCTTCGAGTTCACCGACGTCGACCAGGTGGTCAACATCCGCGCCGCCCGGGCCGGGGAGCCCGGCAACCTCCACTGGGAGTGGACCGATGACGTCGACTGGGAGCCGAAGGTCCGCATGGCGATGTCCAGCGAGACGGCCAACAAGTACTTCCAGGGCAAGGAGAACGTCGCGATGGCGATCGCGCGCCGGCGCATCAAGACCGGCGGCGACGTGAAGGCCGCGCTGGCGCTCATCCCGATCACGAAGCCCATCTACGCGGCCTACCGCGCGATGCTCGCCGACGAGTACCCCCACCTGGTCGTCTGACCGCTGACCCGTGTCGTTGACAGCCCGCGCGAGCCGGTGGGAGCCTCCTGACGCAGCACCGAATCCGGCATCAGGCCCGGTGACGCGAACAGCGTGCCGGCTGATTCCGCGGGCCGTGCCCGCTGGCGGCGGGGTGCCTCATCCGGAGGTCCCGCCGCTTTCATGAGCGGGCCCCTCTCGATCGCGCAGGTCGCCCGCGAGGCGGGCGTCTCGGCGGGCACCGTCCGCCGCTGGATCCGCGACGGGCTCGTCCCGGTCGGCGAGGACGGCATCACGTCGCAGGTCGCCGCCCAGGCGCGCATGGTCGCCCGGCTGCGCGAGCGGGGCCACTCGATCGCCGCGATCCGCGAGGCCGTCGACAGCGGCCGCCTGGCCTTCGGCTACGTGCAGGAGCTGTTCCCGCCGCCCGAGAACACGATCGGCCTGGCCGAGGCCGCGCGCCGCACCGGGCTGGAGCCGGCGCTCATCGAGCGGCTGTACCGCACGCTCGGCCTCCCGGCCGCCGCCGTCGAGACCCTCACCGAGTCCGACGTCCGCTACCTGCGCCGCGCGGCCGACGTGCTCGCCGCCGGCTTCCCGCTCGTCGCGTTCCTGCAGCTCACGCGCGTGTACGGGCAGGCGATCGCCCAGATCGCCGACGCCGAGGTGCGCCTCTTCCACCTCTACGTGCACGAGCCGCTGATGCGCGAGGGCGTCCCCGGGCTGGAGATCGCCGAGCAGATGTCGGGGCTCGCGCGCCGGCTGCTGCCGCTGGCCTCGCCGATCATGGACTACGTCCACCAGCGCAACCTGGCCCACTTCATCGAGCAGGACATGATCGGCCACATGGAGAGCGACGCCGGGGACGCGCTCGGCCTCGGGCGCCTGCGCGTGGCGATCGCGTTCGCCGACCTGGCCGGCTACACGCGGCTGACCGAGGAGCAGGGCGACGACGAGGCGGTCGGCGTCGTCGAGCGCTTCGTCGCCGCGGTCGAGGCGACGCTGCCCGACGACGCGCGCGTGATCAAGACGATCGGCGACGAGGTGATGATCGTCGGCGGCGACGGCGGCGCCCTGACCGACTGGGCCGTCGGCTTCCAGACCCTCTACGACAGCCGCCCGCTGCCCCGCATCGGCGTCCACGTCGGCGAGTGCGTCTACCGCGACGGCGACTACTACGGGCGCGAGGTGAACCTCGCCGCGCGGGTCGCCGCGCGCGCGGCGGGCGGGGAGGTGCTCGTCACGCGCCCGGTCGCCGAGGCGGCCGGCGACCACCTCCGTCTGCGGCGCATCGGCGAGGTGCGGCTGAAGGGCTTCGCCGAGCCGACCGAGCTGTTCGTGGCGGCGCTCGGCGATGCGTGACCCGGAGGCCGTCGAAGCGCTGGTGCGCGCCGAGGGCCTGCTCGCGCCGGGCGCGCCGGTCGTCGTGCTGCTGTCGGGCGGGCAGGACTCCGTCTGCCTGCTGGACCTGGCGGTCGCGATCGCCGGCCGCGACGCCGTCGGCGCCCTGCACGTCGACTACGGGCTGCGGCCCGGGTCCGCCGACGACGCCCGCTTCTGCGCGGAGCTGTGCGAGCGCCTCGGCGTCGCGCTCGAGGTGGAGCGCGCCGGCGGCCCGCCCGCGGGCGGGAACCTGCAGGCGTGGGCGCGCGACCTGCGCTACGGGCGCGGGCTGGCGCTCGCCGAGGCGCGCGGCGCCGACCTCGCCGCCGGCCACACCTCCTCCGACCAGGCCGAGACCGTGCTCTACCGCCTCGCCGCCTCCCCGGGCCGCCGCGCCCTGCTCGGCATGGCCCCGCGCTCCGGGCGCCTGATCCGCCCGCTGCTGTCGGTCAGCCGCGAGGAGACCGCGGCCTGGTGCCGCGCGCGCGGCCTGTCCTGGCGCGAGGACCCGTCCAACGCCGGCGACCGCTTCGCCCGCAACCGCGTGCGCGCGCTGCTGCTGCCGGCGCTGCGCGAGATCCACCCGGCCGCGGAGGCCAACGTCGTGCGCACGGCCGCGCTGCTGCGCGACGAGGCGGCGGTGCTCGACGCCGCCGTCGACGACGCGCTGGGCGGCGCCGCGCACATCGCGCTGCAGCGGCTGCGGGCCCTGCCGGTCGCGCTCGCGCGCCTCGTCATCGTGCGGCTGGCGGAGGACGCCGCCGGCGCGCTCGTCCCGCGGGCGGCGGCCCGCACCGAGGAGATCCTCGCGCTCGACCCCGGGCGCGCGTGGACCGCGCTCGACCTCGGCGACGGGGTGCGGGCCGTGGTCGAGCGCGGCGTGCTGCGCATGGAGCGGGTCTAGCGGCCCAGGCGCTGGTAGCGCCGCGCGGCGAGCGGCAGGAACACCGCCACGATGACGAGGGGCCAGATCACGGCCAGCTCCAGCGCGTGCCGCACCACCCAGGGCCGTCATCGGCGAGGAGCCGGCGCCCGACCCGTTGCCCGAGGGCCGGCGCGCGCGGCTGGAGCTCTTCGCGCGCGACCAGCTCGCCGGCGCACGATCTTCTGGGAGGAGTTCTTCGTCCCCGACGACCACCCGGCGATCACGCGCCTGTGGGAGGAGGGCGGGTTCGCCGGCGAGCAGGACGAGCTGTTCGAGTGGGGGCTCCAGCGCGTGCTCGACGGCATCCAGGCGCGGATCGACGCGATGGCCGGATAGCCTGCGCCCGATGCGCGACCCGAAGATCGGCGAGATCCTCGTCCAGCCCGACCAGCTCCAGCGGCGGGTGCGCGAGCTCGGCGAGGAGATCAGCGCCGACTACGAGGGCCGCAACCCGCTGCTGATCGGCGTCCTGAAGGGCGCGATCTTCTTCCTGTCGGACCTCATGCGCGAGATCACGTGCCCGTGCGAGGTCGACTTCATGGCGATCTCGTCGTACGGGTCGTCGACCGCGTCCAGCGGCGTCGTGCGGATCCTCAAGGACCTCGACGCGCCGATCGGCGGGCGCGACGTGATCATCGTCGAGGACATCATCGACTCCGGCCTGACCCTCCAGTACCTGATGCGCAACCTCGGCGCGCGGGGCCCCGCGTCGCTGGAGGTGTGCGCCCTGCTCACCAAGCCCGAGCGGCGCGCGGTGGACCTGACGCCGCGCTATCTGGGCTTCGAGATCCCCGACCGGTTCGCGATCGGGTACGGGCTCGACCTCGCGGAGCGCTACCGGAACCTTCCGTACGTCGCGGCGTTGGAGGAGTAGCTCGAGGGCTCCAGCAAGCGGCCTGGCGGCCGAATACAGGCTGGTAGCCTAGGTTTTCCCGCCAGACCCGGAAGGCGAGTTTCCTCACCATGAGCAGGTTCTTCAAGAGCGCCGCATTCCCCATTCTCATCGTGGTGGTGCTGGCGTTCTTCGCCCAGCGGCTCATCAGCCCTGGGTCCCCGACGCGCGACACCTCGTACGCCGACTTCGAGCAGCAGCTCCAGGCCGGCGAGATCCAGAAGGCCACGGTCAAGCAGAAGGATCACACGATCGAGGTCACGCGCCGCGCCGAGAACGGCGAGGAGGCCGTCAAGTACGAGGTCGGCTGGGTCGACGACAACGGCAACGAGCTCGTCAACGCGCTCACCGCGGCGCGCGAGGCCGACAAGATCGACGACTTCACGATCGAGGGGACGAAGTCCAACGGCTGGCTGTCCCTGCTCACCTACGTGCTGCCGTTCCTGATCTTCATCGGGTTCTGGATCTTCCTGATGAACCAGGTCCAGGGCGGCGGATCCAAGGTGATGTCGTTCGGCAAGTCGCGCGCCAAGCGCATGTCGGTCGACTCGCCGAAGATCACCTTCCGCGACGTCGCGGGCGCCGACGAGGCCGTCGAGGAGCTGCACGAGATCAAGGAGTTCCTCGAGAACCCCAAGAAGTTCCAGGCGCTCGGCGCGCGGATCCCCAAGGGCGTGCTGCTCTACGGGCCTCCGGGCACCGGCAAGACGCTGCTGGCCCGCGCGGTCGCCGGCGAGGCGGGCGTGCCGTTCTTCTCGATCTCCGGGTCGGACTTCGTCGAGATGTTCGTCGGCGTCGGCGCCTCCCGCGTGCGCGACCTGTTCGAGCAGGCCAAGCAGAACTCGCCCTGCATCATCTTCATGGACGAGATCGACGCCGTCGGCCGCCATCGCGGCGCCGGCATGGGCGGCGGCCACGACGAGCGCGAGCAGACGCTCAACCAGCTCCTCGTGGAGATGGACGGCTTCGAGGCCAAGGACAACATCATCATGATCGCGGCCACCAACCGGCCCGACATCCTCGATCCCGCCCTGCTGCGCCCCGGCCGCTTCGACCGGCAGATCACCGTCGACCGCCCCGACCGCAAGGGGCGCGCGAAGATCCTCGAGGTCCACACGCGCGGCAAGCCGCTCGCCAAGGAGATCAACATCGAGGACCTCGCCGGCCAGACCCCCGGGTTCACCGGCGCCGACCTCGCCAACCTCGTCAACGAGGCCGCCCTGCTGGCGGCCCGCAACGGCAAGCGCGAGATCAGCCAGAGCGAGCTCGAAGAGGGCATCATGCGCGTCGTCGCCGGCCCGGAGAAGAAGACCCGGGTCATGAGCGAGAAGGAGCGCCTCATCACCGCCTACCACGAGATGGGGCACGCGCTCGTCGGTCACTACCTCGAGCACGCCGACCCGGTCCACAAGATCTCGGTCGTCTCCCGCGGCCAGGCGCTGGGCTACACGATCTCGATGCCGCAGGAGGACAAGTTCCTCACCACGCGCGCCGAGATGAACGACGCGATGGCGATGACGCTGGGCGGCCGCGCGGCCGAGGAGATCATCTTCGACGAGATCACCACCGGCGCGTCCAACGACCTCGAGAAGGTCACGCAGTCGGCCAAGCAGATGGTCATGCGCTTCGGCATGAGCGACAAGCTCGGCCCGCGCGTGTTCGGCCACAACCAGGGCCAGCCGTTCCTGGGGCGCGAGTTCTCCTCGGAGCCCGACTACTCCGACGAGATCGCGCGCGAGATCGACGACGAGATCCGCCGCATCGTCGAGTCCGCCCACCAGCGGGCCAAGGACATCCTCATCCAGTACCGCGAGCAGCTCGTGAGCATCTCCGAGATCCTGCTGCGCCGCGAGACCATCGAGCGCGACGAGTTCCTCGCCCTGCTCGACGGCAAGACGGAGGAGGAGGTCTTCGGCAGCGACACGACCGAGACGCCCGAGGCGCTCGGCCCGGCGCCCGCCGACCGCTCGCCCGCGCCGCGGCCGCTGCCGCGCCCCGGGTTCGCGACCGACCTGCGACTCGACTCGCCCGAGAAGCCCGAGCCGGCCTGATCAGCGGGTGCGCGCGCGAGCGCGCGCCGGCCCGTCCGGGTCGGCGTAGGCGACCGCGCGCATCATGTTGCCGCGGTTGCCGCGGTCGATCGCGCGGCGCAGCCGCCGCTGCTCGGCCTTCGACAGCGGCGACGTGCCGCGCTCGACGCCGTCGCCGTACATCGGCTTGACGTCGACGGCGCCGAAGCCGGCCTCGCGCGTGAGGCGGGCGAGCGTCACCGGGTCGAAGAACGCGAGGTGGTTGGCGGTGAACCCGTTCCAGCGGGCGCCGCGGGCCTTCAGCCCCAGCGAGTTGACGTTGACGGTCAGGATCAGCAGGACGCCGTCGGGCTTCAGGAGCGCGCGCAGGCGCCGCAGGTCGGCCACGGGCTCGGCCAGGTGGGCGAGCACCGACCACAGCGTGATCACGTCGAATCCGCCCGCGGCGATCTCGGGGATGTCCTCGGGGGCGCCGAGATGGGCGTTGCGGCCGCTGGGGTGCTGCCGGGCGATCTCGATCGCGGCCGGCGACAGGTCGACGCCGTAGGGCTCGAAGCCGCGGCGGTCGGCGATCCGCAGGAACAGGCCGGCGCCGCACCCGTAGTCGAGCAGGCGGCGGCCGTCGCCGCGGGCGAAGAGCGGGCGGAAGGCCCGCATGACGAGCCGGTAGCGGCGCATCCGGCGCCGGCCGCCGTAGTGGCCGGTGAGGAAGCGGCCGTAGGCGTCGCCGGCGTAGAGGTCGCCGAGGCGCTCCGGGCGGATGCCCGGGTTGCGGTACAGCAGGCCGCAGTCCGGGCAGCGCACGACCCGGTACTCCCACCGGCCGCGCTCGGTGTCGCGGACGTGGAACAGCGGCTTCACGCGCGTCGCCCCGCACAGGTGGCAGGGGAGGAGCACCTCGCGCTCGTGGAGCCGCAGCGTCGCGCCGTAGCGGTCGAGGTCGACCGGGCGCGCCGCGGCGAGGCGGGCGCGCCAGCGCAGCTCGTGGACGAGCGGCGCCCCGGGCAGGACCCACGGCCGCACCTGCGGGCCGCGGAGGCCGAGGCGCCTGGCGCGCGCCTCGGCGCGCTGGGCGAGCGTCGCCATCCCCCCGGCAGCGTGACGGCGTGCCGCGCCGGTTGTCAACGTAGGGTGGCGCGATGCGGCTCGGCGACCTCGCGCCAGGGACGACGCTGCGCCTCGACGGCCGCACGTGCCGGGTGCTCGACGCCGCGCGCGACGAGCACGGCGCGGTCGTCTGCCTGCTCGAGCATCCGGCGTACTGGTCGGCGGTGCTCGTGTGCGGGTTCACGCCCGGCGAGGCGGAGCTGTACGCGCTCGAGCACCCGGCCTCGGTGGTGCGCTCCCAGCTCGAGCTGGCGCGCGAGCGCGTGCGCGACGAGGACGCGTTCTGGGCCGAGTACGGGGACACCGACGCGGTCATCGGCGAGCTCGCGCCGGCCGAGGCCCCGCCGTCGTCGGCGGCGACGCTGGCGCACGACGACGTCCTGGCGACCGACCGGCTGATGGCCGGCGTGCTGTACGACCTCCAGGCCCGCCGGTTCTGGATCGTGCGCGAGGTGCGCGACTACGCGCTCGCGGACCTGGGGATCGACGCCGGTCCCGCTCGGCGGGCCGGGCTGGCCGAACGGCTGCGCGGGCGGTTGCGGCGGGGGTAGCGTCAGTCCTCGAGCTGCACCCAGCCGATCAGCTGCGCCGCGGCCACCGTGCCGCCGTCGAGCGTGAGCGTTCCGCCGACGAGCCCGGCCCGGAAGAGGAACTCGCGCTGGGTGACGGAGTCTGCACGACGACGCGGCCGTCGTCGCGCACCTGCGCCACCGCGTGATGGACGGTGGCCGCGGACGCGGACGCGGCGAGTCCGGCTGTGGCGGCCGCCGCCGCAAGCAGCACGAGCGCAGGTCGCATGGGCGGCGAGCGTAACCGAGGCGATGCGCCCGGCGCTAGCCGTGATCGCGCCGGCGCGGCGGCCGGCGGGGCGCCCGCGGGCGGTCGCCCGGCTCGCCGGGGGCCGCGCCGCGCGCCTCGCGGGCGCGCTCGCGGTCCTCGGAGCGGCCGACGAGATAGAAGGCCGCGCCCGTCGCGAGCACCAGGACGGTGCCCGCGACGATCAACACGACGACGGCGGTGCTCAGGCGGCCGTCACCATCGCGTCGCGCTTGGCGGTGATGCCGTCGAGCAGCTCGTGCATCGAGTCGGCGAACTTCTGCACGCCCTCGATCTCCAGCGTGTTCGTGACGTCCTCGTAGTCGACGCCGGCCGCCTTCAGGTCCTCGAACACCTTGCGCGCCTCGTCGATGCCGGTGTCGAGCGTGCGGGCCACGACGCCGTGGTCCTGGAACGCCTCGATGGTCTCGATCGGCATGGTGTTCACGGTCTGCGGCCCGATCAGCTCGGCCACGTACAGCGTGTCCGGGTAGGCGGGGTTCTTCGTCGACGTCGACGCCCACAGGCAGCGCTGCGGGGTCGCGCCCTTGGCCGCCAGCTTCTCCCAGCGCTCGCCGCGGAAGATCGCCAGGTACTCCTGGTAGGCGAGCTTGGCGTTCGCGACCGCGAGCTTGCCCTGCAGCTCCGTGTTGCCGAGCTTCTCCAGCCGCTTGTCGGCCTCGGTGTCGACGCGCGACACGAAGAACGACGCGACCGACGCGACCTTCGACGGGTCGCCGCCGGCCTCCACGAGCCGCTCCAGGCCGCGGATGTAGGCCTCGGCGACCTCGCGGTAGCGCTCCAGGCCGAAGATCAGCGTCACGTTGATCGAGCGGCCGTTGGCGATCGACTCCTCGATCGCGGGCAGGCCCTCCTTCGTGGCCGGGATCTTCACCAGCAGGTTGGGCCGGTCCACCCAGTCGTGGATGCGCTTGGCCTCGTCGATCGTGGCCTGCGTGTCGTTGGCGAAGCGCGGGTCGACCTCCCACGAGACGTAGCCGTCCTTGCCCGAGCCGGCGTCCCACACGGAGCGCAGCAGGTCGCAGGCCTCGACGATGTCGTCGTGGGCCAGCGCGTAGAAGATCTCCTTCGGGTCGCGCTCGCTCTCGAGCACCTGGCGGAGCTGCTCGTCGTACGCGTTCCCCTCCGCCATCGCCTTCTGGAAGATGGTCGGGTTGGACGTGACGCCGACGACGGCGTCCTCCTCCATCATCCGCGCCAGCTCGCCGGACTGCAGCATCTGCCGCGAGATGGAGTCCAGCCAGACGGATTGATCCTCGGCGGAGAGCCGGTGGAGCGGGCTGTCGGGCATGGTCGTCTCCTTGTTCTCGCGTGCGATTCGCCTCTCTAGAACCTACCCGACGCATGCGGCGGGTCAACGGGGCTTCACAATGGCGGCATGCATGCGGTGATGGGGATCGTGAACGTGACCCCGGACTCGTTCTCCGACGGGGGCGCGTTCCTGGACCCGCGCGCGGCGGTCGCGCACGGGTACCGGCTCGTGGCCGAGGGCGCCACGATCCTCGACATCGGGGGCGAGTCCACCCGGCCCGGCGCCCAGCCCGTCGACGAGCAGACCGAGCTGCGGCGCGTGCTGCCCGTGCTCGAGGAGCTGGCGCAGACCGGCGCCCAGCTCTCGATCGACACGTCGAAGGCGAGCGTCGCGCGCGCCGCGATCGACCGCGGGGCCACGCTCCTCAACGACGTGACCGGGCTGCGCCGCTCGCCGGAGATGGCGGCGCTCGCGGCCGAGCACGGCTGCGAGCTGTGCATCATGCACTCGATCGGCGACCCGCGCACGATGCAGGACGACCCGCGCTACGACGACGTGGTCGACGACGTGCGCGCGTTCCTGGAGGAGCGGCTCGCGTTCGCCGTCGAGCAGGGCGTCCCGCAGGAGCGCGTGCTGCTCGACCCCGGCATCGGCTTCGGCAAGACCGTCGACCACAACCTCGAGCTGCTGCGGCGCCTGGACGAGATCGTCGCGATCGGCTGCCGGGTGCTGATCGGGACGTCGCGCAAGTCGTTCCTGGGGAGGATCGCCGGGCGCGACGTGCTCGACCGCCTCGGCGGGACGATCGCCACGAACGTGCTCGCGCTCGAGCGCGGCGCCGCCGTGTTCAGGGTTCACGACGTCGCCCCGGTCGTCGATGCCCTCGCGGTTTCGGCTGCTACGTTGGCCGGGCGATGGCGGCCGACGACGACCTGAACGACGACGACGCCTACGACGAGGACGACGACGGCGTCGAGAGCGTCGTCACCGTCGAGGTCACCGGGCTGTCGATCTTCGCCGCCGTCGGCGTCACCGATGCCGAGCGCGAGGTCGGGACGCGCATCCTGCTCGACCTGCGCATGGACGTCGGCGAGTGCGACGCGACCGTGACCGACATGGTCGAGGACACCGTCGACTACGCGCAGGTCTGCCAGACCGCGTGGCTCGTCGCCCAGGAGCGCCCGTACCGCACGCTGGAGCGGCTGTGCTCGGTCATCGCCGACCGCATCCTGGCCGACTTCCCCGTCGAGTACGTGTGGGTGAAGGCGGCCAAGCCGGAGCCGCCGATCCCGCTGCCGGTCGGCGAGGTGTCCGTCGAGGTGTCGCGGGAGCCCTCCGACTGAGCCGATGAGCGGGTTCGACGAGCAGATCGCCGCCCGCCCGCTCGGCGACGGCCGCTACCGGGTGCGCTTCGACCCGGCCTGTCGCGTGGTGCGCGGGCCCAACGGCGGCTACCTGGCCGCGGTCCTGACCTCGGCGATCCGGGCCGAGGTCGGCGACGACGCCCGCCAGCTGCGGTCGCTGACCGTCCACTACACGCGCGTCCCCGACGAGGACGAGGCCGAGGTGATCGTCCGGGTCGAGCGCAGCGGGCGCAACCTGACGACGGTGTCGCTGCGCTGCGAGCAGGACGGCCGGCTCGTGGCCCTGGCGCTCGCGGCGGCCGCCACGCCGTACCCGGCGAGCGTCGCGTACGCCGAGGCGATGCCCGACGTGCCGGCGCCCGAGGACGTGCCCGAGCCGGAGGTGCCCGAGGTCTTCCGCGACCTGCCGATCCTGCGCCACTACGACATCCGGCCCGTGCTCGGCCATCCGCCGCTCTCGCGCGCCGCGGAGGCATACGCCGGCGGCTGGATCCGGCTGCGCGAGGAGCGGCCGATCGACGTGCCGCTGCTCGTCGCGATCGCCGACTCCTGGTGGCCGTCGCCGTACTCGGTCACCGACGGCCTGATCGCCGCGCCGACCGTCGACCTCACCGTGCACCTGCGCGGCGCGCTGCCCCGCCCGCACGACTGGGTGCTGATCGACGTGCGCTCGCGGACCGCCCAGGAGGGGTTTCTCGAGGAGGACACCCGGATCTTCGCGCGCGACGGGACGCTGCTGGCCCAGTCGCGGCAGCTCGCGCTGGCGTTCTGAGCGATGGGCGGCGGCGAGATCGGCTACCTGGGACTCGGCTCCAATGTCGGCGACCGCCGCGCGAACCTGCAGGCGGCGGTCGACGCGCTCCCCGCCCACGGGGTGGAGGTGCTGGCGTCGTCGTCGACCTACGACACCGACCCCGTCGGCGAGATCCTCGACCAGCCGTCGTTCCTGAACGCGTGCGTGCGGATCCGGACGGAGCTCGATCCGGAGGCGCTGCTGGACGCGTGCAAGGCGGTGGAGCGGGAGCTGGGGCGGCCCGAGCGGTACGTGCGCCACAGCCCGCGGGCGATCGACGTCGACCTGCTGCTGCTGGGCGCGCGCGAGTACCGCTCCGAGCGGCTGCGGCTCCCGCACGAACAGGTGCTGGCGCGGCGGTTCGTGCTGATCCCGCTGCTGGAGCTCGACTTCGGGCTGCGCACCCCGGCCGGCGAGTCGCTGGCCGAGGCGCTGGCGGCGCTGCCGCTCGACGAGGGCGTGCGCCGCGAGGGCCCGCCGCTGCGGCTGCCCGGCGACCGCGGCCGCTAGGCCAGTCCGACCTCGGCGCCGGGAATCCACTCGGCCGGCAGCGCGCCGGCCGGGATCGACCCCGGGTAGCTGGGGAACACGCGGCGGGCGAGCTCCCCGGCGGGCCGCGCGTCGACGAGCGGCGCGACGTCGCCGATCGTCGTGAGCAGACGCAGCCCGGCGCCGACCTGCAGGTCGGCGACGTTGAGCTGCTCGCCGCCGAGGACGCCGTCGGCGATCCAGCCGTCGACGCGGTCGAGATGGGCGGGCAGCGCGGCGAGGTCGGCGCGGACGGTCTCGTCGTTGGAGTGGTTGAGCGCCTGCTCGACCCGGATGACGACCGGCGCCGAGCGCGCGGCGAGCGACAGCGGGAGCGGCAGCTTCGCCTCGGCCGCGTAGCTGGGCAGCGCCGCCTGGTCGCGCGCGAACGCCGCCCAGATGATGCGCCGCCCGAGCGGCTGCAGCACCTCGTCGCCCCACGCCTCGGCCGCCTCGACCTTCGCCCGCAGCGCGGTGTCGGCGGGCAGCAGCGGCGGCTCGGGCTCCAAGCCGTCGAGGACGCGCAGGATCGCGCGCGAGCCGACCACCCTCGAGCCGTCCTCGAGCATGAGCCCGGGCACCGTGCGCTTGCCGAAGCGGAGCTGCTGGTGGAGCACGTGGACGACCGGGAGGAGGTCGACGCGCTCGTAGGCGAGGCCCTTCAGCTCGAGGGCGCGCTCGACCGTGGCGCACGGGTGCGAGCCGGGGACGACGTAGAGCTTCAGCCGGTCGGCCACCGCGACGAGCATACTTCCCGGGCCATGCTCCTCGTCGTCGACGTCGGCAACACCCAGACGCACTTCGGCACCTACGACGGTGACCAGCTCGTCGAGCACTGGCGCTTCGCGACCGTGCGCACCTCCACCGCGGACGAGCTCGGCGCCGTCCTGCGCAACCTGCTGGAGCTGCGCGGGCTCGGCCTGGCCGACCTCGACGGCTCGATCGTGTCCTCGACCGTGCCGCAGCTGCGGCCGGAGTGGCGGGCGGTCGGCGCCCGCTACCTGCGCCACGAGACGATCATCGTCGGGCCCGGCATCCGCAGCGGGATGGCGCTGCGCTACGACAACCCGCGCGAGATCGGCCCCGACCGCCTGGTGAACGCGGTCGCCGCCTACGAGAAGGTCGGCGGCGCCTGCATCTGCGTCGACTTCGGCACCGCGATCACCTACGACCCGGTGAGCGCCGACGGCGAGTACCTCGGCGGCATCATCTTCCCGGGCGTGGAGATCTCGATGGAGG
The DNA here is from genome assembly GCA_035565675.1 of Capillimicrobium sp. Classification (GTDB taxonomy): domain Bacteria; phylum Actinomycetota; class Thermoleophilia; order Solirubrobacterales; family Solirubrobacteraceae; genus Capillimicrobium. The sequence continues at coordinate 4,114 of DATMSA010000170.1, read as the reverse complement.
CGCTGACCGAGCGCGCCGCCGCGCTGCCGAAGATCGAGCTGCACGAGCCGCGGACGCTGATCGGCAAGACGACCGTCGACGCGATCCGCTCCGGCGTCGTCTACGGCTTCGCCGGCACCGTCGACGCGATCGTGCGCCGCCTGCGCGCCGAGATCGGCGAGGACGCCGAGGCGATCGCCACGGGCGGCCTGGCGCCGGCGATCGTGCCGTTCACGGAGACGATCGACGAGCTGGACGACCTCCTGACCCTGCGGGGGCTGCGGCTCCTGTGGGAGCGCAACCGCTAGGGCGCGAGCGCCAGGACCGCGGTTAGGCGCCTCGCGACCCAGGCGGGGTCGTTGACGACCTGGCGCCAGGTGAGGCGCAGGACGCGCCAGCCCTGGGCCATGCGGTCGGCGTCGCGGCGGCGGTCGGACTCGAAGGCGTTCGGGGTGTCGTGGGTCTCGCGGCCGTCGAGCTCGACGGCGAGGCGGCGCTCGCGCCACAGCAGGTCGACCTCGTGGCCGAGGAGCTTGACGTTGACCGCGGGGCGCGGGAGGCGGGCGGTGCGGATCAGGCGCAGCGCGCGGCGCTCGAGCTCGGAGCGGGTGAGGACGTCCTGCGGGCGCGTGACGAGCAGCGCGGCGCGCAGGCCCTTGAGGCCGCGGCGGCCGGTGCCGCCGGCGATCGTGGCCCGGATCGCGTTCGCGTCGAAGCGGCGGCGGGCGGTGGCGCGGTCGATGGCGGCGACGACCTCGCGGACCGGCAGGATCTCGGCGAGGTCGAGGAGGGTGCGCGCGACGGTGGTGACGCGGATGCCGTCGACGACCGTCACCTCCGCCGCCGGAAGCCGTCCGCCGTGCACCCGCACGGCGGCGTAGTCGGTGGGAGTGCGCCCCGGGACGGTGATCTCAGGCACACGGGGTCGGCCTCGAATCCCCCACAGCGCGGCCGCCGCCCGATGCGACACCACCGCGTCCTCGCCGCCGGCGTAGGCCGCCGCCAGCCAGCGCCCCCGGTCACCGAGGCCAGGGTGGCCCACCGCGTACACGCCGCGATGGACTCGATGCAGCCAGCCCGCGGCGACCCGATGCTGGATGGCGCCGGGCGTCAGGCCGGCAGCGAGGAGCTGCGAGCGGTCGACGACCCCGTGCTGCCGCGCCGCGATCCACGCCACGCGGGCGTCGGGAGGCAGGGGGGTGATCGGAGAAATCACTGTCATGCAGCGATTAGTCCGATCACCCCCGCGGATTCGCCCCCTCTAGGCTGAAGGGCGTGTTGACGGATGCGTGGCAGCTCGGGCCGATCACCGTGCCCAACCGCGTCGTGCTGGCGCCGCTGGCCGGCATCGGCACGTGGTTCGTGCGCCTGCAGGCCAAGCGCTACGGCGCCGGCCTGGCCACCTCCGAGATGGTCTCGAGCTTCGCGATCCACTACCGCAACGAGAAGACCGTCACCGAGCTGCTGCGGGTCCATCCCGACGAGCACGCGGTCAGCGACGCGCCCACGTCGCTGCAGCTCTTCGGGCAGGACCCCGAGATCATGCGGAGCGCGGCCGCCTACGTGCGCGAGCACGTCCCCGGCGTCGACGTCATCGACCTGAACATGGGCTGCCCGGTGCCGAAGGTCTGCAAGACCGGCGCCGGCGCGGCGCTGCTCAAGGATCCCGACACCGCGGTGAGGGTGGCGAAGGCCGCCGCCGAGGGGTCCGGCCTGCCCGTCACCGTCAAGCTGCGCTCCGGCCAGCGCGCCGGCGAGACCGACGGCTTCGATCTCGCCAAGCGCCTCGTCGACGAGGCCGGCGTGGCCGCCATCGCCTTCCATCCGCGCTCGGCCCAGGTGCACCACAAGGGCACGCCCGACTACGCGCTCGCGGCCCGGCTGGTCGAGGAGCTGCCCGCGCCCGTGATGCTCTCCGGCGGCCTGCACGACGCGGACGCCGCCCGCCGCGCCTACGAGATCACCGGCGCCGCGGCGATCATGCTCGCGCGCGGCAGCCTCGGCAACCCGTGGCTGTTCCAGCAGCTCCTGGGCGAGCGCGACGACGAGCCGACCCCCGGCGAGGTCCTGCGCGAGCTCCACTGGCTCATGGACCGCGCCGTCGAGCACATGGGCCCCGAGCGCGGCGGCCGCTGGCTGCGCAAGGCGTACCCGTGGTACGTCGAGCGCCTCGGCGGCGGCAAGGAGATGCAGGCCGCGATGCAGCAGGCGTCGACAGTCGAGCAGGCGCGCGAGGCGCTCTACGCCGCCGCCTGAGGATCCAGCTCGTACGAGAACCGGGTGAGCTGCTCGCAGCCGTCCTCGGTGACGAGGAACAGGTCCTCGACGCGCACGCCGCCGTAGCCGTGGCGGCCGGTGCCGGGCTCCAGCGCGACGACGTCGCCGGCCACCAGCGGCTCGCGGCCGCTGCGCCCCAGCGCCGGCGGCTCGTGCACCTCCAGCCCGACCCCGTGGCCCAGCGAGTAGAAGAACCCGTCGCGCAGCGGCTCCTGGCCCTGCGGGTCGCGCTGGGTCGGCTCCCCGGCCGCCTCGAACACGTCGCAGGCGACCTCCCACAGGTCACGCCCCGCCACGCCGGGCGCGAGCAGCGCGACCGTGCGCGCGAGCGCGTCGCGCGCCAGCCCGTGCCAGGCGATCACGTCGTCGGCCGGGGTGCCGACCACGAACGTCCGCGTCATGTCCGACCAGCAGCCGCTTGCGCGGTCCTGCGGCCACAGGTCGACGACGATCGGCACGCCGGGCGCCAGCGGCCCGCTGCCGGCGTGGTGGCCCAGCACGCCCTGCGCGCCGCCCGCCGCGATGAGCTCGTCGAGCGTACAGTCGCGCGCCGCCACCGCCGCGCGGATCTCGCCCTGCAGCCGCTCGCTCGTGAGGACCTCGCCGTCGACCCGCAGCACCGGGCCGGCGGCGGACGCCCGCGCGAGCAGCGCCGCCGCGGCCGCCATCCCCGCTTCCGCCGCCGCCGACGCGCGCCGGATGCCCGCCAGCTCGGCGCCCGCCTTCACGCGCCGGCGCTCTTCGAACAGCTCCGTGTCGACCGTCGCCTCGATCCCCGCGCCGCGCAGCCGGTCGGCCAGCGCCAGCGGGAACGTCCGCGGCACCGCCGCCCGCGTCACGCCCATCCGCCGGCACGCGCGCACGTGGACCTCGTCGAGCGCGTCCTCGCGGTGCATGCCGCCCTCCACCAGCTCCACGAAGCCGAGCGCGAACGGGTCGAGGATCTCCAGATCGGGCCGCGCCTCCAGCGCGTTCGCCTCGTCGACGGTGTGCAGCACGGCGAACGGACGCCCGTCCCGCTCGCCGTACAGGAAGGGGTCCCCGATGGCCGCCGGGACCTCGTGGCGGAGCTCCGGCGAGCCGGTCGTCGCGCCGTGGATGAGGACGTCGCGCTCGATCCCCGTCAGGCTACGCCGATCGCACGGGATCCGGTGTCTCGGACACCCGCTGGGACCGCGCGCGGCCGTTGCTACACTGCCCGACCCTTCAAGTCGACCCACCGAGGGACCGCGGGAGATCCATGCCGAAGGACGTCATCCTCACCCCTGACGGCTTGCAGAAGCTGAAGGACGAGCTCGAGGAGCTGTCGACCACCAAGCGTCGCGAGGTCGCGGCGCGCATCAAGGAGGCGCGCGAGTTCGGCGACATCTCCGAGAACTCGGAGTACGACGACGCCAAGAACGAGCAGGCCATGCTCGAGCAGCGCATCGCGCAGCTCGAGGAGCGGCTGCGCGCCGCGACGGTGATCGACGCCAAGGACCTGGGCACCGACATCGTGCGGGTGGGCTCCCAGGTCAACGTCAAGGACGAGGACACCGGCAGCAGCTCGAAGTTCACGATCGTCGGGTCCGCCGAGGCCAAGCCGCCGGAGCGCCTCTCCAACGAGTCGCCGGTCGGCAAGGCGCTGCTGGGCTCCAAGAAGGGCGACGTCGTCGAGGTCGTCCTGCCCAACGGCAAGAAGCGCCGGCTGAAGATCACGAAGATCGACGTCGGGCTCTAGGCCCTAGCCTCCCGAGGGTGAGCGACGAGCAGTCCGAGCTTCTCGCCGCGCGGCGGGCGAAGCTCGAGCGCCTGCGCGCCGAGGGCGTCGATCCCTTCCCGCACAGCTTCCCGGGTGTCGTGCCCACGGCCCGCGTGG
>DATMSA010000169.1:0-6687 GCA_035565675.1 Capillimicrobium sp. | reverse complement strand
AAGTCACGCCATTTGTTCCCTGTTTGCGGCAATCGAGCAGTACGGTGCCACCCAAGATGACGCGCTTGGCCATCGTCGACGACCACGAGGCGCTGCGCGACGGGCTGGAGTCGCTGCTGGCCGACAGCGGCCTCGACGTCGTCGGCACCGCCGGCAACGTGGCGGCCGCGATGGACCTCGTCGAGCACGAGCAGCCGGACGTCGCGCTCGTCGACATCCGCCTCCCCGACGGCTCCGGGATCGACCTGGCGCGCATGCTGCTGGCGACGCGGCCGCAGCTGCGGATCGTCCTCTACACCGGCGAGACCGACGCGGACCTGCTCTACGAGGGCCTCGACTCCGGCGCCCAGGGCTATGCGCTGAAGGCCGGCTCCGCCGACGAGCTGGTCGAGGCGATCACGCAGGTCGCCGAGGGCGGCACGTACGTCGACCCGCGCCTGGACCGCATCCTGCTGTCGCGGCGGACGACGGCGCGCGTCGCGCAGCTCTCGCCCCGCGAGCGCGAGGTCCTGCAGCTCATGGCCGAGGGGCTCACCGCCGAGGCCGTCGGCGAGATGCTCGGCGTGTCGGTCGAGACCGTCCGCAGCCACGTCCGCAACGCGATCCCCAAGCTGCACGCGCGCAACCGCGTGCACGCGATCGCGCTCGCGCTCGAGCGCGGCGAGATCGCGCTCGACCCGGAGCGATGACCGAGCGCGATCCGCTGTCGGCCCTGGTCCACGACCTGCGCACGCCGCTGGCCGTCGTCGCCGGCTTCGCCGAGCTGCTGCGCAACCGCGCGGACACGCTCACGCCCGAGCAGCGCGACGAGTACGTGGCGCGGATCCTCGAGGGCGCGCGGCAGATGGACGAGATCCTCAGCCGCGCGCGCTGACGCCGGCTACGCGGCGCGGGCGGCGGCCGGGTCGGTCGCGACGCGGCCGGCCGGGAAGTAGGCGCCGGTGCCCAGCGCGCGGTCGTACGCGGTCCAGCGCTCGCCGTCGGGCAGCTCCTTCTCGAGCCGGTCGAAGGAGCCCAGCCGCCCGCCGAGGTTGTCGACGAAGTGCACGAGCGTCGCCTCGCGCGTGCACGGCACCACCGGCGAGCCGTGCGCGAGCGTGCCGTGATGGCTGAGGATGATGTGCAGCACCGCCTCGGCGCGATCGGCGGGGAACCCCTCGATCGACTCGATCGCGCGCCGCACGCGCGTGTAGCCGAGCACGATCTCGCCCTGCAGGCGGCCGGCGTCGGTCATGTGGATGCGCAGGCCGTCGCTGGCGTAGGCCTCGAGCTTGCCGACGTCGTGCAGCAGCGCGCCGGTGACCGCGACGTCGTGGTCGATGCCCGGGAACGTCGCGCTCATCGCGTGCACGGCCTGGCCGACCGTGAGCGAGTGCTCCAGTAGGCCGTGGCGGTAGGCCTGGTGGTAGACCTTCGCCGCCGGGGCGTCGCGGAACGCCGGCCAGGTCGGCGCGGCGGGCCCGACGATGCGGTCCAGCAGCTCGGCCAGGTACGGGTCGCGCACGGTCCCGACGAGCTCGCGCAGGTCGGCCTCCATCGCCGCGACCGGGCGCGGCGGGCCGTCGAGCAGGTCGGCCGGGTCGAAGCTGCCGTCGGCCGGGCGGCGCAGCGCCCGCACCGTGATCTCGGCGCCGTAGCGCGGGTGGTCGGCGTAGCGGCCGATGACGCGCACGGGCACGCCGGGGCGGATGTGGTCCAGCAGCTCGGCGACCCCGTCCCAGATCGTCGCCGCCACCGAGCCCGTGCGATCGCCGAGCGCCAGCTTCAGGAACTCGCGCCCGTCGCGCTTCTGCCGCACCTCGACCTCGCGCACCAGGAGCACCTGGTCGATCTCGCACCCGTCGGTCAGCTCTCGCACGAGCATGCCCGGCAACGTAGACGTGGAAGCGGACGAACCGGGCCGATCGGGGTAGTGTCCTGCGGCCATGGGGCGCACCGCGATCGTCACCGGCGGAACCGGCGGGCTCGGCCATGCGGTCACCAAGGCCTTCCTGGCCGACGGCTGGCGGGTCGTCGTGCCGTGGCGCAGCGAGGGCGAGCTCGATCGCCTCGAGCCGCACGAGCGGCTCGCGCTGACCCAGGCCGACCTGTGCGAGGAGGCGCCGGTGGCCGAGGTCGTCGAGCTGGCGACCGCCGACGACGCGGCGCCGCTGCGCGCCGTCGTCAACCTCGTCGGCGGGTTCGCCCAGAACGGGCGCATCCACGAGACGCCGGTCGAGGACTTCGAGGCGCAGCTGCGGCTGAACCTGCGCCCGACCTACCTCGTCACCGCGGGCGCGCTGCCGCACCTGATCGCCGCCGGCGGCGGCGCGGTCGTGTGCGTCTCCACCCGCGCCGCGCTGCGCCCGTTCCCGGGCGCCGCCGGGTACATCGCCTCCAAGGCCGCGGTGCTCGCCTTCGTCGACGCGGCGGCGGCCGAGTACCGCAACGACAACGTGCGCGTCAACGCCGTGCTGCCGTCGGTCATCGACACGCCCGCCAACCGCGCCGCCAACCCGGACGGCAAGTTCGAGCGCTGGGTCCGGCCGGAGGAGATCGCCGCGGTCATCCGGTTCCTGTGCTCCGATGACGCGGCGCCGACCAGCGGCGCGCACGTCCCCGTGTACGGAAAGGCCTAGGAGGGCGCGATGGCGCTGCGAGGCGGGATCGATCTCGGCGGGACCAAGATCCAGGCGATCGTCGTCGACGACGGCAACGCGATCCTCGGCCAGGCCCGCCGGCCGACGCCGACCACCGGCGGCCCCGACGACGTGATCCGCGCGCTCGCCGACGCGCAGCGCGAGGCCGCGCAGGCGGCCGGCACGTCGCCCGACGCGCTCGCCGGCGTCGGCCTCGGCTCGCCCGGCGACGTCGACGCCGAGGCCGGCACGATCGCGCAGGCCGGCAACCTGCCCGACTGGCACGACGCGGTCCCCGTCGGCGAGCGGCTGGGCGGCGAGCTCGGCACCCGCATCGCGATCGGCAACGACGTGTCGGTGGCGACGAAGGCCGAGTTCGACCTCGGCGCCGGCCGCCCGTACCGGTCGCTGCTGGGCGTCTTCTGGGGCACCGGCGTGGGCGGCGGCCTCATCCTCGACGGCGAGGAGTGGCTGGGTCGCGGCGGCGCCGGCGAGATCGGCCACATGGTCGTCAAGGAGGGCGGCGCGAAGTGCCCGTGCGGGCGCCACGGCTGCATGGAGGCCTACGCGGGCCGCAAGGCGATGGAGCTCACCGCGCGCGAGCGCCACGCCGACGGCGAGCACACCCGCCTGTTCAAGATCATGGAGGAGAAGGGCCGCGACCGCCTGGCCAGCTCGGTGTGGGCGAAGGCGATCGAGCACGAGGACAAGCTCGCCCTGCACCTCATCGACCGCGCCTACCGGGCGATCGCCACCGCGGTCGCGTCGGCCGTCAACCTGCTCGACATCGAGGCGATCGTCCTCGGCGGTGGGCTCGGCGTGCGCTTCGGCGAGCCCGCGGCCGCGCGCCTGGCCGAGGAGATGCAGCCGCACCTCTTCAACGACGAGCGCCCACCGGCCGTGAAGGTCGCCGAGCTGGGCGACTACGGCGGCGCGCTGGGCGCCGCCATGCTCGTCGGCGCATGAGCGCCCCGCCGGCGCCGAACCCCAACCGCTGGTGGACGCTCGGCGTCGTCTGCGTCGGCATCTTCATGCTGCTGCTCGACATCACCGTCGTGAACGTCGCGCTGCCGGAGATCGAGCGCGACCTCGGCGCCACGTTCGCCGAGTTGCAGTGGGTCGTCGACGCGTACGCGCTCACGCTCGCGGCGCTCATGCTCACCGCCGGCTCGGTCGCCGACCGCATCGGCCGCCGGCTCGTGTTCTCGATCGGGCTGGTCGTGTTCGCCGCCTCGTCGCTGGCGTGCGGGCTGGCGCCCACCGCGACGTGGCTGGACGTGCTGCGCGGCGTGCAGGGCGTCGGCGGGGCGATCATGTTCGCCTGCTCGCTGGCCCTGATCGGCACGGCGTTCCACGGGCGCGAGCGGGGCGTCGCGTTCGGCGCCTTCGGCGGGGTCGCCGGCGCCGCGCTGGCGGTCGGGCCGCTCGTCGGCGGCGCGCTGACCGAGGGGCTCGGCTGGCAGTGGATCTTCTACCTCAACGTGCCGATCGGCCTGGCGGCGCTGGCGATCACGCTGCGGCGGGTCGACGAGTCGCGCGACCCCCGCGGCGGCGGGATCGACCTGCCGGGCCTGGTGACCTGGTCGGCGGCGCTGTTCCTGCTGATCTTCGCGCTCGTGCGCGGCAACGCCGAGGGCTGGGGCAGCCCGCCGATCGCCGGCTCGCTGGTGGCGGCGGTGGTGCTGCTGATCGCGTTCGTGGTGCGCGAGCTGACGACCGAGCACCCGATGCTGGACCTGTCGCTGTTCCGCGTGCCGAGCTTCGCGGGCGCCGCGATCGTCGGGTTCACGCTGTCGGCGTCGCTGTACGCGATGTTCCTCTACATCACGCTGTACCTGCAGAACGTGCTCGGGCACTCGCCGATGGAGGCCGGCCTGCAGCTCCTGCCGCTGACGCTGCTGTCGCTCCTCGTCGCGCCGATCTCCGGGCGGCTCACCGCGCACGTCCCGCTGCGCATCCCGCTCGGGCTCGCGCTGCTGCTGATCGCGGTCGCGCTCGTGCTCATGTCGCCCGTCGACGCGGACTCCACGTGGACGGTCCTGCTGCCCGGCTTCCTCGTCGCCGGCGTCGCCAACGGGATGGTCAACCCGCCGCTGGCGTCCGTGACGATCGGCGTCGTGCACCCGAGCCGCAGCGGGATGGCGTCGGGCATCGGCAACACGTTCCGCCAGGTCGGCACGGCGACGGCGATCGCCGCGTACGGGGCGATCTTCGAGCACCGCGTCGCCGACAAGACGCTGGCCGCGCTCGACGCCGGCGCCCGGCGCGCGGTGGCGGCGACCGGCGATCTCGGCCAGGTGATCGCCTCCGGCCACGTGAGCGAGGTCGCGGCGAACCTGCCGGCGGCGGCGCGCGAGCCGTTCGAGCACGCCGTCCGCGCCGGGTTCACCGGCGCGCTGCACGAGCTGTTCCTGATCGCGGCCGTGGTGGCGCTCGTCGGCGCGATCGCCGGCTCCGCGCTTGTGCGCCGCCGCGACCTCGTCTCGCACTGACGGTCCTCCGACACCCGTCCAGCGCCCGCTGCGCGGGGCGCGGCGCCGGCCCCGGGCGGCCGATGGGTGCGGCGTGATCCGCCTGCCCGTGCTCGCGCTCCTGGCCGCCGCCGCGCTCGCCGCCCCCGCGGCCGCGGCGCCCGTGCTCGACGGCGGCACCGGCGAGTACACCAACCCGCCGACCGCGCCGGCCACCACGCCGGTGACCGGCAGCGCGACCGCCAACCCGCTCGTCGCGCGCCTGTGGGACGCGGCCGTTCGCTACTGGGGCGGCGCGCCGGAGAGCTGCGCGGCCGGCGTCGCGATCCGGCTCTCCAGCGAGGACCCCGACGCGACCCCCGACGACGACGTCTACAACGGCTGGGTCTACGACGAGGACCTGTGCACGATGTACCTGAACGTGCGCAACGAGAGCTGGCCGATCCGCGCCCGCAACGCGCAGCTCTGGTGCCAGATCGTCACGCACGAGGCGGGGCACATGCTGGGCCTCGGCCACTCGCGCGACAAGCGCAACATGATGTACGGGGGCTGGATCCCGAACGCCAACCCGCACTGCAAGGCGTTCGCCCCGCGCAAGACGCGGGCGCGGCGCGGGCGCTGACCCGCCGGGCGCGGGCCCGCGGGGCGCGATACTGGGCCGAGCATGCACCTGCCGCCCACCCCGGCCGAGCTGTCGGCCGCCGCCGCCAACCTCTACGACGCGATCTTCCGCGGCGGCGTCGCCGACCTGCGCCGCACGCCGGCGTCGATCATCGACGAGGCGCCGCAGCGCACGGTGTTCCGCTACCACCCGGTGCGCGACGCGCCGGCGACCGACGCGCGGCCGGTGCTGCTCGTGCCGCCGCTGGCGGCGCCGCCGACGTGCTTCGACCTGCGCCGCGGCTGCTCGCTGGTCGAGCACCTCCTGGCCGGCGGGCGGCCGACCTACCTGGTCGACTACGGCTCGATCGGGTTCTCCGATCGCGACCTCGGGCTGGAGCACTGGATCGACGGTGTGCTGCCCGGCGCGATCCGCCGGGTGAGCGAGGACGCCGGCGGCGCCCCCGTCCAGCTCGTCGGCTGGTGCCTGGGCGGGATCATGGCGCTGCTGGCCGCGGCGGCCGATGCGGAGCTGCCCATCGACCGGATCGCCACGGTGGCCGCCCCGTTCGACTTCCGGCGCGTGCGGCTGCTGGAGCCGCTGCGGCTGCCGATCAACGCGACCGGCGGCTGGCTGCTGTCGCCGATCTACCGCGCGCTGGGCACCGCGCCGGCGCCGATCGTGCGCCTCGTGTTCCAGCTCGCGTCGATCGACAAGGAGCTGACGAAGCCGCTGGCCCGCCTGTGCCATCTGGACGACCGCGAGTTCCTGGCCCAGATCGAGGCGGTCGACGCGTTCACCCGCGACATGCAGGCCTACCCGGGACGCACGTTCGGTCAGCTCTACCACCGCTTCTTCCGTGTCAACGACCTCGCCGACGGCCGCTTCGCGCTCGACGGGCGCGTGCTCGACCTGCGCGACGTGACCGTGCCGGTGATGGCGATCGCCGGCGACAGCGACGTCCTCGCGCCGCGCCCCGCCGTGCACCACGTCGCCA
>DATMSA010000168.1:0-16913 GCA_035565675.1 Capillimicrobium sp. | reverse complement strand
TCCCAACTGAAAGAGGTTTACAACCCGAAGGCCTTCTTCCCCCACGCGGCGTTGCTGCGTCACGCTTTCGCGCATTGCGCAAGATTCCCCACTGCTGCCTCCCGTAGGAGTCTGGGCCGTGTCTCAGTCCCAGTGTGGCTGATCGTCCTCTCAGACCAGCTACGCATCGTCGCCTTGGTGAGCCGTTACCTCACCAACAAGCTAATGCGCCGCGGGCCCATCTCGATGCGGAAGCCGAAGCTACCTTTCCTCCGAAGAGCACATCCGGTATTAGCCCGAGTTTCCTCGGGTTGTCCCGGTCATCGAGGCAGGTGACCCACGTGTTACTCACCCGTTCGCGGCTCTGCCCCAGGGCAAGCCCTGGTTCGTCGCTCCACTTGCATGTGTTAAGCACGCCGCCAGCGTTCGTCCTGAGCCAGGATCAAACTCTCCGTGAAGAACTACATACGGCTGGCTCCCTGGCGGAAGCCGGCCATCACAGAGGTTGTCATGACTACGTGATGACGCGGCCGATACACAACGGCCACGTCGATCATGACGGGTCTAATTCAGTCCATCCGGCCGCTGGCGACCGAATGGATCGAGCCTGTACTTCGGACCCCGAGGGGTCCAGAAGCGCATGCTGTTGAGTTTTCAAAGACCGCCGTGCCTCTCGCGGAGGGGGTCGCCCTCCGGGGGACACGATCCGTTGCCACGAGGACATCGGGTCGGACCGGGCAGTATAGCGCGATGCACGAGGGCTCGGAAGGGAGCCTGCAGCACCGCGAAGGAACTGCGCGGAGGAGACTGTAGCAGCCTCTCCGGCGACTTCCGAGTGGACCCCGCGGCGTCGCGCCGCACAACCCGGCGCGGCACTGTAGCAGCGCTCGGGTCAGGACAGGACCGTGACCGAGACCGACCGCTGGCGCGGGCGGTCGTCGAAGTCCACGAGCACCACCTGCTGCCACGTGCCCAGCCCCAGCCGGCCGTCGACGATCGGGATCGACACCGACGGCCCGATCACCGCCGCGCGCAGGTGCGCGTGCGCGTTTGTGTCGGCGTTGCGCACGTTGTGGGCGTACTCGCCCCCGCCCGCACGCTCGCGCGGGACCAGCCGCTCCAGCAGCTCGCCGAGGTCCTGCACGCCGCCCGGCTCGTACTCCATCGTCGTCACCGCGACCGTCGAGCCCACGCCGAAGACGACCGCAACGCCCGCGGACACGCCCGACGCACGCACGACCGACGCCACCCCCTCGGTGAGGTCGACGATCTCCCCGTCACCGCGCGTGGAGACGCGCAGCAGCCCGCCGTGCGCCGCCACCGCTCAGCCCGCCCGCCGCAGCCGCGCGAACCGGCGCTTGCCGGCCCGCAGCACGCGGCCGTCGAGGTCGCCGGCGGGCACGTCGGGGTCGGCCACGACCTCGTCGTCGAGCCGCACCCCGCCCTGGGCGATCAGCCGCCGCGCCTCCGAGCGCGAGACGCCGAACGCGTCGGCGAGCACGGCGGGCAGGTGGACCAGGCCCTCCCCGTTCGCCGAGAACGCCGCGTCGGGCATCTCGTCGGGCGCCGCGCGCTGCACGAACAGCCGGTCGAAGTGCGCCTCGGCCGCCTGCGCCGCCTGTGGCCCGTGGTACTTGGCGACGATCTCGCGCGCGAGCGCCCGCTTGGCGTCGCGCGGTGGCACCGACGGGTCGAGGTCGCGGCCCAGCAGCAGCCGGTACCACTCCCCCATCGCCTCGTCGGGCAGCGACAGCGTCTTGCCGTACTGCTCCTCGGGCGGCTCGGCGACGCCGACGTAGTTGCCCAGCGACTTGGACATCTTCTCGCGCCCGTCGGTGCCGACGAGGATCGGCATCGTCATGATCGCCTGCTCGGGCAGCCCGTAGGCGCGCTGGACGTCGCGGCCCAGCAGCAGGTTGAACTTCTGGTCGGTGCCGCCGAGCTCGACGTCGGCGCGCACCGCGACCGAGTCGTAGCCCTGCAGCAGCGGGTACAGCAGCTCGAGCACCGAGATCGGCTCGCGCGCCGCCCAGCGCTTGGCGAAGTCGTCGCGCTCCAGGATCTGCGCCACGGTGGCCGTGCGCACGAGCCGGAACAGGTCCTCCATCGGCATGTCCAGCCACTCGGAGTTGAAGCGGACCTCGAGCACCTCGGGGTCGTCGCGCAGCACCTTGAACGCCTGCTCCTGGTAGGTGCGGGCGTTGGCGTCGATCTCCTCGCCGGAGACGACCGGCCGCGTCTTGGAGCGGCCGCTGGGGTCGCCCACGCGGGCGGTGTAGTCGCCGATGATCAGGACCACCTTGTGCCCGGCGTCCTGGAAGGCGCGCAGCTTGTCGAGGACGACGGTGTGGCCGAGATGCAGGTCGGCGGAGGTCGGATCGACGCCGAGCTTGACCCGGAGCGGCCGTCCGAGCGCCAGCTTGCGCTCCAGCTCGCCCTCCGGGAGGACGTCGACCGCGTTGCGGAGCAGGTCGGTTGCCATCCGGGGCGATGGTAGTCTGGTGACCGCTGCGCCGCCCTGCCGCCGGCGATGCGCGATGTCCCTTCCACGGCCCCGTAGCACCCGCCGTGGCACCCTGACGCATGAGCGATCCGATCCCCTTCCCGACGCGTCGAAAGCCGCGCCTGAAGAAGCTCCGGTTGCTGGCGATCCTGCTGCCGCTGAGCGCCCTTGCGCTCGTGTCGACGGTGTTCGGGATGATGATGGCGGTCGCCTCCGACCTGCCCGACCTCGAGAACCGCGCCGAGTACAAGCACTCGGAGAACTCGATCATCACCGACATCCGCGGCCGCCGGCTGGGGATCCTGACCTCCAACGAGGGCCGGGTGCTGGTCGACTTCGAGCAGATCAACCCGTCGATGGTCAACGCGATCATCGCGATCGAGGACGAGCGCTTCTACACGAACCCCGGCGTCGACCTGCGCGGCATCGCGCGCGCGTTCGTGGCCGACGTGATCCAGGGCAAGCCGCGCCAGGGCGGCTCGACGATCACCCAGCAGTTCGTCAAGCGCGCGCTCGAGCGCGAGCACGAGCGCACGATCTTCGAGAAGCTGCGCGAGGCGGCGCTCGCCTACCACCTGACCCGCAAGTGGTCGAAGGAGAAGATCCTCACCGAGTACCTGAACTCGGCCTACTACGGCAACGGCGCGACCGGCATCGAGGCCGCCGCCCGCACGTACTTCGCCGCCGACCACCCGGGTTGCGGCGAGGAGCCCGAGCGGCCGTGCGCGAAGGAGCTGCACCCGTGGGAGTCGGCGCTGCTGGCCGGCATCGTCCAGAACCCCAGCGGCTTCGACCCGATCGCCCACCCGCAGGCCGCGCGCCAGCGCCGCGACGTCGTCCTGGCGAAGATGCTCGAGCAGGGCAAGATCACCGAGAGCGAGTTCCGCGAGTTCCGCCAGCAGGCGATCCCCGGCGAGGACCAGATCCGCCCGCCCGCGCAGAAGTCGCCGACGCCGGCGACGCCGTACTTCACGACCTGGGTGCGCCAGCAGGTCGTCGACCGCTACGGGCCCGTCCGCGCCTTCCAGGGCGGCCTGACGATCCGCACGACGCTCGACCTCGACATGCAGGAGGCGGCCGAGGCGGCGGTCATGCAGCGCTTCAGCGACCCCAACGGCCCGACCGCGTCCGTCGTCGTGATCGACAACCGCAACGGCGAGGTGCGCGCGATGGTCGGCGGGCGCGACTACAACGAGGTGCCGTTCAACCTCGCCACGCAGGGCCAGCGCCAGCCCGGCTCGAGCTTCAAGCCGTTCGTCCTGGCCAAGGCGCTGCAGGAGGGCATCTCCCCCAACTCGACGTGGCCGTCGCAGAAGCGCGAGTTCAAGGTGCCGGGCACGAAGGGCCGCGAGGTCTTCGTCGTCAACAACTACGAGGGCAACTACGCGGGCGTGCAGTCGCTCGCGCGGGCGACCACGTTCTCCGACAACGCCGTGTTCGCGGCGGTCGGCATCCAGGTGGGGACCCGCAAGATCGCGCGGCTGGCCCGCAAGATGGGCATCCGCACGCCCGTGTCGCACAACTACGCGATCACGCTGGGCGGCCTCAAGCACGGCGTGACGCCGCTGGACATGGCGCACGCCTACCAGACGTTCGCCCGCGGCGGGCGCCTCATCACCGGCTCGCTGGGCGCCGGCGAGAAGGGCCCGGTCGGCATCCGCGAGGTCAAGCGCGGCGACAAGACGCTCGACCGCAACGACGTCAAGGAGACGCGGGTCGTGCCGCAGTCGGTGGCCGAGCAGGTCACCTCGATCCTGCAGACGGTCGTGACGACCGGCACCGGCACGCGCGCGCAGTTCGCGGACGCCGAGTGGATCGCCGGCAAGACCGGCACCACCGAGAACTACGGCGACGCGTGGTTCGTCGGCTACACGCCCCGCTACACGACCGCGGTGTGGGTCGGCTACCCGGACCGGCTGAAGCCGATGGAGACCGAGTACGCGGGCGAGCCGGTCGCGGGCGGCACGTACCCGACCGACATCTGGCACGACGTGATGAGCGCGATCTACGCGATCGACGCCGAGCGCGAGAACGCCCGCCGCGAGCGCGAGATCGCCAAGCTGCAGCGCGAGGGCAAGGAGATCCCGCCGGAGCTGCTGGAGACCGTGCCGACGACGCCCGAGTCGCCCCAGCCCGTCGCGCCCACCCCCGACGGCGGCGCCACCGTCCCGTCCGAGGACGGCGGGGCCGCGGCCGGCGACGAGGACGGCGGCGGTGACGGCGGAGGCCGCGGTGGCGGCGGCGGCAACGCGCCCGACGCCGGCGGCGGAGGCGGCGGTGGCGGCGGCGGCGGCGGAGGCGGCGGGGACACCCCGGCGCCGCCGGCCGAGGCGCCCACCCCGGCCACCGATCCCAACGCCGGCGGCGCGCCCGCGGGCGGCGCGGCGGCGCCCCCGGCGGGCTGACCCTCAGGCGCGCGCGGCCCGCGCCGCCAGCCCGGGCGGCCACGGGCGCGACACGCTCGGCGCGCCCACCGCGGCGAACCGCCACGGCAGGTCGGCGGCCTTCGTGATCCCGATCCGCGGCCCCGTGACCCAGCGCACGTCGCGCCAGTCGTCGGGTCGCGGCTCGATGCGCAGCGGCCCGTCGAGCAGGTCGATCTCGTTGTGCTCCAGCCCGATGCCGAGCGCCTGGGTGAGCTTGCCCGGCCCCGAGCACAGGTCGACGTCCCGCGGCACGCCGCGGCGCGAGCGCATCGCCTCGACGCCCTCCAGCGGCTCCAGCGCGCGGATCAGGACCGCCGCGCCCTCGCCCTCGGGCCCGCACACGGCGTTGACGAGCGCGTGGATGCCGTAGGAGCGGTACACGTAGGCGCGCGCCGGCGGGCCGAACAGCACCCGCGTGCGCTCG
Source organism: Capillimicrobium sp. (assembly GCA_035565675.1). Taxonomy (GTDB): domain Bacteria; phylum Actinomycetota; class Thermoleophilia; order Solirubrobacterales; family Solirubrobacteraceae; genus Capillimicrobium. The sequence goes on along the minus strand of DATMSA010000168.1, from coordinate 11,581 downwards.
GTCAGCCCGACGAAGGCGTGGCAGGCCGGCTCGGACTCGTGGTAGGCCTCGGTCTCGACGATCACGCCGGCGCTGTCGCCGTGGCGCAGCACGCAGCCCAGCAGGTCCGGCGCGACCTCGAGCACCGGCCGCTCGTAGAAGGCGCGGCCCAGACGGTTCAAGACGGCGGGGCCGCCAGCGCGGCCCGCGCCGCGTCGAGCTGCTCGCGCACGCGCCCCGACGCGGTGCCGCCCTCGGAGGCCTTGGACTCCAGCCAGGAGGACTGCTCCAGCAGCTCGCGCGCCTCCTCGTCGAGGTGCTCGGAGTCGAGCTCGCGCAGCGGGATGCCGGCCTCGACCGCCTCGCGCACCAGGCCGCCGACGATCCCGTGCGCCTCGCGGAACGGCATCCCCCGCCGCACGTACAGGTCGGCGATGTCGGTGGCGGCGATGAGGTCGTCGGCGGCGGCCTGCGCCATCCGCTCGCGGTCGAACTGCGCGCCCTCGATCATCCCGCGCGCGGCGGCGAGCGCGATCTCGAGCGTGTCGACGGCGTCGAACAGCGGCTCCTTGTCCTCCTGCATGTCCTTGTTGTAGGTCAGCGGGAGCGCGTGCAGCACGCCGTAGAACCCGGCGAGCGAGCCGACGACCCGCGGCGCCTTCGCGCGCAGGAGCTCGGCGGCGTCGGGGTTCTTCTTCTGGGGCATGATCGACGAGCCGCTGGACCACGCGTCGGGCAGCCGCACGAAGCCGAACTCCGAGCTGGACCACAGCACGAGCTCGGCCCCCAGCCGCGACAGGTGCGTCAGGCACGTCGCGGCGGCGCCGAGGTAGTCCAGCACGAAGTCGCGGTTGGAGACCGCGTCGATCGAGTTGGGCGCCACGCGCTCGAACCCGAGCTCGGCGGCGACCATGGCGCGGTCGGTCGGGAAGTTGACGCCGGCCAGTGCCCCGGCCCCGAGCGGGAGCTGGGCGACCGAGCGGGTCGCGACGAAGTGGAAGCGCTCGCGGTCGCGCAGCAGCATCCACACGTAGGCGAGCAGGTGGTGGGCGAGGTACACCGGCTGCGCCCGCTGCAGGTGCGTGTAGCCGGGCAGGTGGGCGTCGACGTTGCGCTCGGCGACGGCGATCAGCGCGCCCGCGAGCCCCTCGATCCGCTCGATCGCGGCCTGCGCCTCGGCACGCACGAACAGCGACACGTCGGTGGCGACCTGGTCGTTGCGCGACCGCGCCGTGTGCAGCTTGCCGCCGACCGGCCCGATCAGCTCGGTGAGCCGCCGCTCGACGGCCATGTGGATGTCCTCGTCGTCGGGCTGGAACGGGAACGTGCCCTCGGCCAGCTCGGCCTCCACGAGGTCCAGCCCGCGCAGCAGCTCGTCGCGCTCGTCGGTCCCGATCACGCCCGCGGAGGCGAGCATGCGCGTGTGCGCTCGCGAGCCGGCCAGGTCGTGCGGCCACAGCCGCCGGTCGTAGTGCAGCGACGTGTTCATCGCCCGGAAGGCGGGATGCTGGGGCTCGGCGAAACGGCCCGTGGGTCCGGAGGCGGCCCCACGGGGATTGTGGACATCGGACGGTGGCCGCTGGCCGCCGGAGGGGGTCCCACGTTCGTTCACGGTCGGGATTCAAGCACCGCGCGCAGGGCGTCCGAGACCTGCTCGACCTGCGACTCGGTCATCCGGGGGAAGAACGGGAGCGCGACCGAGCGCGCCGCGACGTCCTCGCAGACCGGGAACTCGCCCTCGCGGTGGCCGTAGGTCTCGCGGTAGTAGCTCATCAGGTGGATCGCCGGCAGGTACGGCTTGGACTGCACGCCGCGCGCCCGCAGCCCCTCGATCACGCCGTCGCGGTCGCGCCCGCGCGGAAGCTGCACGACGAACACGAACCAGCCGCGGCGGTCGCCGCCGGCGTCCTCGCACGGCAGGTCGAGGCCCTCGATCCCGGCGAGCGCCTCGCGGTACCAGCCGGCCACGCGCGCGCGGGCGGCGAGCATGTCGTCGAGGCGGTCGAGCTGGGCGAGGCCGATCGCGCAGGCGACGTCGGACAGGCGGTAGTTGAAGCCGAGGCGGTCGTGGTCGAGCCAGTCCATGTTCGGCGCGCGGCCCTGGTTGCGCTCGGAGTCGACGCGCTCCTTCACGGACGCGTCGCCGGTGGTGAGCATCCCGCCCTCGCCGGTCGTGAGCTGCTTGTTGGCGTAGAAGCCGAACACGGCCGGGTGCCCGCGCCCGCCCACCGGCGTCCCGTCGGCGTGGACGGCGCCCAGCGCCTCGCAGGCGTCCTCGACGATCGGCAGCCCCAGCCGCTCGAACGCGGGCAGGTCGGCCGGGTAGCCGAAGATGTGGACGGGCAGGATCGCCGCGGTGCGGTCGGTGATCGCGGCCGCCGCGGCGTCGGGATCGAGGTTCAGCGTCCGCGGGTCGATGTCGGCGAACACCGGGCGCGCCCGCTCGTAGGCCATCACGTTGGCGCTGGCGACGAACGAGAACGGCGACGTGACGACCTCGTCTCCGTCGCGCACCCCGACGGCGCGCAGCGCCAGGTGCAGCCCGGTCGTGCCCGACGAGACCGCGCTGGCGTGCGCGACGCCCAGGCGCGCGGCGAAGCGCCGCTCGAACTCGGCCAGGCACGGGCCGAGCGAGAGCTGCCCGGAGCGCAGCACCTCCAGGACCGCGGCCTCCTCCTCCGGCCCGATGACCGGCTGCGCGAGCGGGATCGTCACGTGCGCACGCGCGCCGGCTGCATCGCGCGCTCGAGCGAGTCGACCAGCGCCTGCCAGGACGCCGCGATGACGTTCTCGTTGACCCCGATCGAGCCCCACACGTCCTGGCCGTCGGAGGTGTCCAGCAGGACGCGCGTGACCGCGCCGGTGCCCTTCGTCTCGTCGAGGATGCGCACCTTGAAGTTCACGAGCTGGAGGTCGGCCAGGTGCGGGTGGATCTCGGTGAGCGCGTCGCGCAGCGCGCGGTCCAGCGCATTGACCGGGCCGTTGCCCTCGGCGGTGCGCACGTAGCGCTCGCCGTCGACGAAGATCTTGATCGTCGCCTCGGTCTCGACCTTCCCGTCGGCGCGCTGCTCGACGATGCACCGCCACGACTCCAGGCGGAACAGCGGCTCGTAGGCGCCCGACTCCTTGCGCAGCAGCAGCTCGAACGAGCCGTCGGCGGCCTCGAACTGGTACCCGGCGTGCTCGAGCGCCTTCACGCGGTCGATGACGCGCTCGGCATCGACGTCGAGGCCGAGCGCCTCGGCCTTCTCGGCGACGGTGGCGCGGCCGGCCAGCTCGGAGACCAGCAGCGCCCGCTCGTTGCCGACCACCTCGGGCTCCATGTGCTCGAACGTCGACGCGTCGGCGCGCACCCCGGCGACGTGCATGCCGCCCTTGTGCGCGAACGCGTTCTTGCCCACGTACGGCTGCTGCGGGTTCGGCGTGCGGTTCAGCAGCTCGTCGACGAAGTGCGCGGTCTGCGTGAGCCGGCCGAGCTGCTCGGCGCTCAGCAGCTCGTGGCCCATCTTCGTCTGCAGGTTGCCGATGATCGAGACGAGGTTCGCGTTGCCGGTGCGCTCGCCGATGCCGTTCATCGTGCCCTGCACGTGCACGGCCCCGGCCTCGACGGCGGCGATCGTGTTGGCGACGCCGCACTCGAGGTCGTTGTGGCAGTGGATCCCGAACCGGTCGACGACCTCCGCGACGCGCGCGGCCGCCTCGGCGATCTGCGACGGCAGCGACGACCCGTTGGTGTCGCACAGCACGACGGTCTCGGCGCCCGCCTCGGCGGCGGTGGCCACGCAGCGCAGCGCGTAGTCGGGATCGGCGCGGAACGCGTCGAAGAAGTGCTCGGAGTCGTAGACGACCCGCTTGCCCTGGGCGCGCAGGAACGCGATCGACTCGGCGATCATCGCCAGGTTCTCCTCGGGCGAGACGCGCACGACCTTCTCCAGGTGCAGCTTCCAGGTCTTGCCGACGATCGTGCATACGGGCGCGAACGAGGCGGCCAGCACGGCCAGGCCCTCGTCGGCGTCGGCGGTCACGCCCCGGCGGCGGGTCATCCCGAACGCGGCGATCTCGCAGTGCGCGAAGCGCTCGCGCGACAGGAGCTCGAAGAGCTCGATCTCCTTGGGGTTCGACGACGGGAACCCGGCCTCGACGAGGTCGACGCCGAGCTCGTCGAGCTTGTGGACCACGCGCAGCTTCTCGTCGGCGGTGAGGGACATGCCCTCGCCCTGCATGCCGTCGCGAAGCGTGGCGTCGTAGAGCTCGATGGTGGTCATTGCGGTTCAGGTGCTCCTGGTCGAGGTGGTCGGCTGGACGTGACGAGGCGCCCAGCGATCCCCCGCCGGGCGCCTAGGGAATTCGGGCCGGGACCTCGACCGGGTCCAGCCACTCGCGGTAGCGCTCGGCGCGCCCGTGCAGGGCGTCGTCGAACGCGGCCTGCACCGCCCGCGTGATCTCGCCCGGCGTGCCGTCGCCGACCTGGCGGTCGTCGATCTCGCGCACGGGGACGAGCTCGGCGGCCGTGCCGGTCAGGTAGACCTCGTCGGCCAGGTACAGCTCCGCGCGCGCGATGTCGCGCTCGACGACCTCGAAGCCGAGGTCGCGCGCGATCTGGATCGCCGAGCGGCGGTTGATGCCGTCCAGGATCGAGGCGGTCTGCGGCGGCGTGTGGATGACGCCGTCGCGCACGACGAAGATGTTCTCGCCCGAGCCCTCGCAGACGTGGCCGTGGTCGTCGAGGAGGATCGCCTCCTCGTAGCCGGCCTTGTGCGTCTCGATCTTGGCCAGGATCGAGTTGAGGTACTGGCCGGAGGCCTTCGCGTGCGGGATCAGCGCGTCGGGGCTGATGCGCCGCCAGCTGGAGACCTTCGCCCGCACCCCGCGGCGCTTGCCCTCCTCGCCGAGGTAGGCGCCCCACTCCCAGACCGCGATGCACACGTCGACGGGCGCGTCGAGCGGGAACAGCCCCATCGTCCCGTAGCCGCGGAAGACGAGCGGCCGGATGTAGCAGGAGCGCAGCCCGTTGCGCGCGATCAGGTCCTTGGTGACCGACCGCAACTCCTCGTTCGAGTACGGGATCGGCATGTGGTAGAGCGCCGCCGACTTCTCCAGGCGGTCGAGGTGCTCGGTGTGGCGGAAGATCGCCGGCCCGATCTCGGTGTCGTAGCAGCGTACGCCCTCGAAGACCCCGGTCCCGTAGTGCAGTCCGTGCGTGAGGACGTGGACGGTCGCGTCCTCCCACTTGACGAACTCCCCGTTGAGCCAGATGAGCTCCGTTGGCTTCACAGCTGCTCCAAGACGGCCTGGGTGGCCTGGTCGGTGGTGGCGTCACCGCCCAGGTCGGGGGTGCGCAGACCGCCCTCCAGGGCACGGTCCACCGCGGATTCTAGGGCGTCGGCCTCGGCCGGCAACCCGATCCCGTGGCGCAGCAGCAGCGCCGCCGACAGGATCGTCGCCAGCGGGTTGGCGATCCCGCGCCCGGCGATGTCTGGCGCCGAGCCGTGGACGGGCTCGAACAGCCCGGGCCGGCCCTCCTCGCCCAGCGACGCGCTCGGCAGCATCCCGATCGAGCCGGTGATCATCGCGGCCTCGTCGCTGAGGATGTCGCCGAACATGTTGTCGGTGAGGATCACGTCGAACTCCGACGGCGCGTTGATGAGCTGCATCGCGGCGTTGTCGACGAGCATGTGGTCGATCGTCACGCCCGGGAACTCGGCGGCGTGGACCTCCAGCACGACCTCGCGCCAGAAGCGCGACACCTCGAGGACGTTCATCTTGTCCACGTTGGTGACCTTGCGGCGCGCGGCGCGGAAGGCGACGCGGGCGATCCGCTCGACCTCCGGGCGCGTGTAGGCGTTCTCGTCGGACGCGGCGTCGGCGGTGCGCTCCTTGCGCCCGAAGTACATGCCGCCGGTCAGCTCGCGCACGACGAGCAGGTCGGTGCCCTCGATGCGGTCGCGCTTCAGCGGGCTGGCGTCCAGCAGCGCGGTGAGCGGGCGGACCGGGCGCAGGTTGGCGAACAGCTCCAGGCCCTTGCGGATGCCGAGCAGGCCCTGCTCGGGCCGCGGCCGGCCGGGGTCGGTCGAGTCCCACTTGGGGCCGCCGACCGCGCCGAGGAGCACCGCGTCGGACGCGCGGCAGGCGGCGAGCGTCTCGTCGGGCAGCGCGGTGCCGGTCGCGTCGATCGCGGCGCCGCCGATCAGGTGCTCCTCGTAGGCGAAGTCGCCGACCGCGTCGAGCACCTTCGTGGTGGCGGCGACGACCTCGGGGCCGATCCCGTCGCCGGGCAGCAGGACGATGCGGTGGCTCATGCGCGGGCCGCCACTTCGAGCGTGTTGGGACCCTGGCCCTCGTGGGCGGCCTCGTAGGCGGCGATCGCGTCCTCCTGCTGGAGCGTCAGCGCGATGTCGTCCAGGCCGTTGACGAGCCGGTGGTGGATCTCGTCGTCGATCTCGAACGGGACCTCCTCGCCGTCGAAGCGCACGACCTTCGCCGGCAGGTCGATCTCGCACTCGCCGACGCCCATGATCGCCTTCACGACGTCGCGCGGCAGCGCGACCGGCAGCAGCCCGATCTTGGTGCAGTTGGAGTAGAAGATGTCGGCGAAGCTCGGCGCGATGATCGCCCGGAAGCCGTAGTCCTCCAGGCCCCACGGCGCGTGCTCGCGGCTGGAGCCGCAGCCGAAGTTCTCGCCGGTGACGAGGATCGGGTTCTTGGGCAGGTTCCAGTCTGGCTCCTTGGCCCAGTCGTAGAACAGGAACTCGCCGAAGCCGGTCCGCTCCACCCGCTTGAGGAACTGCTTGGGCATGATCTGATCGGTGTCGACGTCGTCGCGGTCGAGGACCGAGACGCGACCCCGGATCGTGGTGATGCTCTCCATGGTCCGGCTCTCCTAGCTCCAGTCGCGGATGTCGACGAAACGGCCCTCGATCGCCGCCGCCGCGGCCATCTGCGGCGAGACGAGGTGGCTGCGGGCGCCGCGGCCCTGGCGCCCCTCGAAGTTGCGGTTGCTGGTCGAGGCGACCCGCTCGCCCGGCGCGGCGATGTCGGGGTTCATGCCCAGGCACATCGAGCAGCCGGCGCTGCGCCAGTCGAAGCCGGCCTCGCGGAAGACGCGGTCCAGGCCCTCGGCCTCGGCCTGCTCCTTCACCTGGGCGCTGCCCGGCACGACCATCGCGTTGACGTGCGAGGCGACCTTGCGGCCCTGGACGACCTCGGCGGCGGCGCGCAGGTCGCCGATGCGGCTGTTCGTGCACGAGCCGATGAACACGCGGTCGAGCTGGATCTCGGTGATCGGCGTCCCCGGCTCCAGGCCCATGTAGGTCAGCGCGCGCTCGTCGCCCTCGTCCTTGGGCTCGGGCACCGCCGCGGTGACGGGCACGACGCGGTCGGGCGTCGTCCCCCAGGTCACCTGCGGGCTGAGCGCGGCCGCGTCGACGACGATCTCCTTGTCGAACGTGGCGCCGTCGTCGGTGCGCAGCGCGCGCCACTCGTCGGGGATCGCGATCCCGGCGCGCTCCTCGACCCACGCGAACGTCGTGTCGTCGGGCGCGACCATGCCGGCGCGCCCGCCGCCCTCGATCGTCATGTTGCAGATCGTCATGCGGCCCTCCATCGAGAGCGCCTCGATCGCGGGGCCGGCGTACTCGACGACGTGGCCGACGGCGCCGTCGACGCCCATCTGGCCGATCGTGCCGAGGATCAGGTCCTTGGCGGTGACGCCGAAGCCGGGCATGCCCTCGTAGCGGATGCGCATCGCCTTGGGCTTGCGCTGCACGAGGCACTGCGTCGCCAGGACGTGCTCGACCTCGGACGTGCCGATGCCGAAGGCGAGCGCGCCGAACGCGCCGTGGGTGGCGGTGTGGCTGTCGCCGCAGACGATCGTCATGCCCGGGCGGGTGAGCCCCAGCTCGGGCCCGATGACGTGGACGATGCCCTGGTGGTCGGAGCCGATGCTGTAGAGCGGGATGCCGAACTCGGCGGCGTTGCGCTCGAGCGTCTCGACCTGGACGCGGCTGAGCTCGTCCTTGATGAGGCGCGCGACGGGCGTGCCGTCGGTGGGCACGTTGTGGTCGGCGGTCGCGACGGTGCGGTCGGGGCGGCGGACCGTGCGCCCGGCGAGGCGCAGGCCGTCGAACGCCTGCGGGCTGGTGACCTCGTGGACGAGGTGCAGGTCGATGTAGATCAGCCCGGGCGCGACCTCGTGGGCCGCCCAGATCTTGTCGAACAGGGTCGTGGGCATGGGCTAGCTCCTCCGCAGGCCGGCCGACACGACGGCGATGAAGGTCGCCTCGTCCGGGCCGGGGTTCTCGAAGTGGTGGGGTAGGTCGGCGTCGAAGGTGACGGTGTCGCCGGCGTCCAGGACGTGGCGATCGCCGTCGATGACGAGCTCCAGGCGGCCCGCCTGCACGTGGGCGATCTCGCGGCTGCCCGGCTCGTGCATCGGCGGGTCGCCGGCGCCGCCGGTCGCCGCGCCGGGCGCGAGGACGTGGCGGCTCAGCTCCGCGCGCTGCCCGGGCAGCGGCGGGGTGAGCACCTCGATCGTGTGGCCGTGGGCGCCGCCGCCGCGCCGGACCTCGCCGGCGCGCACGACGGACACGCTGCCGCCCTCGTCGAGGCGCAGGAGCTGGCTCAGCGTCAGGTCCAGCCCCGAGGCGATGCGGGCGGCGACGGCGAGCGTCGGGCTCGTCTCGCCGCGCTCGACCTGGCTGAGCATCGGCGCGCTGACGCCGCTGCGCTCGGCCAGGTCGCGCAGGCTCAGGTCCATCCCCTCGCGCAGGGCGCGCACGCGGGGACCGACGTTCACGGTGGCTTCGGCAGCCGTCGCCATACGCCTGTACGTTATCGCATACAGGGCGCCGGCGCGAGATCACTCGTCGGCGCGCGCGACGGCCACCGGCTCCGGCCGCCCTCCGGCGGCGCGGGCCTCGGCGCCGCCGGCGGCGGGCGCCGCGCCGAGCACGCCGGCGGGCGCCGCCGCCCCCACGACGGCCGGCGCCGGCTGCAGCCCGGCCACCGGCGTGTCGCGCAGGCGGTCCTTGAGGCGCAGGAACGGCTGCTCGACGACGAGGTAGGACGCGATCGCCAGGGCGAACGTCAGCGCCCACTGCACGAGCTGCTCGGCCCCGGTGAGGCCGAACGGGTCCTCCTTGATGACGGCGAACACCGGCGCGTGCCACAGGTACAGGCCGTAGGAGATCAGCCCGATCTGCGGGAGCGGCGTGAGGCTCAGCACCCGCGCGGTCCAGGACCGCGGGCCGGTCGCGATCCGCGCGACGAGGATGCCGGCGCACACGGCGACCACCGGGATCATCGCCATCGGGTTGCCGCCGCCGGGCTGCAGGGTCTGCACGAACAGCTCGCGCGACAGCCACAGGCCGGCGATCGCGACGAGCACCGCGCCGGCCATGGCGCGCTCGCCCCAGACGGGGAGCGGCCGGCCGCGGCGGCCGGCGAGCGCCATCGCCAGCGCGCAGCCGATGAGCAGCTCGCCGAACCGGGCGTCCGGGCGCACGTAGGCCGACAGGCCGCTCATGTCCAGCGGGACGGCGGGCCCCGTGAGCGGGTGGTAGGTGATCCAGAACAGCGACAGGCCGCCCGCGGCCACGGCCAGGACGATGCCGATGCGCGCCCGCGCCGAGACGCCCAGCGCGAGCAGGCCCATGAGCGCCACCGGCCACAGCAGGTAGAACTGCTCCTCGATCGCCAGCGACCAGGTGGGGTCCAGCACGCCGAGCGTGAGCTGCCCGTTGACGAGGATCACGAAATTCGACGTGTACGTGGCGGCCGCCGCCACCGCGGCGAACCAGTCGCCCCACGTGTGGCCGGGCACGAGCGTCCAGCCGACCGGCGTGCAGACGATCAGGACGACGACGAGCGCCGGGTACAGGCGCAGCACGCGGCGCGCGTAGAACCGGCGGAAGGAGATGCGGCCGTGACGCTCGCGCTCGCCCAGCAGGACGCCCGTGATGAGGAAGCCGCTCAGCACGAAGAACACGTCCACGCCGAACAGCCCGCCGTGTCCGAACTGCAGATGGCTGTGCTCGAGCATGACGGCGATGACCGCCAGCGCCCTGAGACCGTCGAGTGCCGCGACACGCGACATGCCCCGCTGTCGCTCCATGGTCCCGCGGCAGCCTATCCCGATCGCGGACGGGCTCGCCCCACCGCCGCCGGCCGGCTATGAGCCGTCGACGGGCAGCCGGGCCTCGACGAGCGTCCCGCCGCCGACCGGGCTGTCGATCGTCAGCCGGCCGCCGAGCGCGGCGACGCGGTCGCCGATGCCGACCAGGCCGGTGCCCTCCGGGTCGGCGCCGCCGACCCCGTCGTCGCGGACGGAGACGACGAGCGAGGCGCCGTCGACGACGGCGCGGACCTCGGCGCGGCTCGCCGCGGCGTGCTTGAGGACGTTCGTGAGCGCCTCGGCGATCACGAAGTAGGCGCTGGCCTCCAGGCCGGCCGAGAAGCGCTCCTCGGGCAGGTCGAGCGTCACCGGCATCCCCAGGCGCGACACGAGCGACTCGACGCCGGCGCGCAGGCCGCCGCGGGTGAGGACCGGCGGCAGGAGCCCCTGGGCCAGGTCGCGCAGCTCGGCGTTGCTGAGGCTCGCGTGCTCGAGCGCCTCGGCCACCAGCTCGCGCGTGCGCTCCGGGTCGTGGCCGGAGGCCTGCTCGGCGAGCCGCAGGGTCACGATCGTGTGGATCAGCCGCTGCTGGGCGCCGTCGTGCAGGTCGCGCACGACGCGCCGGCGCGCATCGTCCTGGGCGGCGATGATGCGCGCCCGCGACGCGGTGAGCTTGGCGCGGCTGTCGGCGTTGGAGATCGCGACCCCGAGCAGCTCGGCGAACTCGGTCAGGCGCTGCTCGGCGTCGGCCGGGGCCGGCGGGTCGGGAACCCATCCCGCCGTGATCGAGCCCCACAGGCGCCCCTCGACGAAGATCGGCGTCGCGGCCGTGGTCGCCACGCCGATCTCGCGCTTGATGTCGCTGAGCCGCCCCTCGGCCGCGTGGGCGGGGTCGTCGAGGCGCGCGGGGCGTCCGGTGCGCAGGACGGCGGCGTTCGCGCTCGTCGGGTCGACCGGCAGGCGCGCGCCGGCCGGCACCAGCGAGGCGCGCAGCCCGAGGCGCGCGAGTACGGTGACCTCCGGCCCGGGCTCGAAGCGGACGAGCACGACGTGGCTGGCGTGCAGCAGATCAGCCACCTCGGCGATGGCCGCGTCGAACACGTCGGCGGGCGGCGACCCCTCGGCGACGAGCGTGGCCACGCGCCGCAGCGCCGCCTGCTCCGCCGCCAGGCGCGTGACCTCGGCGCGGGCCTCGGCGTTGGCGATCGCGGTGGCGACGAGCTCGGCGAACTGCTCGATGCGCCGCTCGATGTCGGGCTCCAGCGGCTCGGGCGAGCTCGACCCCGCGAGCATCGCGCCCCACAGCCGGCCGCCGACGTTGATGGGCGCGCCCACCCCGCGCACGATGCCCTGCTCGCGGGCGCGCTCGGCGATGGGGCCGGAGGCGTCGCGGTAGTCGTCGATGCGGGTGGCGCGGCCGGTGCGCCGGATCTCGCCGGTGACGTTGTCGCCGGTCAGCTCGATGCGCTTGACGGACGGCGGCGCGTCGGC
>DATMSA010000167.1:0-27220 GCA_035565675.1 Capillimicrobium sp. | reverse complement strand
GAGCGGCTCGGCGGGCTGCTCGACACGCTGGTCGTCGACCAGGCCGAGCGCTTCGGCGTCGACGTGCCGCCGGTGATCGAGGCGGCGTCGCAGGAGCGGCTCGAGCGCCACGTCGCGGCCGCCGCGCAGGCGGGCGCGACGGTCCGCCGGGGCGCGGCGGGACCGGGCGGCGGCTGGTTCGTCGCGCCGACGCTGATCACCGGCGCCGACCCGGGGTCGCCGGTGGCGCGCGAGGAGCTGTTCGGCCCGGTCGTGGTGGTCGAGGCGGTCCCGAGCGTCGATGCGGCCTGCGACGTGCTCGACACGCTGCCGGTCGCGCTGACCGGCGGGCTGTTCTCGCGCAACCCCGACGTGGTGCGGCGGGTGAGCGCGCGCGTGCCGGTCGGCAACCTCTACGTGAACCGCCACATCACCGGGGCGATGGTCGGCCGCCAGCCGTTCGGCGGCAACCGGCTGTCGGGCACCGGGACGAAGGCGGGCGGGCCGGGCTACCTGCGCCACTTCGTCGAGTCCCACGTGGTGAGCGAGAACACGATGCGCCACGGCCTCGTGGTCTGAGCCTCCGGGCGCGGCTGCGGGCTCAGCGCTCGCGGGGCGCGCGGTCGGCGAGCCGCAGCGCCAGATGGCACAGCAGGCGGTCGTCGCCGCGGCGCAGGTCGACGCCGGCGAGTTCCTCGATGCGGCGCAGGCGGTAGTAGAGCCCGGCGCGGTGCAGCGAGAGCGCATCGGCCGTCGTCTTGACGTCGCCGGCGCGCTCGAGGTAGGCGGCGAGGGTCTCGCGCAGCGGGGCGTGCTCGGGCTCGAGCAGGCGGGCGACGCCGGGCGGCAGGTCGGCGAGCGCGGCGCGGGGGTCGACGTGGGCGAGGACGCGGTCGGCGCCGAGGTCGCTCCAGCGGGCGGCGCCGTGGGAGACGGCGCGCAGGGCGGCGCGGGCGCGGCGGTGGGCGGCCGGCGCGGCGGCGAGATCGGCGAACGGCTCGCCCTCCCCCACGACGGCGCGGGCGCCGTCGGGGCCGGGCTCCTCCTCGACGGCGGCGACGAGCGCCTCGGCGATCGAGGGCGCGCCCGCGTCGGCGAGCGCGGCCGGGCTCGCGGCGGCGATGCAGGCGGGGCGGCCGTCGAGCTCGCCGGCGAGGACGGCGCCGGGCGCCATCCGGCGGCGCAGGCGATCGAGGCCGGCGCGCAGCCAGCGGCGGTGGGCGTCGCCGCCCGCGGGCTCGGTGGCCGTGACGCAGACGGTCAGCGGCCGGCCCTGGAGCAGGCGGCGGCGCTCGAGCTCGGCGGCCAGGTCGGCGGGCGCGCGCGCGGCCGCCGCCAGGTCCTGGAGCAGCGCCTCGTCGCGCTCGGCCCGCTCGGCCTGCTGCGCCGCCTCGGCGGCGAGCAGCTCCTCGGCCCGCTGCGCCGCGGCCGCGGTCGCCTCGAGGTCGGCGTCGGGGAGCGGCTCGTCCTCGATCACCCACAGGTAGCCGTGGCGGCCGCGCGGCGGGCCGATCGGCACGCAGATGCGGGCGGCCATGTCGATCGAGGGGTCGGCGGCGATGTGGACAGGCGCGGCGCGGGGCGCGCTCGCGATCCCGTACCCGAACAGCGCGTCGCGCACCGGTGGCGGCGCCCCGCGCTCGAGGATGCTGACCGTCCGGACCGCGTCCAGCGACCCGGTCTGCCGGCTGTAGGCCAGCGGGCGCAGCTCGGTGTCGTCGATGAGCACGGGCCGGCCGAGACGGGCGCTCAGCCGATCCACCACGTCCTGCAGGTCGCGCTCCACTCGGCGGCGGAGTCTACGGGCGGTGGTTGCGCTCCGCTCGGTGCGCGGTCTCGCGCCGACGACCCCGCCCACGCCCCCTCGACGCCCGTTGCCGCCTCGCGATCGCATAGCGAGCTCAAACCGACAACGGCGCCGCCGCCGGCACGAGTGGCGATCCAACCCCGCTCAGCGGGGCTCAATCGCCTCTCGCGATGCGAGCAGCCGCGCGGCGCGCCCGCAGGCACGCCGGCGCGGCCGGACGCAGGCGCTACAGCCCCGGCGGGTGGCGGACCGTGAAGCTCGACGACGAGCGCATCTTGGTCTGCCAGCGCGAGGGCTTGGCGCCGGAGGTGTCGAAGCGCAGGCCGGCGACCACCATGTACATGTGGCTGCCCTTGGCGTAGATGGTCACCCACTTGCCCTCGCCGCGCTCGCCCCAGCTCATGAAGCCGCTCGACGGCATCGCCGAGTCGAGCAGGCCGGCGCCGTGCAGCGCGTAGGACACCGAGCCCGAGCAGTCGTAGCCGCTGTCCTTCCAGCGCCCGTGGCCGCCGCCGTACTTGTAGGGCTTGGTCGCGATCTCGTTGCCGGCGGCGATGATCGCGTGCACCTCGGGCGGCGCGCTCGCCGGCGCCGTGGCGGTGCCGTCCGGGTTGAGGATCGCCTTCTCGCCGGGGACGCCGACCGGGTCGGACGTCGTGGCGCCGCCGATCGTGGGCGCGGGCGCCGCGCCGCTCTCGGCGGGCGCCGCCTCGTCGGTCGCGGGCGGCAGCTCGCCGTCCTCCTCGTCGGCGACCGGCGTGGTGCGACGGGCGCCGGCGCGCTCGCGGGCCGCCTCGGCGGCGGCGGTCTTCAGCGTCGGGGCCTCATCGACCTCCAGGCGGCCGTTGCGGCGCAGCCCCTGGGCGCGCTCGAAGCCGCGGACCGCGCGGGTGGTGGCCGGCCCGTACTGCCCGTCGACGCTGATCGACTCCCCGAGCTTGCGCAGGAGCTTCTGGGCGGTCTTCACGTCCTTGCCCGACGTCCCGGGCTTCAGCGTGCGCTCACCGAAGCGATATGCAGAGGCGGTCGCGGGCAGTGCGAAAGCGGCCGCGCAGGCGCAGAGCGCGACCAGCGCAGGGAGACGTATGTGCGGCACTCCGAAGGTCCCTTCTCTTTCTTCGTGCCTACGGGGTTAGCTGTCGGGCTCGCGCAGAAAGAGCAGCGCTACACCGGAGTCGGTCCGGCGATTCGCCCCCGGCCGCACAGGGCGGCCAATGGTTCCCCCGCTGCCCACCGGCGGAACGGCGGGCATTCGGCGTTGGTCATTCGACGGCCGGGCACTCTAGCGAATGCGGTCGACGGCCGGTAGACCATAATCGTTTAGGACTTCAACTATCTGGGCTAGACTGGCTCCGTGAGGATCGCTCGTCTGTTCCGCCCGTACCGCGCCAGGCTGGCCACGGTGCTGGGCCTGATCGTGGTCTCAGCAGGGATTTCGATGGTGTCGCCGTTCCTCCTGCGCGCGATCCTCGACACCGCCCTCCCCGACCGCGACACCACGCTGCTGGCCTGGCTGGTCGGCGGCATGATCGCGGTCGCCGTGGTGACCGGCGCGCTCGGCGTCGTGCAGACCTGGCTGGCCACCGGCGTCGGCCAGCAGGTGATGCACGACCTGCGCACCCGCGTCTACCGCCACCTGCAGCGGCTGCCGCTCGCGTTCTTCACCCGCACGCGCACCGGCGAGGTCCAGTCGCGCATCGCCAACGACATCGGCGGCGTGCAGTCGGTCGTCACCTCCACCGCGACCTCGATCGTCTCCAACGTGACGACGGTCGCGGCGACGATCGTCGCGATGCTGCTGCTCGACCCGCTGCTGGCCGCGTTCTCGCTGGCCGTGCTGCCGCTGTTCGTGTGGCTGAGCCGGCGCGTCGGCGCCCAGCGGCGGCGCATCACCCGCCACCGCCAGGAGACGATGGCCGACATCTCGACGCTGATCGAGGAGTCGCTGTCGGTGTCGGGCATCCTGCTCGGCAAGACGATGGGCCGCACCGACGCGCTCGCCCGGCGCTTCGAGGGCGAGTCCGCGCGCCTGGCCGACCTCGAGGTCCGCAGCCGGATGGCCGGCCGCTGGGTGATGGCGACGATCCAGGTGTCGTTCGCGGCGATGCCGGCGCTGGTCTACCTGTTCGCCGGCCTGTCGCCGGAGGCGGTCTCGATCGGCACGGTCGTCGCGTTCACCACGCTGCAGACGCGGCTGCTGTCGCCGATCGGGTCGCTGCTGTCGGTCGGCGTGGAGGTGCAGAGCTCGCTCGCGCTGTTCGAGCGGATCTTCGAGTACCTCGACCTGCCCGTGGAGATCCGCGGCGGCGACGTCGAGCTGCACGGCCGCGGCGGTCGCGTGACGTTC
This sequence comes from Capillimicrobium sp., assembly GCA_035565675.1. GTDB lineage: Bacteria > Actinomycetota > Thermoleophilia > Solirubrobacterales > Solirubrobacteraceae > Capillimicrobium. The sequence goes on along the minus strand of DATMSA010000167.1, from coordinate 23,087 downwards.
GAGGACGTGTGGTTCCGCTACGGCGACGACGCGCCGTGGACGCTGCGCGGGATCGACGTCGCGGTGGAGCCGGGGACGACGCTGGCGATCGTCGGCGAGACCGGCGCCGGCAAGACCACGATGGGCTACCTCGTCGCGCGTCTGTACGACGCGCAGCGCGGAGGCGTGGCGATCGACGGGGTCGACGTGCGCGACGCGACGCTCGAGTCGCTGGCCGCCACCGTCGGGCTCGTCTCCCAGGAGACCTACCTTTTCCACGCCTCGGTGGCCGACAACCTGCGCTTCGCCCGTCCGGACGCGACCGCCGAGGAGCTCGTCGCCGCCGCCCGCGCCGCGCGCATCCACGACCTGATCGAGTCGCTCCCGGAGGGCTACGACACGGTCGTGGGCGAGCGCGGCTACCGCTTCAGCGGCGGCGAGAAGCAGCGCATCGCGATCGCCCGCACGGTGCTGCGCAACCCGCCGGTGCTCGTGCTCGACGAGGCCACGAGCGCGCTGGACGCCGAGACCGAGCGCGCCGTGCAGGACGCGCTCGACGAGCTGGCCGCCACGCGCACCACGATCGCGATCGCCCACCGCCTCTCCACGGTCCGCCACGCCGACCAGATCGTCGTCCTCGACGGCGGCGAGCTGGTGGAGCGCGGCACCCACGACGAGCTGATGGCGCTCGACGGGCGCTACGCCGCGCTCGTGCACGGCGGCACGGCCGGCCTGCTGGCGGCGTAGCCGCTACAGCAGCGCGTCGACGATCGCGAGCGCCACCTCCGCCCGCGAGCGCAGCCCGTCGCGCAGCACGAACTCGTGGGGCGCGTGCGCGCCGCCGCCGCGCGGACCGAGCCCGTCGACGGTCAGCGGGATCACCGGCGCGAAGTGCGACGCGTCGCTGGCCCCGCCGCGCGACGCGGCGACGATCGGCCGCCCCAGCCGCCTGGACGCCTCCTCCAGCAGCGGCGCCGTCTGGTCGCGGGCGTCCATCGCCGGCCAGATGCGCTCGAACTCGGCGTGCAGCTCGGCGCCGCCGATCTCGCCCGGCAGCGACGCGAGCACGTCGTGGAAGGCCTCGGTCCGGTCCGAGCGCAGGTCGCAGTACAGCTCGCCGCCGGACGGCACCACGTTGAACGCGTCGCCGCTGCGCAGCACGGTCGGGACGGCGGTGAGCCGGTCGGGCCCCGTCGGGTCGTGGCGGCCCGCGACGAGCTGGGCGGCCGTGGCCAGCGCCAGCAGCGCGTTGCGGCCCCGCTCGGGCGCCGAGCCGGAGTGCGACGACGCGCCGGTCGCGCGCACCAGCAGCGTCCCGGCGGCCTTGCGGCGCACGACGACCGCGTCGTTGCCGCCGTCGAGCTGGCCGCCCTCGAAGCACAGGCACGCGTCCCAGCCGGCGAACGTGTCGACGTGCGCGAACGGGGCGCTGCGCCACTCCTCGTCGCAGACGAGCAGCAGCGCGACCTCGGCGAAGTCCTCCCGCCGCTCCGCGAGCGCGCGCAGCACCCCGATCGCCAGGACGTCGCCGCCCTTCATGTCGACGGCGCCCGAGCCGATGAGCCGGTCCTGCTCGCGCAGCAGCGGCCGGTGGTCCTCGTGGGCGACGACGGTGTCGACGTGGCCGAGCAGCAGGATGCGGCGCGTCCCCGTCCCCGGCAGCCGCACGATCAGGTCGTCGGCGTGGCCGGGCGACGAGCACGGCACGCGCTCGGTGGCCGCCTCGGAGGGCACGAGCGCGCCGACGACGCTGATGCACTCCTCGGCCCCCTCCACGTCGCCCGACGGCGACGACACCGCCACGAGCGCCTCGAGCTCGCGCTCGGCGCGCGCGGCGATCTCCGCGGCGTGCTCGGCGATCCAGGGCCTCACGCGCCGGCTCCGCGCGACCGCAAGATCGCCCGCCTCCCGTCGTTTGAGCGTGCAGTTGCCACGAAGCAACGGTACCCGCAGGTGTCCGAGGAGGAGGACCGCATGAAGAAGCTCGTCGGGGTCGGCGCCGCCACGCTGGCCTGCGCCCTGCCGGCGGTGGTGCCCGCCGGAGCCGCCGCGCAGTCGCCGCTGCCCGCGCTGCCCGTCCCGCCCCTGCCCGCGCTTCCGGTGCCGCCCGACGCGATCGTCGATCCCAACGGGCTCGTCACCGACCCGCAGGGCACGGTGCTGGGGATCGTCGACGCGCTCACCGGCCTGCTGATCCCGGCCGCGCCCGCCCCGCCGGCCGGCGGCGGCGGACCGGCTCCCCAGCCGGCGCCGGCGCCGTCGCGCGGCGCGACGACGACCACCACGACCACGACCACCACGACGACCTCCACGACCCGGCGCGACACCGCCGCGCCGCGCCTCACGCTGCGGGTCGCGCGCCGCACGAGCGCGCGGGTCGCCCGCCGCAAGGGCATCCGCGTCGTCGCGCGCTGCAGCGAGGCGTGCCGCCTGACGCTGCGCCTCACCAAGGGCCGCCAGTACGGCGCCCTGTCGCGCACCCTGCGGGCCGGCCGGCGCACGACGCTGCGCGTGAAGCTCAACAGCGGGGCGCGCGCGGTCGTCGCCCGCTCGCGCGCCCGACGGGCGCTGACGCTGCGCGGTCAGGCCGTCGACGCGGCGGGCAACCGCAGCCCGATCCTGCGCCGCAGCGCGATCGTCGGGGCGGGCCGCCGCTGACCGGCGCCCGTCACCCGTTCCAGCGCGCCACCGCCGTGTAGCCGTGCTCGCTGCCGAGCACGGCCACGTCGGCCGGCGCGAGCAGGAAGCGGCGGCCCTCGGCCGGGTCGAGCTCGAGCCAGCGGGCGGTGAGGATGCGCAGCGCGTGCCCGTGGCCGAACACGAGGATCCGCCGGGGGTCGCGGGCGCGCACTTCGGCGATGACGGCGTCGAGGCGCGCGCCGACGTCGGCCGCCGTCTCGCCGCCCGGGCAGCCGTCGGTCCACAGGTCCCAGCCCGGACGCTCCGCGTGGATGTCGGCGGTCGTGCGGCCCTCGTACTCGCCGTAGTCGAACTCGCGCAGGCGGTCGTCGATCTCCGGATGAAAGCCGGCGAGCTCGGCGGTCTGGCGCGCGCGGCGCAGCGGGCTGGACAGCACCACGTCGAACTCGACCGCGGCGAGCTTGGGCGCCAGCGCGCGCGCCGCGGCCACGCCGTCCTCGTTGAGCTCGAGGTCGGTGCGCGACGTGTGCTGGCGCGAGACCGTCCACGCGGTGTCGCCGTGGCGGGCCAGCCACAGCTCGGGGGGCGCGTCGTTCATGGGCGCAGTCTCGCGCAGCGTGCGGTCGGCCGTGGACGGGACGCCTGCCCCGCTGCTTGAATCCTGCGCCCCATGGACGACCGCGAGCGGCCCGACAACAGCGACGCCGAGCGGGCCTTCGGCGACGAGCGTCCCGGCACGGGCGCGGAGGCGTTCGGCCTGCCGGGCGGCTTCGAGCCGCCGGTGCCGCCCGCGTCGCCCCCGCCGCGGCGGCCGCAGACCGTGGGCGAGACCGGGTTCGCCCCGCCGGTGCCGCCGCCCCCGCCGCCGGGCCGGCCCGTCTCCGGCCCCGGCTCGACGTGGCCGCCGCCCCCGGGGCCGACCCAGGCGCCGATGTCGAGCAAGGCGAACACGGCGCTCGTGCTCGGGATCGTCTCCTGGCTGATCTGCCCGATCGTGCTGTCGGTGATGGCGATGGTGTTCGCGCAGCAGGCCAAGCGCGAGATCGACGCCAGCTCGGGCACCATCGGCGGGCGCGGCCGGGCCGAGGCGGCGATGTGGATCGGGGCGACGTCGCTCGTCGTCTACGGGATCCTGCTGGTGGTCGCGCTCGCCGGCGGGATCGACACCACGAGCTGACGCCCCGCGAGCGGACGCGCGGCCGCCGCGCCCGGTACGATCCACGGCGATGTTCGCCGCCAGCCAAGCCGTCGCCATGACCCTCGGGCTCCTCGGGGTCTTCTTCATCGGGCTGCCCCTGCTCGTCAACGCGATCATGGGCCTCATCGCCGCCCAGGTGGCCAGCGAGCGGCAGGACAACCTCGAGTACGAGCGCCAGCACCCGACGAGCTGACCCGGGTCGCGCTCGCCACCTGCGCGGCGCTGCCGCAGCTCGACCCGCCCGAGCGGCTGGTCATCCAACCGCTGGCCGCTCTCCGCATCGAGGCCCTGCCCGTCGTGTGGGACGACCCGGCCGTCGACTGGGCCGCGTTCGACCTCGTCGTCGTGCGCGGCACGTGGGACTACGTCGACCGCCGCGACGACTTCCTGGCCTGGGCGCGGTCGGTCCCGCGGCTGCGCAACGCGCCCGGCGTCCTGGCCTGGAACACCGACAAGCGCTACCTGGCGCAGCTCGCCGGCCTCGGCCTGCCGGTGATCCCGACGACGTTCGTGGCGCCAGGCGAGCCGCTGCGGGTGCCCGAGGCCCCCGAGCTCGTCGTCAAGCCCACGGTGTCGGCCGGCTCGCGCGATACGCGCCGCCACGCCGCCGAGCGCGCCGACGAGGTGGCCGCGCACGTCGCCTACCTGCACGCCGCCGGACGCACCGCGATGGTGCAGCCCTACCTGCGCGGCGTCGACGCCGCCGGCGAGACCGCCCTGCTCTACCTCGGCGGGCGCTACTCGCACGCGATCCGCAAGGGCCCGATGCTCGCGCCCGGCGCCCCGCCGCCCGACGGCCTGTTCGCCGCCGAGGACATCTCCCCGCGCGAGCCGTCGGCCGCCGAGCGCGAGACCGCGGACCGCGTCCTGGCGGCCGTCACCGAGCTGCTGGCCGGCGAGCCCGAGCTGCTGTACGCCCGCATCGACCTGCTGCCCGGCCCCGACGGGTCGCCGCAGGTGATCGAGGTCGAGCTGACCGAGCCGTCGCTCTTCCTCGACCAGGCGCCGCACGCGCCGCAGCGCCTGGCGGATGCGATCGCCGCCGCGGTGGCGTAGCGTCCCCTCCGCCATGGACGCCGAGATCCCGCTGAGTCCCGAGGACCGCGCGATCCTCGACCTCGAGGGCCCGACGATCGCGGGCCACACGTGCAAGGTGGTGCTGATGGGCACCGACGCGCCCGACGTCGACGCGCTGCGCGACTCGATCGCGGGGCGCCTGGACGCGGCGCCGCAGCTGCGCTGGCGCCTGGGCGGCACGCCCGACGCGCCGGTGTGGGTGCCGGGCGGGGACGTCGACCTCGACCGGCAGGTGACCGCGGTGGCGCTCGACGCCCCGCTCGACGAGCCGGGGCTGCGGGCCGAGGTGGCGCGCCTGTTCGAGCAGCGCCTGGACCGCGAGCGCCCGCTGTGGCAGCTCGACGTCGTGCCCTACCGCGACGGCGCCGCGATCGTGTGGCGCATCCACCACGCGCTCGCCGACGGGACGATGGCGATGCGCTTCGCCCAGGCGCTGCTGTGGGACGCGGTCGCGACCACGCCGCCGCCGGCGGCCGCGCACCCGCACCACGACCCGGCGCACGCCGCCGACGACGCCCGCCGCCGGCGCCACCTCGCCGGGTTCCTGGCCCGCGAGTTCTCCCGCTCGCGCGATCGCTCCCCGTTCGACGGGCACATCGGCCGCCGGCGCGAGATCGCCTTCGCCCGCGTCCCGCTCCAGCCGCTGCACGACGCCGCGCGCGAGAAGGCCGGCGCGACGGTCAACGACGCCGTCCTCGCGATCGTCGCGGGCGCGCTGCGCCACTGGGTGCTCGCCCACCACGGCCACCTCGGCGACGTGCGCGTCCGCGTGCCGGTGAGCCTCCACCACGAGGGCGACGACACGGGCAACCGCGACTCGTTCTTCGCCGTGGCCCTGCCGCTCAACGAGCCCGACCCGCTGGAGCGCCTGCGGATCGTCCACGCCGAGACCGCGGAGCGCAAGGCCGACCACGACGCCGACACGATGGACGAGCTGCTGCGCGACCTGGGCGCGATCTCGCCGCGGCTGCGCGCGTTCGCCGACCGCGTCGAGAGCAGCCCGCGCCGCTTCGCCGTCAACGTCTCCAACGTCCCGGGCCCGCGCACGCCGGTGTCGGTGCTCGGCGCGCCGGTCGAGGCGCTGCACTCGATCGCCGAGATCGGCGAGCGTCACGCGCTGCGCGTCGCGGTGGTGTCGGTGGCGGGCCTGCTGTGCTTCGGCTTCTGCGCCGACCCGGGGATCGTCGAGGACCTGCAGGCGATGGCCGACGGCGTCGTCGCCGAGGCCGAGCTGCTCACGGCCTAGATCGCCTGCGGGAAGCGGAACAGCCCGTCCGGGTCGTAGTGGGCCTTGATCGCCCCCAGGCGCTGCAGGTTCGCGCCGTAGTAGGCGGTCCGCCAGTCGGCCTGGTCGGGGTCGATGTAGTTCTGGTAGCTCTGGCCCGACGTGTACGGGCGCATCGCCCGGCGCGCCGACGCCACCCAGCTCGCGCTCGCCGAGCCCGAGTAGTACTGGATGCAGAAGAGCTGGTCGCGGTGCACGAACGCGGTCGAGGCCGGGCGCACGCGGTTGATCGCCCCGCCGTAGGCGTCGAAGAGGAGCGTGCCGCCGCCGTTGCCCGCCAGCCCGATCGCCGCCCGCCGCCCGGCCGCGCTCAGCGGCGTGGCGACGTAGTCGGAGGCGGCCGCGAACGGCTGCGGGTCCCAGGCGTCGCAGTGCCCGATCGACTCGCCCGCGCAGCCCGCCCAGCGCTGCATCATCGCCAGGTAGCCGGCGCTGCCGGTGCTCAGGTTCGCGCCGTCGACGCGGGTGAGCGGCGCCACCAGCCGCCGCAGCGCCGACTCGGAGCCGAAGAACTGGCCCTGCGCGGACACCGAGCCGCCCGCCGCCAGCGACATGATCGAGGTCAGCTCGGGCGGCGCGTGCGGGGCGAACGCCTGCCAGGCGGCGATCGCCTCGCTCGCCTGCGACCACGGCCAGGTGACGCGGAACCAGGAGGCGCTCGACACCCGGCGGGCGCGCATCCGCAGCTGGGTGACGATCCCGAAGTTGCCGCCTCCGCCGCCTCGGCAGGCCCAGAACAGGTCCGGGTCGCTGTCGGAGTCGATCCAGCGCACGCGCCCGTCGGCGGTGACGATCTGCATCGCGGTGACGTTGTCGCAGGTGAGCCCGAAGCGGCGGCTCGCGAGGCCCATCCCGCCGCCGAGCGCGAGCCCGCCGAGGGCGACCGTCGGGCACGTGCCGCCGGGGACGGTGGCGCCGCGCCGCGCGAGCGCGGCGTACAGGTCGATGAGGTGCGTGCCGGCGCCCGCGGAGACCGTCGCGCCGCTGAGCGAGACGCCGTTCAGGCGGCGCAGGTCGACGACCAGGCCGCCGGCGACCGTGCTGTAGCTGGCGTACGAGTGGCCGCCGGAGCGGGCGCGGATCGGCACGTTGCGCCGGGCCGCCCACCGCACGCACGCCTGCACGTCGGCCGCGCTGACGGCCTGGACGACCGCCATCGGCCGCACCGCGGCGTAGCGGGAGTTGAAGACCAGCCCCGCCGAGTTGCGCGGCATCAGCATGGGGCCCTTCACCTGGCGGCGCAGCTCGCGCAGCGCCGGGCTGGGGCGCGCGCCGGCCTCGCCGGCCAGCAGCCAGCCGGGCAGCGCCAGCGCCGCGCCGCCGGCCGCCGCGCGGGCGGCCAGCTCGCGACGGGTGAGGCCCTCGCCCACGGCCTACGAGGCGGGCGGCGGCGGGGGCGGGGGCGGGGGCGCCTGGTCGCCTGGCGGCGTCACGGCCTCGGGCCCGCCGGCGGCGGCGGGCGCGGCCGCCTGGGCGGCGCGCAGCTCGAAGAACAGGATCGCGGACGCCAGCGCGGTGAGCGGGGCCAGCAGGAGGCTGCCGATCCACAGGATCAGCGCGCTCACCGCGGCGCTCGTCGGGGCGAGCAGCACCGAGATGATCCCGACGACCACCATCACGCCGACGAAGAAGATGAGGATGACGCCGAGCGTCTGCCAGAAGTTCGGCTTCACCAGCTCCCAGCTGCGAGAGAACGCGTCGAACACGCCGCGGCGCTCCACGACGATCGACGGCGCGACGACCGACCACATCGTGGCCAGGATCACGCCCGGGATGATGCAGAGGATGAACCCGACGGTGATGCCGATGCCGGCCAGGAACGAGGCCACGATGAGGGTGAGCAGCACCGGCGTCACCTGGCCGATGAGCCCGCCGATCGACGCGTCCAGCCGCCCGTCGCGGGTGTCGTTGACGAGCTCGACGACCATGCCGGTGTAGAGGCCCTGCAGCACGATCGCGAGGATCGAGCCGATGACCGCGATCACCCAGCTGTCGCGGCCCGCCAGGCTGAAGAGGCCGTTGATGAGGAACACGACCGCCGCCGCCCCGATCAGGACCGCGGCGTACTGGCCGTAGGTCCGGAAGGTCTTCGAGATGACCTCGCCGATGTCGATGTTGCGCGTCACTCCTCCACCCCTTGTCGAGCTTCCTGCCGAACGCCGGGAACCCTAACGGCGAACCCGGCCGCCACGCGCCGACCTAGACTGATGTCCCCGTGCAGGCGCCCGCTCCGAGCAGCTCGCTGACGCGCGGCACCAGCGCGGCGCTGGTGGCGGTCGGCGCCGCGCCGTTCCTCGCCGGGGCCCTGCTGCACGTCGACGACGGGCGCCTGTCGGAGGCGTCGATCCCGTGCCCGTTCCGGGAGCTGACCGGCCTGCCGTGCCCGCTGTGCGGCTCGGTGCGCGGCGTCGTGCTCGCCAGCCACCTCGACGGCGGCTTCCTGTCGTTCAACGCGGTCGTGGTCGCGGTGCTCGCGGGCCTGGCCGCGATCGGCGTGGCGGGCCTGGCGGCGCCGCGGGTCACCGGCCGCGCGCTGCCGCGCCCGCGCGGGCGCTGGACCCTCGCGATCGTCGCCGTCCTGGTCGTGGCCGCCTGGTCATGGACGCTGGCGAACCGCGCCGCGATCGCCGGCTGAGCCGCGGACGAGCTCCTCCTCCTCGGCGCTGAGCCCGTAGCGGCGGCGGTGCAGGACCCAGCCGACGACGCCGGCGGGCAGCGGCAGCCAGTAGGAGACGAGGCGGTAGGCCAGCGAGGCGAGCACGGCAGCGCCGCCGGTGACGCCGGCCAGGGCGAGCGTGCCGGTGAGGCCCGCCTCGACGAACCCCAGGCCGCCTGGCGTGAGCGGGATCTGCGCCAGCACCTGCGCGGCCACGAACGCGAGCAGGACGAGCGTCGGACGGGGCGACGCGCCGACGGCGGCGAGCGCGGCGAGCAGCGCGAGGTAGTCGAAGAACCAGCGGCCGATCGTCGCCAGCAGCGCCTCCCACCAGTGGCGGCCGAGCACGCGCATGATCAGGTCGCGCTCGGCCAGCAGCCGCTCGGGCAGGTCGGTGAGCGGCTCCCGCCGGCGCCACAGCCGGTTGCGCACGCGCTGGACGAGCTCGCCGAGCCAGCACAGCAGCCTGTTGGTGGCCATCAGCGCGGCGGCAACGGCGAACAGCGCCGCGAACAGCACGAGGCCGGCGATCGCCGCGCGCACGAGCTGGTTGCCCGGCGACACGACGCCGCGGACCACCGCCGGCACCGCCGCGATCGGCAGCGCCAGCAGGACGACGAAGACGATCAGCGACGAGGCGGTCAGCCCGGTCGCCGCGGTCGCGCCGGGCACGCCGGACTGCACGAGCATCCGGTACTGCAGCGCGCCGGCGGCCGCGCCGCCGCCGGGCACGATGCGCCCGAACGCGTTCGCGGCGAGCTGCGAGGTCGCGACCCCGTACAGGTCGCGCGTGCGCAGCGCGAGGCGCTGCAGCAGCCACAGGCACACGAAGCTGGCCGCCTCGGCGACCAGCATCGCGGCGAACCACAGCGGCTCCAGGCGCGTCAGCCGCGGCCACGCCGACAGGACCTGCAGCAGGCTCGGGAACACGAGGTACAGCGACACCCCGGTGACGAGCAGCACCAGGACCGTGCGGGGCAGGCGTCCCACGGGATGCGCCTCAGTATGCCCGCTGGGCCGCGGGCTCCATGCGGCCGCCGACGGTGCCCGGGCGGCCCGCGCCCAGGCCGCAGGCGAGCATCAGGCCGGTGATCGCCAGCATCGTGACGAGGACCGCGTCCCAGCCGCCGGTGAGGTCGTGCAGCGCCCCGAGCGCCAGCGGCCCGACGGCCGCCACGACGTAGCCGAGCGACTGGACCATGCCCGACAGCGCGGTGGCGCGGGCGCCGTCGGGCGAGCGCAGGACGACGAGCGCGATCGCGAGCGCGAAGCCGGCGCCCTGGGCGATGCCCATGAGCACCATCCACAGCTCGGTCAGCGTCGTCGGGGAGGCGAGCACGCCGGCCAGCCCGGCGATCCACAGCGCGGCGGAGCCGGCCACGAGCACGCGCTGGTCGGTCATGCGCGCGGCGACGATCGGGGCGAGCAGGCCGCTGGGCAGGCCGAGCAGCATCGCGATCGACACCATCGCGCCGGCGCGCCCGTCGCTGAGCCCGGCGTCGCGCAGCAGGTCGGGCATCCAGGCCACGAGCGCGTAGAACAGCGTCGACTGGAACGCGAACAGCCCGGTCAGCATCCAGGCGAGGCGGTCGCCGCGCAGGCGCACCTTCGGCACCGGCGCGACGGGCTCGCCGCGGCGCGCGCTGGCGAGCGCGGGCAGCCAGGCGACGGTCGCGACCACGGCGGGCACCGTCCACGCCCCGAGCGCGAGCTCCCACGAGCCCAGCGCGCGCTCGAGCGGGACGGTGAGCGCGGTGGCGACGGCCGCTCCGGTGGTCATCACCGCCACGTAGAGGCCCATCATCAGGCCGGGCGGGGCGAACTCGCGCTTGATGAGCGCGGGCAGCAGCACGTTGCCCACCGCGATGCCGACGCCGGCGACGAACGTGCCGGCGTAGAGCGGGGCGATCTGCGGCGCGAACCGCAGCGCGGCGCCGGCGACGAGCGCGAGCATCCCCAGCAGCAGCGCCATCTCCAGCCCGACGCGCCGCGCCAGCGCGGGGACGGCGGCGCCGGCGCCCGCGAAGCACAGCAGCGGCAGCGTCGTCAGCGCGCCCGCGGCGGTGCTCGACAGCCCCAGCGTGTCGCGGACGTCGTCGAGCACGGGGCCCACCGACACCAGCGGCAGACGCAGGTTGACGGCGATCAGCAGGAGGGCGACGGCGAGCCCGAGGCGGTGGCGGAGGGCCATGCGACGTCAGCGCCCGCCGCTGCGCCGGGCCAGCTCCTCGCCCAGCGCCTTCTCGACCGCGCGGGTCATGACCTGCTGGAACCCGGCCAGCAGCGCCTCGGAGGCCAGCGGGCGCAGCCGCTCCACCGCGGCCGCCGCGCGGGCCCAGCCCTCCGATCCGCCCGCGCCCTGCTCGATCGGGGTCAGCACGTCGTCGCGGAACAGGCGGATGAACGCGTCGGCGACGGCCTGCGAGCTGCGGTTGATCTGCTCGAGCACGGCGAGCGCGTGCGCGAGCGGGACGCCGAGCGCGACGACCTCCTCCCCGGCGCGCAGCAGGCGCGGGCTGGGGACCTCGTAGCGGCCGTCGCCGAGGTGGACGACCAGGCCGAGCTTCTCGGCGCGGGCCAGCAGCTTGGGGTCGTCCGTGGCGAACCGGCGCGCGAGCTCGCCGGCGTCGAGGTACTCGGGCTCCTCGTCGGCGAACGGCGACAGGACGCTGCGGGTGAAGCCGAGCACCTCGCGGCCGGCGCCGCCGGCCTGCTCCAGCAGCCGCTCGATCGCCTTCAGGTTGAAGCCCTCGGCCTGCAGCTCGCGGATGAGCTCGAGGCGCGCGACGTGCTCGGGCCCGTAGTAGCCGGTCCGCGCGCGGATCGTCGGGGGCGGCAGCAGCCCGCGCGACTGGTGGGCGCGGATGTTCCGCACGGTGACCCCGCTGCGGCGCGCGAGCTCGTCGATCGTCAGCTCCTCGTCGCTCATCGGACGCACGTCACACTAGTCGCGTTATATGTGCCATCGATCGGTGTAACATCGATCCATGTCCAGTTCATGGCTCGCGGAGGCCGCCCCCGCGGGCGGCGCGGCCTTCGACCAGATCGCGATCGCCACGGCCGGCGCCACCGTCCTGACCGTCGCGATGCTGACGCTGGCGACGGGCCATCGCAGCGGGCGCATCCGCTGGATCGGGCGCCTCGGCGCCTGGGGCGAGCGCCTGACCGGCCTGCCCGGGTGGGCGGTCGTCCCGTCGGCGATCACCGGCGTGTCGCTGATCGTCGCGCTGCTCGGCATGTACTGGGACATCTCGCTCCACATCGACAACGGGCGCGACGAGGGGCCGCTCGCCAACCCGGCCCACTACCTGATCCTGCTCGGCCTGTTCGGCGTGCTGTTCGCGGCCGTCGCCGCGATCGCGCTGCCGCTCGAGCGCCCCGGCCGCGCCGCGGTGCGGATCGCGCCCGGCTGGGAGGCGCCGGTCGGCGGCGTCCTGCTGCTCGGGTGCGCGGCGTTCGCGCTCGCCGGGTTCCCGCTCGACGACGTCTGGCACCGCCTGTTCGGCCAGGACGTGACGCTGTGGGGCCCGACGCACCTGATGCTGATCGGCGGCGCGTCGCTGGCGACGGTCGCGGCGCTCGTGCTCGGCGCCGAGGGCGCCGCGGTGGCCCGCGCCCGCCGCGCCGAGGGCCGTGGCCCGTCCCGCGTCCAGCGGCGCATGCACCGCATCCGCACCGGCCTGCTGGCGGGCGGCCTGCTCGTCGCGCTGTCGACCTTCCAGGGCGAGTTCGACTTCGGCGTCCCCCAGTTCAACCTCCTGTTCCAGCCGCTGCTGATCGCGCTGGCGGCCTCGGTCGCGCTCGTGGCCGCGCGCGTGCACCTCGGCCCGGGCGGCGCGCTGCTGGCGGTCGTCTCGTTCCTGCTCATGCGCGGCGGCGTGGCGCTGCTCGTCGGGCCCGTGTTCGGCCAGACGACCCCGCACTTCCCGCCGTACGTCGTCGAGGCGCTGATCGTCGAGGCGGTCGCGCTGCGCGGCGGGGCGGCCCGCCCGCTGCGGATGGGCGCGATCGCCGGCCTGGGCATCGGGACGCTCGGCATCGCGGCCGAGTTCGGCTGGAGCCACCTGTGGATGCCGCTCGCCTGGCCGGCCGGCCTGCTGCCCGAGGGGATCCTGTTGGGCACGGTCACCGCGGTCGCCGGGGGCGTGCTGGGCGGCTGGATCGGCGCCGCCGTGTCGCCGGACGTCGCGCTCCCGCGCCACGCCGGGCGCCTGGCGGCGGCCGGGTTCGCGGTGCTCGTCGCCGCGATCGCCTGGACGCTGCCGACCACCGGCGGCGACGACGTGCGCGCCCAGGTGACGCTGCGCGAGGTCGCTCCCGCGCCCGACCGGACCGTGCACGCCACCGTCCGGCTCGATCCGCCCGACGCCGCCGACGGCGCGCGCTGGTGGACGCAGACCTCGTGGCAGGGCGGCGCGTCGGTCATCGCGCCGCTGCGCGAGGTCGCCCCCGGCGTGTGGGAGACCACCCGTCCGCTGCCGGTCAGCGGCACGTGGAAGTCGATGCTGCGCCTGCACGACGGCCGCGCGATCGAGGCGGTGCCGGTCTACCTGCCGGCCGATCCGGCGATCCCGGCGCCGGAGATCGCCGCGCCCGCGCGGTTCGACCGCGCGATCGTGGCCGACAAGCGGCTCCTGCAGCGCGAGGCCAAGCAGGGCGTCGCCGGCTGGCTCACCGCGGTCGCGTACCTGACCGTCCTGGCGATCGCCCTGTCGATGGCCGCCGCGCTCGGCTGGGGCCTGGCCCGCGTCCGGGCGCGGCTGGGCGGCGACGGCGCCCCGCCGGCGCCCCGCGCGCGCCGCCGCTACCCGTCGATGCGGGCGCGCAGGCGCCGCGCCATCTCGGCCAGCTCGTCCTGATCGGCCTCCCGCGCGCGGCGGAAGTCGATGTCGTGGACGTCGTCGAGCGGGACGAGGTGCACGTGCGCGTGCGGGACCTCGACCCCGACGACGGCCACGCCGACGCGCGCGGCGCCGCTCTCGGCCTTGATCGCCGCCGCGACCGGCTTGGCGAACACGAACAGGTCGCCGAGGAGGTCGTCGGGCAGGTCCCACAGGTGGTCGATCTCGACCTTGGGGATCACCAGCGTGTGCCCCGCCCGGATCGGGCGGATGTCGAGGAAGGCGAGGAAGCGGTCGTCCTCGCGGATCTTGTGCGCCGGGATCTCGCCGGCCACGATGCGGGTGAAGATCGATGCCATCGGCGCGAATCTACCCGGATAGGCTCGCGCGCCCATGGACGACCGCCTCCTCCACGCGCTGCACGTCCGCGCGCTGCACCGCGCCGAACTGCGCCCCGAGCACGAGCCGCACGTGCTCTTCCAGACGTCGACGATCGCCGCGCTGCTCGACGGCGCCTACGACGGCGACGTGACGATCGGCGAGGTGCTCGCGCACGGCGACCACGGGCTGGGGACGCTCGACGCGCTCGACGGCGAGCTCGTCGTCGTCGACGGCGCCGCCTACCGCGCGTCGGTCGACGGGCGCCTGGACCGCGTCGACCCGTCGGAGCGCACGCCCTTCGCGGTCGTGATCCCGTTCGCCGCCGACGTGCGCGTCGACGTCGACGGCCCGCGCACGCTCGGGCAGCTCCTGGCCGAGGCCGACCGCCACCTGCCCGGCGGGCCGGCGCTCGCGCACGCGATCCGCGTCGACGGCCGCTTCGCCCGCGTGCGCGCCCGGTCGGTCCCGCGGCAGGCGCGCCCGTACCGGCCGCTGGCGGAGGTCGTCGCCGAGCAGCGGGTGTTCGAGCTGCGCGACCTCGACGCGACGCTCGTCGGCTTCCGCTTCCCCGAGTCCGCGGGCGCGCTCAACGTCACCGGCCACCACCTCCACGTCGCCGACGCCGCCCGGGAGCGCGGCGGGCACGTGTTCGACTGCGTGCTGCTGGAGGGGACGCTGCAGATCGACCACTCCTCCGACGTGCACGCCGAGCTGCCGCCCGGGGTCGAGATCGCGGCCACGACGGCCGCCGCGCGCGCCGCGGTGGCCGCCGTCGAGCGCGAGTCCTAGCCGGACGGCGGCGTCAGCGCCAGCCACGCGCCGGGCGCGAGCGAGCCGAGCGCGGCGACCTGCACGCCCGCGCCCGGCGCCAGCAGGAACAGGCGCTCGCCGACGACCGTCGCGCGTGCGAACGAGGCGCCCTGCGGGGCGGCCACACGCCCGGCCTCGGCGAGCGCGCTCGCTCCCACGCGCAGGCCCAGCGCGGAGGAGGCGCCGCGGTCGCCGACGGGCAGCACGGCCAGCCGCGCCGCCGGCCACCACAGGAACGCGTGGTGGTCGCCCTCGACCGGCGTCCACGCCCCGTCGCCGAGCCGGCGCTGGTCCAGCCGGCGCGGTGCGGCCGGGTCGGAGACGTCGAACAGCGAGGCCTGCGCGCCGAGCGTGCGGCCCTCGGGCGTGGTGTCCTGCCCGATGCCGAGCAGGCGCCCGTCGCCGACCGGGTGCAGGTAGGCGGAGTAGCCGAGGATCTTCAGCTCGCCGGCCACGCGCGGGCGCGCCGGGTCGGACAGGTCGACGGTGTAGAGCGGGTCGGTCTGGCGGAACGTCACGACATAGCCGACGTCGCCGAGGAAGCGCACGCCGCGGATCCGCTCGTCCGGCCCCAGCCCCTCGACGCGGCCCAGCTCGGCGAGGCGGCCGTCGCGCGGGGCGAGCACGGTGACGATCGCGTCGCGCTCGCGCGTGCTGGCCACGCGCAGGGCGCCGTCGTGCTCGGACAGCGCGAACTGGCTGAGCAGCGAGCCCTCGACCGCGCCGCTGGCGTCGTAGCGCGTCGCGTCGCCGGCGGTCGCGTCGAAGCGGTGGATCTCGGTGCGCGTCGCGGTCGCGCCGGGGTCCCAGCGGTGGGTGGCGACGTAGAGGGCGCGGGCCGACGCGTAGACGGTGTCGGCGTCGGCCGCGACCGCGTCGGCGTCGACGGCCGGCAGGCCGCGCTCGAGGTCGATCGTCAGCACGGTCAGCAGCCCGCTTCCGGCGAAGCGCGCGGGCCGGCGCACCTGCCGACAGCCGACGAGGCGCTCGCGCGCAGCGGGGTCGGCGGCCACGCTCAGCGGCGAGGCGATCGCCACGCGGGCCGTCGCCCCGCGCAGGCGGGCGCCGACCGCGCGCCCGTCGACGGTCTCCGTGCGCACGACCCGCATCGCCGCGGGGTCGCGCACGTCGAGCTCGGCGAGGATCGTCGTCGGCGTCCACGGCAGGATCTCCGGCGCGACGGCGCCCGGCCGGTCGACCGGGCGCGGGAGCGGCACCGGCCGGTCGCCGCCGGCCCCGGCGGCGATCACGAGCGCGCGCCCGTCGCGGACGAGCAGCTCGTGGCCGGCCCCGGGCGGCAGCGCCAGCGAGCCGGCGATCCGCGGCGTCGCCGCGCGCGCGTCGATCGCGTACAGGACGCCGTCGCTGATCGCCAGCAGGCGGCCGCCGTCGACCTTCACGACGTCGGGCTCGTCGATGCCCGCCTCCTGCACGTTCGTCGTGGAGACGTCGTCGCCGGCGCGCTCGGCGCCGGGGGCGTCCTGCGCGGTGGGCGCGACGGGTCCCGCGACCGGGCCCGGCAGCGGCCGGGCGGCGCCGGCGTGGGCGGACGCGTAGCGCACCAGCGCGGCGCAGGAGTCGAAGGCCCGCAGGCGCGGGGCCGCGCTCGCGGGCGCCGCCGCGACGAGCACGGCGAGCAGCCCCATCCCCGCCGGGCGCCTCACGGCGCGGACCGTAGCGCGGCCTCGACCTCCATGCCGAGCGCCAGCAGGTCGGCGTCGGCGCCCGGACGCCCGATGAGCTGCACGCCGATCCCCGGCGCCGAGCAGGGGATGGCCAGCGCCGGGGCGCCGGCGACGCTGGCGATCGTGGCGAAGTGGGTCAGCGCGAAGAACGTGGGGCGGCGCTCGCCGTCGACCTCCACGAGCTCGCCGACGCCGACCGGCGGCGGGGGCGCGGGCGACACCGGCGTGAGGATCGCGTCGACGCCGTCGAGGTCGGCCTCCAGGCGCGCGCGGACCGGCGGGGACTCGACGCGGATCGCGCGCACGTGGTCGGCGGCCGAGCCGGGGTCGGCGCGCACGATCGCCTGCACGTCGGGGGCGAGCGCCTCGGTGGCGGCGTGGAAGGCGGGCGTGCCGGCCGCGACGCCCAGGTGCGCGGCGGTCGAGGCCGCCGCCTCCGGCCCGGCGATGCGGATCTGCAGGTCGGCGATCGCGTCGAGGTCGGGGATCGGCCGCTCGACGGTCTGCATCCCCGCGGCGCGCACCGCCAGCACCGCCGCCTCGAAGGCGGCGGCGACCTGCGGGTCGATCGGGTGCGGGTCGCCGGTCCACAGCGCCAGGCGCGGCGCCCGGTCGCGCACGCCGCGGCGGCCGATCGCGGGCGGCTCCCAGCCGGCGATCACGCCCTGCAGCAGCGCGACGTCGCCGACGGTGGGCGCGAGCGGGCCCACCGTGTCGTGCGACCACGAGAGCGGGAGGACGCCGTCGCCCGGGACGGTCCCGGTCGTCGGCCGCAGCCCGGCGCAGCCGCAGAACGCGGCGGGCACCCGGACCGAGCCGCCGGTGTCGGTGCCCAGCGCGCCCGCGCACAGGCCGGCGGCGACCGCCGCGCCGCTGCCGCCGCTGGAGCCGCCCGCGACCCGGCCGGGCAGCAGCGGGTTGCCGACGCCGGGGCTGATGACGCCGAGGGCGAGCTCGTGCATGGCGAGCTTGCCGACGACGACCGCGCCGGCCGCGCGCAGCCGCGCCACGACCGTCGCGTCGGCGCGCGCGGGCGCTCCGCCGAGCGCGCGGCTGCCCGCGCGCGTCGGCAGGCCGGCGACGTCGATGTTGTCCTTCACCGCGACGGGCACGCCATGCAGCGGGCCCGCCGGCGCCTGCGCGTCGCGCGCGGCCGCCACGGCCAGGACGGCCTCCTCGTCGACCTCCGCGAACGCGCCCAGGTCGGCGGCGTCGCGGATCCGCGCGAGCGTCTCCCGCGCCACCTCGGTGGCCGACACCTCGCCCGTCGCCAGGCGTCCGGCCAGCGCTCTCAGCTCCTCCATGCGGCCAACCCTAGGGCGACCGGTGGCAGGTCGCCGCCCGCCGACGTAGACTCGCGGCGCGATGGACCTGCATCCGGGCGAGGAGATCATCTACAGCGGCCACCCCTCGTGGCGCTCGACGTGGGCGCTCTACGGGCGCGGCCTGCTGATCGCCGTCGTGCTCGGGCTGCTGACCGTCGCCGGCACCGCCGCGTTCGGCGACGGCGCCGACTGGCCGGCCGCGGTGATCGTCGCCCTCGTCGTGCTGTGCCTGACGGTGCTCGTCGGCTTCGTGCACCGGATGTTCACCGTCTACACGATCACCACGCAGCGGCTGCGCATCCAGCGCGGGATCATCGCCCGCAAGGTGCAGCAGACGCGCATCGAGCGGGTGCAGAACGTCAACACCGACCAGGGCATCCTCGAGCGGATCCTGCAGGTCGGCAACGTCGACTTCGACACCGCCGGCACGACCGACTCCGACTTCCGCTTCGACGGCGTCAACGACCCCGAGAAGGTGGTCGCCGCCGTCGACAAGGCCCAGCGCGAGCACAACCTCGCGCTCGGCCACCAGCGCGAGCCCGACGGCCTGTCCTAGCCCGCGATTGCCGCCCGCGATTGCGGGCATGACCTGCCCGATGATCGAGCTGACCCCCAGCCACCTGTTCGAGCAGGACACGCTCGTCGACCTGAGCCGCAGGACGGCTCCGCACGGCGTGCTGTCCGTCTACGTCCACGCCGACACGGGTGCCGATCCCGGTCTGCAGGGCGCCGCGATCGACCTCAAGAACCGCCTGTCGGAGCTCGAGCGCAACGTCGCCGCCGAGGGCCCGCGCGAGCGCGCGGAGGCGGTCCGCGACGGCGTCCGGCGCCTCGCCGTGGAGATCGAGCGGCTCACCGACCCGCAGGAGCCCGGCCGCGGGCGCGCGCTGTTCGCGCCGCTGGGCGACGGCGAGCCGATCCGCCTGTCCAGCCAGATGCCGCTCCCCAACCGCGTCGTGCTCGACGACCGCCCGTTCGTGCACCCGCTGCTGGAGCTGCTCGACGAGGGGCGCCCCGCCGGGGTGGTGCTCGTGTCGCAGGACGAGGCGCGCGTGCTGGAGTGGCGGCTCGGCGAGCTGCGCGAGCTCGAGCGGCTGGAGGCCGAGGTCACCGAGGCGCCGCACGAGCGCTCCGGCCCCGTGGGCTCGCCGTCGGGCACCCGCTCCCACTCGCCGATGGGCGAGCAGCGCCAGGCGCGCGAGCGCGAGATGACCCGCCGCTTCCTGGAGCAGGTGGCCGACACGGCCGCCCGGCTCGCCGCCGAGCGCGGGTGGGAGCGCGTCCTCGTCAGCGGCGGCGACCGGCTGACGGAGCCGGCGATCGGCGCGCTGCGCCTGCCCGCGCACGTGACCGTCGTCCGCGATCCACGCGTCCTCACGCAGCTCGACCACGCGAGCCTGTCGGCCAAGGTGACCGAGCAGCTCCACGCCCAGCACGAGGAGCACGAGGCGCGGCTCGTCGCGCGGGCGCGCGACGCCGCGCTCGGCTCGGGCGCCGGCGCGCTCGGGCTCTCCGAGGTGGCGGGCGCGCTCAACGAGGGCCGCGTCGCCCACCTGATCTACGACCCGGAGATCCGCTACGAGGGCGGCGTCGACGCCGACGGCCGCCTGCTGGCCGCCGGGGAGTCGGGCCCCGGCGGAGCGTCCCCGACGCCGGACACGCGCCTGACGGAGCGGCTGGTGGAGCGGGCGCTCGAGACCGGCGCGCGCGTCACGCCGGTCGAGGGCGCGTCGCGGGCCGCGCTCGCCGAGGCCGAGGGGATCGCCGCGCTGCTGCGCTGGTGAGCGCCGGCCGGCTGTTACGGCGGGTCCCGCCCGGGTAGCGAACCCGACATGCCCTGGGAGCGCCGAACGCCGTGAGCCGGCCGCGCTCGTTCGCGCGCCTGCGCGAGCTTCCGCTCGCGGGGCGCATCGCCGACTGGGGCATGGGCCCTCGCGCGGTCTCGCGGGCGACGCGCGACGCCGGCGCGCGCGTGGCCGGGCTCGAGGCCACCGAGTCGGTGTGCCCGTACTGCGCCGTCGGCTGCGGGCAGGTCGTCTACACCCGCGACGGCGAGCTCGTCGACATCGAGGGCAACCCGCGCTCGCCGATCAACCAGGGGACGCTGTGCCCGAAGGGCTCGGCGTCGCGCCAGCTCGTCCAGCAGCCCGGCCGCCTCACGACGGTCCTCTACCGCCGCCCGCGCGGGACCGAATGGGAGGAGCTCGACCTCGAGACCGCGATGGACATGATCGCCGAGCGCGTCGTCGCGGCCCGCGAGCGCGGCTGGCAGACCGAGGACGACCACGGCCGCCGCGTCGACCGCACGCTCGGCTTCGCCCACCTCGGCGGGGCGACGCTCGACAACGAGGAGAACTACCTCATCAAGAAGGCGTTCACGGCCATGGGCGCGGTGCAGGTCGAGAACCAGGCCCGCATATGACACTCCTCCACGGTCCCCGGTCTGGGGACCTCGTTCGGGCGCGGCGGCGCCACCGGCTTCCAGCAGGACCTGCAGAACGCCGACTGCGTGCTGATCGCCGGCTCCAACTTCGCCGAGGCGCATCCGGTCGGCTTCCGCTGGATCATGCGCGCCCGCGAGCGCGGCGCGACGGTCATCCACGTCGACCCGCGCTTCGGGCGCACGAGCGCGTCGGCGGACCTCCACGTGCCCACGCGCGCGGGCACCGACATCGCGTTCTTCGGCGGCCTCATCCGCCACGTGCTGGAGACCGAGTCGTACTTCCGCGAGTACGTCCTGCACTACACGAACGCCTCGACGATCGTCGACGAGCGCTTCGCCGACACCGAGGACCTCGACGGCGTCTTCTCCGGCTTCGATCCACAGACCGGGACGTACGACCGCACGTCGTGGATGTACGAGGGCGGCGAGATCGCGTCGGCCGAGGGGGCGCGTGAGCACGCGACCCAGGCGTTCGACGAGAACACCGGCGCCGGGATGCTCGAGGGCTGCGTCCGCCGCGACGAGACGCTGCAGGACCCCCGCTGCGTCCTGCAGATCCTGCGCCGCCACTTCGCCCGCTACACGCCCGAGATGGTGTCGCGGATCTGCGGCATCACCGAGGAGCAGTTCCACGCGGTCGCCGACGCGCTGGTCGCCAACTCCGGTCGCGAGCGGACCACGGCGCTCTGCTACGCGGTCGGCTGGACCCAGCACTCGGTGGGCGTGCAGACGATCCGCGCCGGCGCGATCCTGCAGCTCCTGCTGGGCAACATCGGCCGGCCCGGCGGCGGGATCATGGCGATGCGCGGGCACGCCACGATCCAGGGCTCCAGCGACATCCCCACGCTCTACGACCTGCTGCCCGGCTACCTCCACATGCCGCGCGGGCGCGAGGGCGAGCTGACGCTGGCCGACTACGTCGAGTCGGGGCGCTGCGCCCGCGGCTGGTGGTCGAACTTCGACAAGTACGTCGTGTCGCTCCTGAAGGCCTGGTTCGGCGACGCGGCCACGCCCGAGAACGACTTCGGCTTCGGCCACCTGCCGAAGATCACCGGCAACCACGCGCACTTCCCGACGATGATGCGCGCGGTCGACGGCGGCCTCGACGGGCTGATCGTCATGGGCCAGAACCCGGCGATCGGCTCCCAGAACGGCGGGCTCATGCGCCGCGCGCTGCGCGGGCTGCGATGGCTCGTCGTGCGCGACCTGTCCGAGATCGAGACCGCCACGTTCTGGCGCGACGCGCCCGAGGTCCGTTCCGGCGAGGTGCGCCCCGAGGACGTCGAGACCGAGGTCTTCCTGATGCCCGCCGCCACGCACGTCGAGAAGGCGGGCAGCTTCACCCAGACCCAGCGGATGGTGCAGTGGCGCGACCAGGCGCTCGACCCGCCGGGTGACGCGCGCAGCGAGCTGTGGTTCATCCACCACCTCACGAGGCGCGTGATGGCCCGCTACGCCGGGTCTGCGAAGCGCAAGGACTGGCCGGTCGTGAACCTCCACTGGCCCTACGCCGAGCACGGCCCGCACCGCGAGCCGGACGCCGAGGAGGTGCTGCGCGAGATCAACGGCTACGACGTCGCCACCGGCGAGCCGGTGCCCGGCTTCGAGGAGCTGCGCGCCGACGGGGCGACCGCCTGCGGGTGCTGGATCTACAGCGGGATCTACGCGGGCGGCGAGAACCGCGCCCGCCGGCGCGACCCCGGCGACCTCGACGCCGAGGGCGGCTGGGTGTCGCCCGAGTGGGGCTGGACCTGGCCGGCGAACCGCCGCATCCTCTACAACCGCGCGTCGGCCGACCCGCAGGGCCGCCCGTGGAGCGAGCGCAAGAAGTACGTGTGGTGGGACCCCGACGAGCGCCGCTGGACCGGCTACGACGTGCCCGACTTCCCCGCCGACAAGCCGCCCGACTACCGGGCGCCCGAGGACGGCGGCGAGGGCATGGACGCGATCGCCGGCGACGAGCCGTTCATCATGATGGGCGATGGGCGGGCCTGGCTGTACGCGCCGTCGGGGCTGCTCGACGGGCCGCTGCCGACCCACTACGAGCCGGTCGAGTCCCCCTTCGAGAACCTCCTGTACCCGCGGGTCGGCTCCAACCCGGCGGCGATCCACTGGAACCGCCCCGACAACCCGGCCAACGCGACCGGCGACCCGCGTTGGCCGTGCGTGCTGACGACGTTCCGCCTCACCGAGCACCACACGGTCGGCGGGATGAGCCGCGGGCTGCCGTGGCTGAACGAGCTGCAGCCGCGGATGTTCGCCGAGATCGACCCGGTGCTGGCGGCGGAGCGCGGGATCGAGAACGGCGGCTGGCTGGTGCTCTCGACCGCGCGCGGCGAGATCGAGGCGCGCGCGGTGGTCACCGAGCGGATGCGGCCGCTGCGCGTCGACGGCCGGCTGGTCCACCAGGTGGCGGTGCCCTGGCACTGGGGGTATGCCGGGCTCAGCACCGGCGACGCCGCCAACGACCTCCTGCACATCTCCGGAGACCCGAACGTGAACATCGAGACGACGAAGGCGCTGACGTGCGACGTGCGCGCCGGGCAGCGCCCGACGCCGGCCACGTCGCGGGTGACCGGCGCGCCGCACCGCACCGCGGCCGTCGACCGCGACCACCCGGCCGAGCGGACCACGCCGGGCGGGCCGGAGGCGAGCGCGTGACGACGCGCGCCGCGCCCGGGGAGGTCTCGGTCCGTCGCGAGGACGCGCCGCGGATGGGGTTCTTCACCGACACGTCGGTGTGCATCGGCTGCAAGGCGTGCGAGGT
>DATMSA010000166.1:0-11175 GCA_035565675.1 Capillimicrobium sp. | reverse complement strand
CGTGCCCCCGACCCGCGCGCCCGGCCCCGCCGCGCCGCCGCCGCCGTCCGGCTCCACGCCGCCGACGGTCGAGATGCGCCCGCCCGCGCCGCCCCCTCCGCCGCCGCGCGGCCCCTCGATCTTCCCGATCGCGGCCGGCGTGCTGCTCGGTCTCGGCGCCGTCGGGATCGTCCTCGGCGCCTCCGGCCTGGTCGACTGGTCGGCCGAGGCGGTCGCGATCGCGCTCGGCGTGGCGGCGCTGGCGTGCGGCGTCACCGCCGCGGTCGCCGGCGGGCGCCGCGGCACCGGCGCGACGCTCGCCGTCGGCATCCTGCTGGCGCTGGGCGCCGGCGGCGTCGTGGCGATCGAGGACGAGCTCGACGACGGCGTCGGCCACGAGGTGCACCGCCCGCGGAGCGCCGCGGCGATCGCCCCCGAGTACCGTCTCGGCATGGGGCTGCTGGAGATCGACCTGCGCGGCGTCGAGCTCCCCGACGGCGTCACCCCGCTCGTCGCGCGGCTCGGGTTCGGCGAGATCCAGATCCGGGTCGACCCGGAGGTGCGCGTCGACTCGGTGGGCGAGTCGGGCGTCAGCGGGGACCTGGAGCCCACCCGGCGGCCGCCGAAGGGCGAGGGCGAGCCGCCGGTGCTCGCGATCGACGCCGAGGTCGACGTCGGCGACGTCGACGTGATCCGCGATGCGTGACCGGCTCGCCGGCGTCGCCGTCGCCGGGCTCGCGGCGCTCGCGCTCGTCGACGCCACCGGCGCGGCGCCGATGGAGCCGGGCGCGCTGCCGGTCGCCGCGTTCGGGGTCGCCGGCCTGGTGATCGTCGCCCGCACGCGGCCGCGGTGAACCTGCCCGCCCTGCAGCGCAGCGCCGCCGACCGCCTGTTCCTGGGCGTGTGCGGCGGCGTGGCGCGGGGATACCGCGTCGACGCGACGCTCGTGCGCCTGGCGTTCGCCGGCCTGGTGCTCGTCGGCGGGCTGGGCCTGGTCGCCTACGGCGCGCTCGCGCTGCTCCTGCCCGCCGAGCCGGGCCCGCGGCGGCCGTGGCCCGGCCGGCGCGCGACGGCGCTGGGCGTGGCGATCCTGCTCGGCGCGGCGACCAGCGGGCTGGCCGTGCGCGGCCTGCTCGTCCCGCCGCGCGTGCTCCTGCCGACCGCGCTGCTCGCGGGCGGCGTCGCGCTCGTGTGGCGCCAGGTGATCGCCGGCGGCGCCGAGGAGCGCCCGCAGCTGCGCGAGCTGGCGCGCTACGGCGGCGGCCTGGCGCTCCTGGCCGGCGGCGCCTACCTGTTCCTGTCCGCCGGCAGCGACGTCGCCGAGCTGTCGTCGGCCATCGTGGCCGGGGCGGTCGTGGCCGGCGGGCTGGGCCTGCTGCTCGGGCCGCGGCTGGCGCGCGCCCGCGCCGAGGCCGAGGCCGAGCGGCGCGAGCGCATCCGCAGCGAGGAGCGCGCGCACGTCGCCGCGCGCCTGCACGACTCGGTGCTGCAGACGCTGGCGCTCATCCAGCGCGTCGACGACCCGCGGCGCGCGCAGTCGCTCGCCCGCCGCCAGGAGCGCGAGCTGCGCGCGTGGCTGTACGGGGGCGAGGCCGCGGGCGGCGGCGACGCCGCCACGCTGGCCAGCGCGCTGCGCGCGGCGGCGGCCGACGTGGAGGAGCACTACGGCGTCGCCGTCGACCTCGTGCAGCCCAGCGACGGCCCGCTCGACGACGGCCTGGCCGAGCTGGCGGCGGCCGCGCGCGAGGCGATGACGAACGCCGGCCGCCACGCCGGGGTCGACCGCATCTCCGTCCTCGCGCGCGTGGGCGACGACGAGGCGTCGGTGTTCGTGCGCGACCGCGGCGCCGGCTTCGACCTGGAGCGCGTCGCCGCGGACCGCCACGGCGTGCGCGACTCGATCGTCGGGCGGATGGCGCGGGCCGGCGGCCGCGCCACGATCGTCACCGCGCCCGGCGAGGGCACCGAGGTCGAGCTCGTGCTGCCGCGCGCGGGCGCGGCGCGGGAGGATGACGGGCCATGAACGTGCCGCTGCGCCGCGTCGTGATCGTCGACGACCACGAGATCTTCCGGGCCGGGCTGCGCGCCGGGCTCGGCCCGACGGTGCAGGTCGTCGGCGAGGCCGGGACCATCGAGGCCGCCGTGCCGCTCATCCGCGCCGAGGACCCCGACGTGGTGCTGCTCGACGTGCACCTGCCCGACGGCGGCGGCCACGCGGTGATCGCGCCCGTCCACGCCGAGCGACCCGGCGTGCGCTTCCTGGCCCTGTCGGTCTCCGACGCGCCCGAGGACGTCATCGCCACGATCCGCGCCGGCGCGCGCGGGTACGTCACGAAGTCGATCTCGCCCGCCGACCTCGTCGACGCGATCCACCGCGTCGCCGACGGCGACGCCGTCTTCTCGCCGTGGCTGGCCGGGTTCGTGCTCGACGCGTTCAGCGGCGGCGGGCCCGCGGCGCAGGCCGCCGACCCCGAGCTCGACCAGCTCACCGCCCGCGAGCAGGACGTGCTGCTGCTGATCGCGCGCGGCTACACGTACAAGGAGATCGCCGGCCGCCTGCACCTGTCGGTCAAGACCGTCGAGACGCACGTCTCCAACGTGCTGCGCAAGCTGCAGCTCACCAACCGCCACGAGCTCACGCGCTGGGCGGCGCAGCGGCGGATGATCTAGCGCCCGGCGCCGAGCAGCGCCTCGAGCCGCGCGATCGTCTCGTCGGCGGACACGTGGCGCACCGTCGCCATGCCCAGCGCGCCGGCCGGCTTGAGGTTGCCGCCGAGGTCGTCGACGAACACGCACCGCTCGGGCGGCACGCCGATGCGCCGCGCGCCCAGCTCGTAGATCGCCGGGTCGGGCTTGCGCAGCCCGACCTCGCTGGAGATCACCAGCGCGTCGAACAGCTCGCCCAGCAGGGCGCGGTCGTAGGCGGCCGCGTCGCCCCAGGAGTTCGAGACCAGCCCGGTGCGCACGCCGGCGGCGCGGAAGCGGCGGACCGCCTCGATCATCGCCTCGTCGGGGCGGATCCCCGCGAACAGGCGCCGCGGGAGGTCGGCGTGGTCGTCCAGGCCGAGCCGCCGGCCCAGCGCGACCGAGAACGCGTCCGGCGCCATGCGCCCGGTCTCGAGGTCCTCCAGCAGCCGCCGCGCGGCCGGGTCGGCGCGGAACGCGTCGCGCAGCGTGCCGGCGTCGAGCCCCTCGGCGCGGCAGAACGCCGCGAACGACTCGAACACGCTCGTGGTCAGGACGCCGCCGAAGTCGACCAGGAGCCCGTCCCTAGCCGCCACGCGCGACCGCCTCGGCGCGCTGCGCCAGCTCGACCACCCCGTCGCCGAACGCCTTCAGGTACGGGTCGTCGGTGGTGCCCGACACCGCGCGGCGGTAGTTGCCCTCCATGAACACGACCGCCTTCCAGATCGCCAGGGTCTGGTACCAGCGGATGTCGGTCATCGCGCGGCCCGAGCGCTCCTCGTAGCGGGCGACCAGCTCCGCGCGGGTCGGGAACCCCTCGCGGCGCGTGACCGCCGACAGCTCGAAGCGCATCGGCGGGTCGTCGGGCTCGATCCACATCGTCGTCAGGTAGCCGAGGTCGGCCAGCGGGTCGCCGATCGTGGCCATCTCCCAGTCGAAGATCGCCACCACGCGGGCGGGCGCGTCGTGGGCCACCATCACGTTGCCGAGCCGGTAGTCGCCGTGCACGACCGTCGCCGGCGGCGACTCGGGCAGGTGGTCGGCCAGCCAGCGGCCGACGCGCTCGACCTCCGGCAGCTCGCGGGTGCGGTTGTGCTCCCACAGCCCGGAGAAGCGGCGGAGCTGGCGCTCGAGGTAGCCGGTCGGCTTGCCGAACCCCGTCAGGCCGGCCGCCTCCCAGTCCACCGCGTGGACCTCGACGAGCGCGTCGATCAGCTCCTCGGCGATGCGGCGGCGCTCGTGCGGCGTGTCGAGCGCCTCGGGCAGCGTGTCGGTGACGACGTGGCCCTCGACCTTCTCCATCACGTAGAACGGCGCCCCGATCACGGCCGCGTCCTCGCACACCGCGCGGACCGCCGGGACGCGCGCCGGCGTCGGCCCCAGCGCGCCGAGCAGGCGCGCCTCGCGGATGACGTCGTGGGCGCTGGGCGGCAGGGGCCCGCGCGGCGGGCGGCGCAGCACCGCCTCGGTCCCGTCCTCGCGACGCACGAGGTACGTCACGTTCGAATGGCCCTCGCCGATCGGCTGCACCGCCACGTCGCCCGCCCCGATGCCGCGCTCGTCGAGGAACGCGCGCAGGGGCTCGAGGACGACGAGCGGCTCGCGCTCGTTGCGCTCCGCCTCCGCGTGCGTGCGCACGACGTCGTCGACCGCTGACCCGTGGCTCATCGGCCGGGACGCTACCGCGCCCTGCGCAACCTCGGGCCCCTCGCGGCGTTCTACACCGAGATGCTCCGCCCGACGCTCCGCGTCGCCGCGCTGGCGCTCGCGCTCGTCGCGCTGGCCGCCCCCGCCGCCGACGCCGCCCGCGACCAGTTCATGACGTTCGAGGCCCCGCGCGACCTCCTCGATCCGGCGACCCGTCCCGGCGCCATGGACAAGATCGGGGAGCTGGGCGTGGACCGCCTGCGCGTGATCCTCACGTGGAACAACGTGGCGCCGTCCCCGAACGCGCGCACGAAGCCGTCCGTCGACCTCACCGACCCCTCGGTGTACGCGTGGGGCGAGTACGACGCGCTGCTGGCGGCGGCCAAGGAGCGCGGCTGGGAGGTGCTGCTGACCGTTTCCGGCCCGGTCCCGCGCTGGGCCACGAAGTCGCGCCGCGACCACGTCACCAAGCCGCGCCCGAAGGAGTTCGAGGCGTTCATGACCGCGGTCGGCCGCCACTACGCCGACCAGGTGTCGATCTGGTCGGTGTGGAACGAGCCCAACCACCCCGACTTCCTGATGCCGCAGTACGACAAGAAGAAGCGGCCGGCGTCGGGGCGCATCTACCGCAAGCTGTTCCTCGCCGCCTGGAAGGCGCTGCGCGCGACCGGCAACGGGCGCGACCCGCTGCTGATGGGGGAGACCGCGCCGCGCGGCACCGGCAAGGTCGTCGCGCCGCTGGCGTTCCTGCGCCAGTCGCTGTGCCTCGATCGCAGCTACCGGCGCAAGGGCCGCTGCACGAACCTGCCCGCCGACGGCTACGCCCACCACTCCTACTCGACGCGCCAGGGTCCGTTCTTCGTGCCCGAGAACCCCGACGACGTGACGATGGGCGTCGTCGGCCGGCTCAACCGGGCGCTGCAGCTCGCCGCGCGCGCCGGCGTCGTCGACGACGGCCTGCCGATCTACCTCGACGAGTTCGGCGTGCAGTCCTACCCCGACCGGCTGCTCGGCGTGCCGCTGCGCAAGCAGCCCGAGTACTACGCGATCAGCGAGAAGCTCGCCTACGAGAACCCGCGCGTGGCGTCGTTCTCCCAGTACCTGCTGCGCGACGATCCGAAGGACACCAAGGGCGGCAGCGGCGCGCTGGCCGACAGCGCGTTCCCCGGCTTCGAGTCCGGTCTCGAGCGCGCCAACGGCAAGCGCAAGCCGGCGTACGCCGGGTTCCGCCTTCCGCTCGTCGTGCAGGAGTCCGGGCGCACCGGCGTGCGCTTCTGGGGCAAGGTCCGCCCGGCCACCGGGCCCACCGAGGTGACGCTGCAGCAGCGCGACGGCAAGCGCTCGTGGCGCACGCTCAAGACACTGCAGACCGACGAGCTCGGCTACTTCCGCTCCACCGGGCGCAACCGCGCGGGCCGCACGTGGCGGGTCGTGTGGACGGCGCCCGACGGCCGCACGCACAACGGCCCGCCGATCCGCGCCTACCCCAAGCCCTGAGCACCGGTCGCCGGGCCGGGCGGGTAGCCTCGCGCCCATGGCCCGGCAGCTCTGGCTGCTCCGTCACGGCGAGGCGGAGCCCCACGACGCGCGCGACGACGACGCCGACCGCCGCCTGACGCCGCGCGGCGAGGAGCAGTCGCGCGCCGCCGGCCGGGCGCTGGCGGCGCTGGAGCTGCCGATCCACGTCGTGTTCGCCAGCCCGAAGGTGCGCGCCTGGGACACCGCGGTCCTCGCCTGCGAGGCGCTCGGTGTCGAGCCGGTCGAGCACCGGCCGCTGGCCGGGGGGTTCACGAGCGACGAGGCGCTCGAGCTCGTGGCCGTCGACGGCGACCGGCGCACGCTCCTGGTCGGCCACAACCCCGACTTCGAGCAGGTCGTCCACGACCTCACCGGCGCGCGGGTCGAGCTGCGCAAGGGCGCGATCGCCGGGATCCGCATGCGCGGCAGCCGGGGCGAGCTGATGACGCTGCTGCAGCCGCGCGAGCTGGCGCTGCTGGCCGGCGCCTGAGCCCGGCGCCTACGCCGCGCGCGCCAGCGCGCTCGCGCTCGCCCGCGCGGCGACGAGCACCGGGTCCAGGACGCCCGACATCGGCGGCGCGTAGGACAGGTCCACCCACTGCAGCTCGTCGACGGTGAGCCCGGTCCAGATCGCGGTCGCGAACGTGTCGATGCGCTTGCCGGCGGTCGGGGCGCCGACGATCTGGGCGCCGAGCAGGCGGTGGTCGTCGCGGGCCGCGACGAGCTTGACCCACATCGGCGCCGAGCCGGGGAAGTAGCCCGCGCGGGTGTCGGTCTCCACGGTCGTGGCGAGGACGTCGAGGCCGGCGTCGGCGGCCTCGCGCTCGTTGAGGCCGGTGCGTGCGATCTCGCGCGAGCAGATGCGCGAGATCGCGGTGCCCAGCACGCCGGGGAACGCGAGGTCGCCGCCGGTGATGTTCGTGCCGGCGATCCGGCCCTGCTTGTTGGCGTGCGTGCCGAGCTGCACGTTCACCGGCCGGTCCAGCAGCCGGTGGTGGGACTCGACGCAGTCGCCGGCGGCCCACACGCCGTCGTGGCCGGGACAGCGCTGGTGGTCGTCGACGGCCAGCGCGCCGGACTCGCCGATGGTCAGGCCCGCCTCCCGGGCGATCCGCACCTCGGGGCGCACCCCGGTCGCGACGACGACGTGCGCGGCCGGCAGGTCGCCGTCGGAGGTGCGCACCCCGCGCGGGCGGCCGCCGTCGTCGAGCAGGATCTCCTCGACGTCGACGCTCAGCAGCACCCGGATGCCCTTGCCCTCGGCGGCGTCCTGGACGAGCGCGGCGATGTCGGGGTCGAGCGTCGTCATGAGCTGCGGGGCGCGGTCGAGCAGCGTCACCCGCAGCCCGCGCATCACGAGCGCCTCGGCCATCTCCAGGCCGATGTAGCCGCCGCCGACCACCACCGCGTCGTCGCCGCCGCGCAGCACCTGGTCGCGCAGGCGCTCGCCGGCGTCGATCGTGCGCGCCGCCTCGGTCGCCTCCACGCCCGGCACCGGCGGCGGCGTCGCGGCCGCGCCCGTGGCGACCAGGACCTCGTCGAACGGCTCGCGGAGCTCGCGCCGGGCGTTGAGGTCGCGGACGGTCAGCTCCCGGGCGGCGAGGTCGATCGCCACCACCTCGTGGCGGATCCGCACGTCGATCCCGCGGGCGCGGTGCTCGACGGGCGAGCGCGCGACGAGGTCGCCCACCTCGTCGACGAGGCCGGCGACGAAGTACGGGATCCCGCAGGCGCTGTAGGACGTGTGGCCCCCGCGCTCGAACGCGACGATGTCGAGGTCGCGGTCGCGGCGTCGCGCGGTCGCGGCGGCGCTCATGCCCGCGGCGTCGCCGCCGATCACCGCCAGTCGCCGGGTCATCTGGCCACCGTACCCGCCGCCCCGCCCCGGTGCACGTCGGGCGCCGTTGCCGCGGGCGGCGGCGCTGTGATCTGATCTGCGCCCGATGCCCCGACTCCGCCCGCTCCGGCGCCTCGCGCTCGCCGCGCTCGCCGCCCTGGTCGCCCTTCCCGCGGCGCCCGCCGCCGCCACGCCCACCGCCGACATCGAGCCGCTCCAGCACGACTTCGGCGCGTGGCAGGTCGGCGAGACCTGGTTCTGGCTCTTCCAGATCGTCAACGACGGGACGACCCCGCTCGAGGTCAGCGCGATCGCGATCACGGGCCCCGACGCCGGCGACTTCTGGTCGGACCCGGCCGGCTGCCAGCCCCAGATCCTGCCGGGCGACTTCTGCCTGCTGAACGTGTCGTTCACGCCGACGTCGCCGGGCGTGAAGACCGCCACGCTGCAGATCACCGACAACGCGCCCGGCAGCCCGCACACCGCGGCTCTCACGGGGACCGGCACCGGGACGCTGACCGTCACGACGATCCAGGCCACGCCGGACCCGGTCGTCGCCGGCGGGGCGATGACGTGGACGGCGTCGGTGGCGCCGAACCCGGGCGGCGGGACCGTCGACTTCGTGCTCGACGGCTTCGAGCCGGTCGCCGGCTGCCAGGACGTGCCGCTGCGCGCCGACGGGACCGCAACCTGCGCCACGCGGGCGCCCGGCGATCCCGGCGTCCACTTCGCGCGCGCGAGCTTCAGCGGGTTCGCCACGTTCCTGCCCTCGATCGACGACGAGCCGTTCGGCGTGCGCAGCGCGCCCGGGCCGGCTCCGGCCCCGGCTCCGTCGGTGCCGCCGACCGGCACGCCGAACCCCGCCGGCGGCGACGGCGGCTCCGGCGGCGACGACGGGTCCGCGGGCCCCGGCGGTGGGGGCGACCGCGTGCGCGGCGCCAGCGTGGTCGCGCCGGTGACGCTCTCGCGCCGCGGGCGCGGCGTGCTCACCGTCCGCTGCCCGCGGGGCCGCGACTGCACGGTGGCCGGCGCGCTGCGCGCCCGCCGGGCGCCCGGCGCGACGCCGCCCTCGGCGCGGGGGCCGCGCGTGGTGCTCGCCCGCTTCGCCGGGGTCGACATCCCCGACGGGGCGGCGCGCCGCATCCGGTTCACGGTGCCGCGCGCGTGGCTGGCCGCGGCCCAGCGGCGCGGCGTGCGCCGCACGCGGGCGCTCGTGACCGTGCGCACGACGCGGGCCGGGGGCGGGCAGCGGATCAACCGCCAGCTCGTCGCGCTGCGCCTGCCGCGCCCGGCGCGCTGAGCGCTCGGGGTACTCTCGCTGTC
Organism: Capillimicrobium sp.; assembly: GCA_035565675.1. Lineage (GTDB taxonomy): Bacteria > Actinomycetota > Thermoleophilia > Solirubrobacterales > Solirubrobacteraceae > Capillimicrobium. The sequence goes on along the minus strand of DATMSA010000166.1, from coordinate 2,186 downwards.
CATGCCCGAGCTGCCCGAGGTCGAGATCACCGCGCGGCGGCTGGACGCGGCCCTGCGCGGCGCCGTCGTCGAGTCGACCATGGCCCCCGGGCTGAACGCCCTGAAGACGTTCGACCCTCCGCTGAACGCGCTCGACGGCCGGGCGCTCGAGGGCGTGCGCCGCATCGGCAAGCACCTCGTCGTCGACGTCGAGGGCGACCTGCACGTCCTCATCCACCTGATGTCGGCCGGGCGCCTGCAGCTCTACGACAAGCGCGCCTCGCTGCGCGACCGCACGTCGCGGCTGCTGGTGCGCATCGACGACGGGCGCGAGCTGCGCCTGCGCGAGTTCGGGACCAGGCAGGCCGCGTGGGTGAAGGTGCTGCGCGACGGCGACCTGGAGGCCGACGACGCGATCGCCACGCTCGGCCCGGAGGCGTGGCCGGAGCCGCCGGAGGACCTGCGCGAGCTGCTGTCCGCGCCGCGGCCGCTGCACACGCTGCTGCGCGACCAGCGCGTCATCGCGGGGATCGGCCGCTCGTGGGTCGACGAGATCCTGTGGCGGGCGCGCCTGTCGCCGTTCAAGCGCGGCGACGACCTCGGCGACGACGAGGCCCAGGCGCTGCGGGCCGCGATCGTCGAGACGCTCGAGGCGGCGATCGAGCACTACGAGGAGGTCGTGCACATCCCGATCCCCGACAAGCTGCCGCTGCCGCTCCTCGTCCATCGCCACCAGGGCGAGCCGTGCCCGCGCTGCGGGACGACGATCGAGGCCGTCCACTACGAGGACTACGTCATGTGCTACTGCCCCGCCGAGCAGACCGGCGGGAAGGTCCTCAAGGACCGTCGCCTGTCGCGCCTGCTGAAGTGACGTCGCCGGCCTGCCCGATCGGCGGGCCCAGCGGCGGGGGCGCACTCGCGTAGCGCGCGGGGGTGCGCGACAGGCGGATCGGGTTGCGGACGAGCGGCACGGCCGCGCCGTCGGCGCCCGGCAGCTCGACGATCGGCTCCAGCCCGAGCCGCGTCGCGAGCTCCAGCGCGCCGGCGATGTCGTGGACCTCGCCGGCGGGGACGCGCGCGGCCAGCAGGTCGGGCACCCACTCGCCCGGCGTGCGGCGGGCGAGGCGCTCCTCCAGCAGCGCGCGCAGGCGGTCGCGGTTGGCGACGCGCGCGGCGTTGGTGGCGAAGTCGGGGTCGGTGGCCAGGCCGGGCAGGTCGAGCACGTCGCAGAGGGCGGCGAACTGGCGGTCGTTGCCGACGGCGAGGACGAGCTCGCCGCCGTCCGCGCGCAGCAGCTCGTAGGGCGCGATGCTCGGGTGCGCGTTGCCCATCCGCGTGGCGACGACCCCGCCCGCGGTGGCGGCCGACGCCTGGTTGACGAGCGCGGCCAGCAGCGCGCTGAGCAGGTCGACCTCGACGTGCTGGCCCTCGCCGGTGGCGTCGCGGTGGCGCAGCGCGGTGAGGATCCCGACGGTGGCGAACAGCCCCGCGACGACGTCGACGAGCGCGACGCCGACCTTCTGCGGCTCGCCGTCGGCGGGGCCGGTGATGCTCATCAGGCCGCCGACCGCCTGCACGAGCAGGTCGTAGCCGGGCATCGTCGCGCCCTCGCCGGTGCCGAACGCGCTGATCGAGCAGGTGATCAGCCGCGGGTTCTCGGCGGCGAGCGCGGCGTGGTCGAGCCCGAGGCGCGCCATCACGCCGGGACGGAAGTTCTCGACGACGACGTCGGCGCGGCGCGCGAGGGCGCGGACGGCGTCGAGGTCGGCCTCGTCCTGGAGGTCGGCGACGACGCTGTGCTTGTTGCGGTTGACCGACAGGAAGTAGGTCGCCGTGCCGTCGGGCGCGTAGGGCGGGCCCCAGGCGCGGGTGTCGTCGCCGGTGCCCGGGCGCTCGACCTTGACGACGGTCGCGCCGAAGTCGGCGAGCAGCATCGTGGACAGCGGTCCGGCGAGGACGCGGGAGAAGTCGAGGACGAGGAGGTTGTCCAGCGGGGGCACCGTCTGCAACGATAATCGAAAATCGAAAAAGGGTCTGCTCCGTGTCCGCCTCCGCCGTCCGTCCCACCGACTTCCTCGATCTCGACGCGTCGCTCTCCGACGAGGAGCGCGCCATCCGCGACACCGTGCGCGCGTTCGTCGCCGACCGGGTGGTCCCGAACGTCGGCGACTGGTTCGAGCAGGCGACGATCCCGCGCGAGCTCGCCA
>DATMSA010000165.1:0-66422 GCA_035565675.1 Capillimicrobium sp. | reverse complement strand
GCGACGAGGGCCGCTTCGACAACTCGATCGTCCCGGTCAAGGACATCAACGACCAGGTCGTCCTCGACCGCGACGAGCACATCCGGCCCGGCACGACGCTCGAGACGCTCGCCAACCTGAAGCCGTCGTTCGAGGTGATGGGCGAGATGGGCGGCTTCGACGCGGTCGCGCTGCAGAAGTACCACTGGGTCGAGAAGATCAACCACGTCCACACGCCGGGCAACTCGTCGGGCATCGTCGACGGCGCCGCCCTCGTCGCGATCGGCAACGAGAAGACCGGCGAGGAGATGGGGCTGACGCCCCGCGCGCGCATCCTCGCCACCGCGCTCAGCGGCGCCGACCCGACGATCATGCTGACCGGCCCCGCGCCGGCCAGCCGCAAGGCGCTCGCCAAGGCCGGCCTCACCGTCGACGACCTCGACCTCGTCGAGATCAACGAGGCGTTCGCGGCGGTCGTGCTGCGGTTCGTCAAGGACATGGGCCTCGACATGGAGAAGGTCAACGTCAACGGCGGCGCGATCGCGATGGGTCATCCGCTCGGCGCCACCGGGGCGATGATCCTCGGCACGCTGGTCGACGAGCTGCACCGCACCGGCGGCCGGTACGGCCTCGCGACGCTCTGCGTCGGCGGCGGCATGGGCATCGCGACCGTGGTGGAGGCCATCCGATGACCGACTTCACGAACACCATCCGCTGGGAGCAGGACGCCGACGGCGTCGTCGTCCTCACGCTGGACGACCCCAACCAGGGCGCCAACACGATGAACGCCGACTACAGCGCCTCGCTCGACGCGGTGCTGGAGCGGCTCGAGGCCGAGAGGGACTCGATCACCGGCGTGATCGTCACCTCGGCCAAGAAGACGTTCTTCGCCGGCGGCGACCTGCGCGACCTGCGCAAGGCCACCCCCGACAAGGCCGACGAGGTCGCCCAGTGGGTTCGCCACGGCAAGGCGCAGCTCCGCCGGCTGGAGACGCTCGGCAAGCCCGTCGTCGCCGCGATCAACGGCACCGCGCTCGGCGGCGGGCTGGAGATCACGCTCGCCTGCCACCACCGCGTCTGCGTCGACGACCCCAAGATCCAGCTCGGCTTCCCCGAGGTCCAGCTCGGCCTGCTGCCGGGCGCCGGCGGCGTCGTGCGCTCCGTGCGCATGGTCGGGATCGTCGACGCACTCATGCAGTGGCTGCTGCAGGGCCAGCGCCACCGGCCGGCCAAGGCCAAGGAGCTCGGCTTCGTCGACGAGCTCGTCGCCTCCCGCGAGGACCTGATCCCCGCGGCCAAGACGTGGATCGCCGCCCAGGGCGAGGACTTCGCCGGCCAGCCGTGGGACCAGAAGGGCTACAAGATCCCGGGCGGCACGCCGTCGTCGCCGAAGCTCGCGGCCAACCTGCCCGCGTTCCCGGCCAACCTGCGCAAGCAGCTCAAGGGCGCCAACTACCCGGCCCCGCACCACATCATGGCCGCCGCCGTCGAGGGCGCGCAGGTCGACGTCGACACCGCGTTCGAGATCGAGGGCCGCTACTTCGTCGACCTCGTCTGCGGGCAGATCTCGAAGAACATGATCCAGGCGTTCTTCTTCGACCTGCAGCGCGTCAACGGCGACCGCGACCGCCCCGAGGGCATCGCGCCGTTCCAGGCCACGAAGGTCGTGGTCCTCGGCGCCGGCATGATGGGCGCCGCGATCGCGTACGTGTGCGCGAAGGCCGGCATCGAGGTCGTGCTCAAGGACGTGTCGCTCGAGGCCGCCCAGCGCGGCAAGGGCTACAGCGAGAAGCTCGTGGCCAAGGGCGTCGAGCGCGGCAAGACCACCCAGGAGAAGGGCGACGCGCTGCTGGCGCGGATCACCCCGACCGCCGACCCGGCCGACGCGGCCGGCGCCGACCTCGTCATCGAGGCCGTGTTCGAGGACCCGAAGGTCAAGGCGCAGGTGTTCGCCGAGATCGAGCCGCACCTGGCGCCCGACGCGCTGCTGGGCTCCAACACGTCGACGCTGCCGATCACCGAGCTGGCCGAGAACGTCTCCGACGCGACGCGCTTCATCGGCCTGCACTTCTTCAGCCCCGTGGACAAGATGCCGCTGCTGGAGATCATCAAGGGCGAGAAGACCAGCGCCGAGACGCTCTACCGGGCGCTCGACGTGGCCAAGCAGATCCGCAAGACGCCGATCGTCGTCAACGACTCGCGCGGCTTCTTCACCTCGCGCGTGATCGGGACGTTCATCAACGAGGGCATCGCGATGCTCACCGAGGGCGTCCCGGCCCCGACGATCGAGCAGGCGTCCTCGCAGGCCGGCTACCCGGCGCCCGTCCTGCAGCTCAGCGACGAGCTGAACATGAAGCTCATGCGCAAGATCCGCGACGCCGCCAAGGCCGCGGGGGCGACCGGCTCCGGCTGGGACGAGCATCCCGCCGAGCAGGTCATCGACCGCATGCTCGACGAGTTCGACCGGCCCGGCCGGCTCGAGGGCCGCGGCTTCTACGAGTACGAGGACGGCAAGCGGACCCGGCTGTGGCCCGGCCTGCGCGACGCGTTCCCGTGGGTCGAGGACCCGGCGTCGATCTCGCTGAAGGACCTCGAGGAGCGCATGCTGTTCATCGAGGCCATAGAGTCGGTCAAGTGCCTGGACGAGGGGGTGATCGAGTCGGTCGCCGACGCGAACATCGGCTCGATCATGGGGATCGGCTTCCCGGGCTGGACCGGGGGCGTGCTGCAGTACATCAACGGCTATCCACATCCCACCCATCCCGGCCCGCAGGGGTTCGTCGACCGCGCCCGCGAGCTGGCGGCGCGGTACGGCGAGCGCTTCGAGCCGCCGGCGTCGCTGGTCGAGAAGGCGCAGCGCGGCGAGATCTACACCGACGAGGAGGCGCTCGTCTCCGCCTGACCCCGGGCGGTCCGCGGTGAGCGTCCTGGACGCGCTCACCGCGGAGCAGCGCGCGGCGGTCCGCGAGGGGCCGCCGCCCACCGGCTCCGACGCGATGAAGGCGGTGCTGGTCGGCGAGCCGTTCGACGACCCCGACTGGGTCTTCGAGCGCAAGCTCGACGGCATCCGCTGCATCGCGGTGCGCGACGGCGGGCCGGTGCGGATGCTGTCGCGCAACGACCTGTCGCTGAACGGCCGCTTCCCGGAGGTCGCCGCCGCGCTGGACGCCCAGCCGTGCGAGCGCTTCGCCGTGGACGGCGAGATCGTCGCGTTCGCGGGCTCGCGCACCAGCTTCGAGCGGCTCGCCCAGCGGGGCCGACGCGCGGTGAAGGTGTACCTGTACGCGTTCGACCTGCTGTGGGTCGAGGGCATGGACGTCCGCGACCTGCCCCTGCTGGACCGCAAGCGGCTGCTGCGGGCCGCGATCGACCTCGGCGGCGCGCTGCGCTGGACCCCGCACCGCAACGGGACCGGGATCGAGCTGTTCGAGCACGCGCGCCGGCTGGGCTGGGAGGGCATCGTCGCCAAGCGCGCGGCCAGCCCGTACCGGGCGCGGCGCTCGCGCGACTGGCTGAAGATCAAGGCCGACCGCAGCCAGGAGCTGGTCATCGGCGGCTGGACGCCGCCGAAGGGCTCGCGCGAGGAGCTCGGCGCGCTGCTGCTCGGCGTCTACGACGCGGACGGCGCGCTGCGCTACGCGGGCAAGGTCGGCACCGGCTTCGACCGCGCCACGCTGCGCGACCTCGCCGCCCGGATGGCGCCGCTGCGCCGCGACACGCCGCCGTTCGCCGACGCCGACGCGATCCGCGAGCGCGGCGCGACGTGGGTGGAGCCGCAGCTCGTGGCCCAGGTCGGCTTCACCGAGTGGACGCGCGACGGGCGCCTGCGCCACCCGCGCTTCCTGGGGCTGCGCGAGGACAAGCCGGCGCGCGACGTCGTGCGCGAGGTGGCGATCCCGGCATGAGCGCGCAGACCCTGCGCGTGGGGCGCCGCCGCGTCGAGGTGACGCACCCCGACAAGGTCCTGTTTCCCGAGGCCGGGGTCACGAAGCTGGACCTCGCCCGCCACTACGAGGCCGTCGCGCCGGCGATGCTGCCGCACCTGCGCGACCGGCCGCTGGCGCTGCAGGCGTTCCCGCGCGGGGTGGAGGCCGGCGGCTACTTCATGAAGTCGATCCCGGACCACTTCCCCGACTGGGTCGGCCGCGTGACCGTCGGCAAGCGCGGCGGGACGCTGACGCAGGTGGTCGCGCGCGACGCCGCGACGCTCGTGTACCTGGCCGCCCAGAACGTCGTCACGCTGCACACGTGGCTGTCGCGCGCCGACCGGCCTCAGCAGCCCGACCGCCTGATCGTCGACTTCGACCCGTCGCCGGGCGCGACGTTCGCCGACGTGCGCGCGGCGGCGCTGGACGCCGGCGCGCGGCTGCGTGACGCGGGGCTGGCGACGTACGCGATGGTCACCGGCTCGCGCGGCGTGCACGTCGTCTGCCCGCTGCGGCGCGGGCCCGACTTCCCCACCGTGCACGGCTACGCCCGCGCGCTGGCCGAGGCGATGGTGGCCGACGACCCCGACCACCTGACGCTCGAGTGGAAGCGCGCCGACCGCGGCGCGCGCATCTACGTCGACGTCAACCGCATCAACTACGCCCAGCACGGCGTCGCGCCGTACGCGGTCCGCGCCCGGCCCGCCGCGCCGGTGGCGATGCCGATCCACTGGGACGAGCTCGAGGACCGCACGCTCCGCCCCGACCGCTGGACGGTCGCCGACGCCGCGTCCCGGCTCGCGTCCGAGGGCGACCCGTGGCGGGGGATGGGCCGCCGCGCGAGGGGGCTGCCGCCGGCATGACGCCGCGCGAGGAGGAGGCCGTCGACGTCCGCGTGCGCCGGCGCCTGCGGGAGCTGCGCGCCGAGCGCGGGCTGACGCTGCAGCAGGTCGCCGAGCGGGCGAGCATCGACGTGTCGACGCTGAGCCGCCTGGAGTCGGGCAAGCGCCGGCTCGCGCTCGACCACCTGCCGGCGCTGGCCGGGGCGCTGGGCGTCACCGTCGACGAGCTGATGGGCACGCACCGCCCGCGCGACCCGCGCGTGCGCGGCCGCCGGCGCGAGTTCGACGGGATGGTGATGTGGCCGCTGAGCCGCGACGTCGGCCACGGCGGCCTGAACGCCTACCGGATCGTCGTCAGCGCGAAGCGCACGACCCCGCCCGACCCGCTGCCCGTCCACGCCGGCCACGACTGGCTCTACGTCGTGGAGGGCCGGCTGCGGCTGATCCTCGGCCCGGAGGAGTTCGTGATCGAGCCCGGCGAGGCGGCCGAGTTCTCGACCTGGACGCCGCACTGGTTCGGCGCGATCGACGGCCCGGTGGAGCTCATCGGCTTCTTCGGCGCCGACGGGGAGCGCGCGCACCTGCGCCGCTGACGGCGCCGTGGCGCTCAGGCGATCGGCGCCGGGGCCGGCATCCGCCGGCCGGACTCGTCGAAGCGGTGCACCGCGCCGCGGCGGACCACGAAGGTCGCCTCGGCGCCCTCCTCCAGGCCGTCGAGCAGGCGGGACGCCACCAGGGCGCTGAGGCGCTGCCCGGTGCCGGCGCGCAGCGTGACGATCGCCTGCGCGCCGAGGAGCTCGACGACCTCCACCCGGGCCGTGAAGCGGGCCGCCTGGTCGTCGCCGGCGGACGCCGGCGCCGGCTCGACGTCCTCGGGGCGCACGCCGACGCGCGCCGCACCCGGGCTCTCGAGGCCGAGGGCCGCGACCGCGTCCCGCGCGTCGAGCACGTTCATCTCCGGCGAGCCGATGAACCGGGCGACGAACTCGGTCGCGGGCGTCCGGTAGACCTCGGCGGGCGTGCCGATCTGCTCGATGCGCCCCTCGTTCATCACCACGACCCGGTGGGCGAGCGTCATCGCCTCCTCCTGGTCGTGCGTGACGTGGACGATGGTCCCGCGCAGCTCCCGCTGGATGCGCAGGATCTCGGTGCGCATCTCCACCCGCAGCTTCGCGTCGAGGTTCGACAGCGGCTCGTCGAACAGGAACGCGGACGGCTCGCGCACGATGGCCCGGCCGATCGCGACGCGCTGCTGCTGGCCGCCCGAGAGCGCCGACGGCTTGCGCTTGAGCAGATGGCCGACGTCGAGCAGCTCGGCGGCCTCGGCGACCCGGCGGTCGATCTCCGACGCCGGCATGCGCCGGGCCTTGAGCCCGAACGCGATGTTCTCGCGGACGGTCAGGTGCGGGTAGAGCGCGTAGTTCTGGAAGACCATCGCGAGGTCGCGCTCCTTGGGCTCGAGCGCGGTGACGTCGGTGCCGTCGATGCGGATCGCTCCGGCGGTGGCGCGCTCCAGGCCGGCGACGAGCCGCAGGGTCGTGGTCTTGCCGCAGCCCGAGGGGCCGACGAGGACGGTCACCTCGCCGTCGGGGATGTCGAGGTCGATCGCGCGGACCGCCTCGACGTCTCCGTAGCGCTTGACGAGCTGCTCGAGGATGATCTGGGCCATCAGTACTTCAAGCCTCCTGCGGAGATGCCGCGGACGAGCCGCCGTTGCACGTAGAAGGACGCGATCAGCACCGGCACGACGGACACCAGGATCGCGGCCGACATGGCGCCGAGCTCGACGCCGCGGAAGGTGTTGTACGAGGCGATCGCGACGGGGAGCGTCCGCGTGTTGCCCCCGGCGAGGATGAGCCCGAAGAACAGGTCGTTCCACGAGAGCACGAACGCGAAGATCGCGGCGGCGCCGAGCCCCGGCAGCACCTGCGGCAGCACCACCGTGCGGAACGCAGAGAAGCGGCTGTGGCCGTCGACCATCGCCTGCTCCTCGTAGGCCCGCGGGACCGCGTCGAAGAAGCCGATCATGAACCACGTCACGACCGGCAGCACGAACGTGAGGTGCGCGGCGACGATCACGATGACGGTGTCGCGCAGGTGGAGGTCGAACGCGATCAGGAACAGCGGCACGACGAGGACCGCCGGCGGCATGAGCTGCGAGATGAGGATGCCGAAGCGCGTCGCGCTGCCGCCCGTGCGGTAGCGCGAGATCGCATAGGCGCCCAGCGTCCCGGCGACGAGCGCGACCGCCACGGTGACGGTGCCGACCACCACGCTGATCAGCGCGCTCTCGAGCACCCCGCCGTCGACGATCTCCCGCCAGTTGTCGAGGGTGGGGGAGAAGCCGAGCGACGCCGGGTCGTTGAGGGCCTGGCGGTCCTTCAGCGACGCCAGGACCACCCACGCGTAGGGGAAGGCCACGGCGACGGCCGCCAGGAGGAGGAAGGCGCGGCGCAGCCACGGGGTCATGCCGACGCCTCCGGGCGCAGGAAGCGCCGGTACAGGATCGTGGCGAGCACGAGCACGACGGCGATCAGCACGAAGGCCATCGCGGCGGCCTCGCCGATGCGGAAGAACTGGAAGCCCGTGCGATAGATCTGATACTGGATCGTCTCGGTCGCGTCCCCGGGGCCGCCGCGGGTCGTGGCGAACACGTACTCGAAGACCTTGAAGGCGTCGAGGGCGCGCAGCAGCACCGCGATGCCGATCGCGGGCTTGAGCAGCGGCAGCGTGACGCGCCGGAACGTCATCCAGGCGGAGGCGCCGTCGACGCGCGCGGCCTCGAACGGCTGGCGCGGCAGCGACTCCAGCCCGGCCAGCAGCAGCAGCACCATGAACGGCGTCCACTGCCACACGTCGATGGCGATGATCGTGGGGAGGGCCAGGGTGGGCCCGAAGAAGTCGATGTCGAGCCCGACGTTGTCGAGGATCGCGGGGATCGCGCCGAGCTGCTCGTTGAGCAGGAAGCGGAACATCAGGCCCACCGCGATCGGCGTGACGAACATCGGCGTCAGCAGGAACGCGCGCGTGAGGTCGCGGGCCCGCCGCTGGCGCTGGAGCGCCATCGCCAGCGCCAGGCCCAGGACGAGCTCGAGCGTGACGGCGACGACCACGAAGACGATCGTGTTGCGCATCGCCACCCCGTAGGCGGCGTTGTCGAGCAGGCCCGCGTACTGGTCGAGGCCGACGAACGTCGCGTCCTTGCTGCCGACGATCCGCCGGTCCGTGAGCGACAGCCACAGCGAGTAGCCCAGCGGGTAGGCGACGATGACGCCCAGCAGCAGGCCCAGCGGCACCATCAGGCGCACGCCGAGCGGCACGCGGCGGAGCGAGAGCCGGCGCCCTCGCTCCGCAGCGGGCTGCGACCTACTTGTCGAGCGTCTCCTGGGCACGCTGCGCGGCGGTCGAGATGGCCTCGTCCACCGAGGTCTGGCCGGCGACGGCCGCGTTCAGCTGCTCGCCGACGACGTTGATCATCTCCTCCGCGTTCGGGCCGTTGGCCAGCGGCGCGGCGTCCTCGAGGATCCGGGCGACGGTCGTGTAGTACTCCTCGCCGAAGCCCTGCTCCCAGACCTCCTCGTCCTGCATGACGCTGTCGCGGACCGGGGCGCCGCCCGCGATCACGCGCTCCTTCTCCTGGGCCTTGTCGGTCAGCCAGGAGACGAACGCCCAGGCGCCGTCCTTGTTGGCGGAGTTGGCCGGGATGCCCCAGAACCAGGCGCCGAGCGCCGCCTTGCCGCCGGGGACCTCGGCGAGCGCGAAGTTGCCGGCCTGGTCGCCCTCGGCGTTGAGCGTCGGCAGCGTCCAGTTGTAGCTGATGAGCTGCGACGCCTTGTCGGCCGACACGGACCGGATCGCCTCGTCGAACGCCCAGTTGAGCGAGTTCTTCGGGGCGCTCTCGCGGTAGATGTCGATGTACGCCTGCAGGGCCTCGCGAGCCTCGGGGGAGTCGAGCGCGATCGAGCCGTCGTCGTTCTGGATCTTGCCGCCGGCGGCGAACAGGTAGTTCGCCCACTCCTCGAAGATCTTGTAGCCCTTCTGCGGCTGCATCGCGATGCCGGCGCGCCCGCCCTCGTTGAGCTCGGCGGCCGCCGCCTTGAGCTCCTCGAGCGAGGTCGGGGGCTCCAGGCCCGCCTTCTCGTAGAGGTCCTTGCGGTACACGAGCGCGAGCGCGTAGTTGTAGAACGGCACGGCGTAGGTGGTGCCGTCGACCGACGCGATGTCGCGCAGCGGCTGGCTGAAGTCCTCGTGGTCGTAGCCGTCGATCGCCGCGATCCGGTCGTCGAGCGGCTCGAGGAAGCCGGCCTGGGCGAAGTCGTGCATCCACGGGTTGTCGACCACGATCAGGTCGTAGGTCGGGTCGGACGCCAGGAACGAGCTGACGATGCGGTCGCGCATCTGGTCGTAGGGCAGCGCCTCGATCTGGACGTCGACGTCCGGGTGCGCCTGCTGGAACGCCGGCAGCATCTCCTTGACGATGTCGGTGTCGGGCACCTCCTCCATGATCACGCGCACCGTGCCGCTCGCCGCGCCGGCGTCGGCGGACCCGGTGCTCGCGTTCGTGGACCCGTCGCCGTCGCCGCCGCACGCGGCCAACGTGAGGGTCATCAACAGCGCGCCGCCTAGTACGGCAAGTCGTCGCAAAGCAATTCTCCTTGGGTCTCGGGCGGCGGTCCACACGGCCGCTCGCCCTGGTCCAGGACGTCTCGATCCCGGACCCTACCCCGCTCGTGGACAATCGTCAAACCGGTTTGTATGATGCCGCGCCATGGGGCTGACCATCCGCGACGTCGCTCGAGCTGCCGGGGTATCGCCGTCCACCGTCAGCCACGCGCTGTCGGGCAAGCGCACGGTCAGCGCGACGACGCGGGCGCGCATCGAGCGCGTCATCGAGGAGCTCGGGTACCGGCCCAACCAGGTCGCGGCGTCGATGACGACCGGCCGCACGCTCACGCTCGGCATGCTCGTGCCCGACATCGCCAACCCGTACTTCGGCCAGCTCGTGGCCAACGTCGAGCGCACCGCCGGCGCGCGGGGCTACACCGTCGTCGTGGGCAGCTCGGAGCTCGACGCCGAGCTCGAGGCGCGCCACGTGCGCCGGCTGGTGGACCGCCAGGTCGACGCGCTCGTGTACCTGGGCGGCACCGACGCCCCCAACCCGGCGGTGGTCGACGCGGCGCGCCAGCGGCCGGTCGTCGCCGTCGACGAGCCGTTCTCCTGGCTGCCCGAGAGCGCGGCGACGATCACCGTCGACAACCGGGTCGGCGGGATGCTCGCGGCCCAGCACCTCATCGGGCTCGGCCACGAGCGCCTGGCGGTCGTCGCCGGTCCCGCGGGCCTGCCGACGGCGCGGGATCGCACCGCCGGCTTCGTCGACGCCGCCGAGCGCGCCGGGCGCGAGCCCGTGGTGCGGTCGGCCGACAACTACACCGTGGACGCCGGGCGGCGCGTCGGCGCGACGCTCCTGACGACCGACGCGGACGTCACCGGCGTGTTCTGCGCGAACGACCTGATCGCGCTCGGCGTGATGCAGGTCGCGGCGGAGCTGGGCCGGCGGGTCCCGTCGGACCTGGCGCTCGTCGGCTTCGACGACATGTTCGTGAGCACCCTCGTCACGCCGGCGCTCACCACCGTGCGCCAGCCGCTCGACCGGATCGGCCGCGAGGCGGCGGAGCTGGCGATCGCGCTGGCGGCGGGCGAGAGCGGGCTCACGATGCGGCGCGTGCTCCCGGTGGATCTCGTGGTGCGAGGCTCGACCGCCGCCCGAACCTGATGCAAACCGTTATGACCCGACGGCCTCGTCGGGACCGCTGAGAAGGAGGCGCTGATGCACGACCTGGCATTCGAACGACGCGCGACGGAGCAGCGACGCCGGCTGCAGACCAGCCCGCAGGAGCTGCTCGACCGCGTCGAGCGCTCCCACTACGGGCCGCGCTCCAAGGCGCTGCTGCGTCAGGCGGTCGCCAACGAGTCGACCGGCCTGGTCGGCTTCTCGCTGTTCGACTGCCCGCCGGCGATCGTCCGGGGCGAGAACGCCACGGTCTACGACGCCGACGGCAAGGCCTACATCGACATGCTGGCCGGCTTCTCGGTGTCCAACGTCGGGCAGGCCCGCCCGGAGATCCGCGAGGCGATCGACGCGCAGGCCGGGAAGCTCATCCACTACTTCGACTTCCCCAACGAGCAGCGCGAGCGCCTGGCCGAGCGCCTGAACGCGCTCGTGCCCGGCGACGACCGCCGGACGGCGTTCGGGGTGACGGGGGCGGAGTCCGTCGATCTCGCGATCAAGCTCGCGCGCTGGTACACGGGCGCGCCGATGATCCTGTCGGGCTACGGCGCGTACCACGGCACCACGCAGGGCACGATGGCCACCACCGCCAAGGGCGGGATGTGGAGCTACTTCTACCCGGTGGGCCCGCACGAGGCCGGCCACGCCAAGATCCCGTTCTCCTACCCCTACCGGTGCCCGGTCGGCGCCGAGCCCGAGCACTGCGCCGAGGCGTGCCTGGAGTTCATCCAGCGCATGCTGCGCGGCAAGGAGTCGCCGTTCGGCGACGGCCGCGGGGTCAGCAACGTGGCGGCGATCCTCATGGAGCCGATGCAGGCCAGCGCCGGCTACATCATCCCCGGCCAGGGCTTCCTGAAGGGGCTGCGCGAGCTCTGCGACGAGCACGGCATGCTGCTGATCCTCGACGAGATCCAGACCGGCATGGGCCGCACGGGCCGCTGGTGGGCGTGCGAGCACGAGGACGTCGTCCCCGACCTGATGACGGTCTCCAAGGGGCTCGCCTCGGGCATGCCGGTCTCGGCGGTCGTCGGGCACGGCGACCTGCTGACCTCGTGGGGCCCGGGCGCGCACGTCGGCACGTTCGCGGCCACGCCGGCCGCGTGCGCGGCGGCCAACGCGACGCTCGACATCTACGAGCGCGACGGGCTGGTCGAGCGCGCCGCGCGCGTCGGCGACCACTTCCGCGGGCGGCTCGAGGAGCTCGCCGAGAAGCACCCGATCATCGGCTGGATCGACGCGAAGGGCCTCTTCGTCGGCATCGAGCTCGTGCTCGACCGGGCCACGAAGGCGCCGGCCGCGGAGGCCACGGCCCAGGTGCTGGAGTCGTGCGTCCGCGCCGGGCTGCTCTTCGAGCGCGGCGGCTACCACTACAACCGGCTGCAGCTCATCCCGCCGCTCACGATCGAGACGGCGCAGATCGACGCGGCGGTGGAGATCCTCGACGCGGCGTTCGGCGAGGCCGAGAAGACCGCCGGCATCGACCGCCCGACGCAGGTCTCGGTCCCGTAGCCATGGACGCGCGAGTCGTCGTCGTCGGCTCCGTCAACGTCGACCTCGTCGTCGAGGCGCCGCGCCTGCCCGCTGCGGGCGAGACGGTGCTGGGCGAGCGGCTCGCGCGCCACCAGGGCGGCAAGGGCGCCAACGCGGCGGTCGCCGCCGCCCGCCTCGGTGCGGCCACGACGCTCGTCGCCGCGGTGGGCGACGACGACTTCGGCCGCGCGGCCCGCGCCGCCCTGGACGCCGAGGGCGTGCGCGGCGAGGCGATCGCGGTGCTCGACGGCGTGCCGACCGGCGCGGCGCTCATCGTGGTGGACCCGACGGGCGAGAACCAGATCGCGGTCGGGGCCGGCGCGAACGCCGAGCTGACGGCCGGGCACGTGCGCGCGAGCCTGACCGAGGCGCTCGCCGAGCGTCCCGGCGCCGTCGCGCCCAGCGTGCTCGTGTCGCTGGAGATCCCCGACGCCGCCGTCGACGCGGCGATCTCGGCCGGGCGCGCCGCGGGCGCCACCGTCCTCGTCGATCCGGCGCCCGCCCGTGCGTCCCTGCTGGAGCTCGACCTGACGGGCGTGCTGCTCGTGCCCAACCGGGGCGAGGCGCTCGAGCTCGGTGGCGGCGCGGACCTCGACGCCGCGATCGCCCGTCTCGCCGACCGGACCGGCGCGGCGGTCGTGGCCACCGACGGCGGCCGCGGGGCCGTCGTCACGGCCGGGCCCGGCGCCCCGCCGCAGCGGGTCGACGTCCCGAGCGGCGTGCGCAGCGTGGACACGACGGGGGCGGGCGACACGTTCGCCGGGGCGCTGGCCGTGCGCCTCGCCGCCGGCGACCCGCTGGCGGAGGCGGTCCGCTTCGCCGCGGCCGCCGGGGCGCACGCGGTCGGGGCGGCCGGCGCCCGGGCGGGGATGCCGACCGAGGCCGAGGTGCGCGCGCTGCTGGAGCGCGCCGACCCGGGTCCCTGAGCCCGCGCTCGTCTCAGCGGCCGAGCACGGGCTGGGTCTGGTGGATCGTCGCGCGGCGCAGCCGCCAGCCCTCCACGCCGCGGCCCGACAGGCGGACCTCGAGGATGCCGGTGGCCGAGCTCTGCGCGGACCCGGCGGCCCACACGAAGTTGCCGAGGCTGTAGGCGACGACGCCGTGCGCGCCCATCCGGCGGATCGGCTGCAGGACGTGCGGGTGGGCGCCGATCACCGCCTGCGCGCCGGCCGCGCGGGCGATCGCGGCGAGCTCACGCTGGCGGGCGCTCTCGCGCGGGTCGCGCTCGATGCCCCAGTGGAAGGTCGCCACGACGACGTCGGCGCGCCGGCGCGCGGCGGCGATCGCGGACCGGATCAGCGCGGGATCGGCGGTGGTGGTCCCGGGGCTCGACGGGCCGGCGGCGAACCCGGCGGGGACGATGTCGGAGAAGCCGACGAACGCCACGCGCAGGCCGAGGCGCTCGACGACGCGGGCGCGCGCCGCCTCGGCCAGGTTCGCGCCGGCGCCGACGGGCAGCGCACCGGTGGCGCGCACCGCGCGGATCGTGTCCAGCAGCGCGGCGGTGCCGTAGTCGCCGACGTGGTTGTTGGCGAGGTTCAGCACGTCCAGGCCCGCGTAGCGGACGATCGAGGCCAGGTGGCCCGGGCTGCCGCGGAACGTGAACTCCTTGGGCACGGGCGCGCCGCGGGTGGAGACCGCGCACTCGAGGTTGCCGAACGCGATGTCGGCCGCCCGCAGCGTGGGCGCGACGCCGCTCCAGGGCCACCGGGGTCCGCGCGCGGCCATCACGGTCGCCACGCCGTCGCCGAGGTTCGCGTCGCCGAACGCGGCGAGCGTCACGTCGCGGGTGCGGACGACTCGCGGCGCCGACGGGCGGCGCAGGTACCCGGTGGCGCGCAGCCGGTGACGGGCCTGGTGGGTCCCGGCCGGGCGGACGAGCACGGCGCGGCCGTCGGCGTCGGCGCGGCCGCGGTCGACGCGCACCCACTCGCCGTCCCGGCGCTCGTCGAGCGCGACCCAGGCGCCGGGCTCGGCGCCGGCGACGCGGACGCGGATGGCGGTCGCCGCCGCCCGCAGGCGCGGCGCGGCGAGCGTCACGCGCGGCGGTGGCGGCGGCGGGACCGGCGCCGGCTCGGGGGCCGTGGCGGGCGGCGGGGCCGGCGCCACCCCGGCGGCGATCGCAGCGACGAGCGAGAGTCCGGACACGGCGGCAGTCTCGCAGCGCCGCCGGTCGCCGCAGGGGGCCGCGGCCCGCGGTGATCCCGGGGAAGACCGTTCGCCGCTCGCGACCGGGGCGCGTCAAGAACGGTCGGCGGCGTCCGACGACGGACGTATGTTCCCCCCCAGAAACACGTGGGTTGCCGCCGTGGCGGGCGGCGCCCTTCTCATCCCTGCCAGCGAGTCGGTCGCGGAGGCGGCCGTGAAGGTGTTCCACCCCGGCCAGCGCGTCCAGGTGGCCTCCGGCGCCCACGCCGGCAAGGTCGCCCGCGTCGACGGCCTCGTCGTCCGCGACAGCGCCGGCCGCGAGCGCGCGGTCCGGTTCGCCGCGCTGTCCGGCAAGGCGCGCAGCCGCGTCCGCGCCGGCGCGCGGGTCAGGCTGTCCGGCGGCCAGGCGGCCCGCGTCGTCGGGCTGCGCCTGCGCCTCGGCGACCGCCGGATCGGCCGCTACCGGCCCGGCCAGCTCGTCCCGGCCCGGCCGACGCGGCCGAGCACCGTGACCCCGTCGAGCTCCGACGACCGGCCGACGCCGAAGCCCCCGGCCCAGGAGGAGCAGGACCCGACGATGCCCGCGACCCCGACGCCCCCGACGCCGCCGAGGACCCCGACGAGCCCGGCGAAGCCGTCGGGCGGGTCGGGCTCGCCCAGCGC
The DNA here is from genome assembly GCA_035565675.1 of Capillimicrobium sp. Taxonomy (GTDB): domain Bacteria; phylum Actinomycetota; class Thermoleophilia; order Solirubrobacterales; family Solirubrobacteraceae; genus Capillimicrobium. Next base: position 51,546 of record DATMSA010000165.1, on the reverse strand, counting down.
GCCGTCGAGCTCCGGCACGGCGCCGAGCAGGCCGGCTCCCGAGCCGCAGCCCCAGCCGCAGCCCGAGCCGCAGCCGCAGCCGCAGCCCGAGCCCGAGCCGCAGCCGCAGCCCGAGCCCGAATCGCAGCCCGATCCGCCGGCGGATTCCCCGTTCGTCTTCGGCGGCGGGAACTGGCCCGGCGCGGGCTGGGCTCCCTACAACGCGTCGTCGCCGTTCAACACCCGGATCACGGACCCGCTGGTCCACCCGCAGTCGACCCAGCTCGTGGCCAATTCGCTGGGCTCGTCCGGCAAGCCGCGGACGCTGCTCGTCAGCCCCGCCCCGAGCCACGACTACCAGCACCCGATCTACTACGCGACCGCGAGCGATCCGCTGATGACGATCCAGGCGGGCTCCTACGCGCTCACCGGCCGCCAGATCCGCGTGCCGGCGAACGCGGTCGCCGCCGGTGGCGGCGACGGCCACATGTCGGTCGTCCAGCCCGACGGCTGGGCGTACGAGCTGTGGCAGGTCTCGAAGTCCGGGTCCACGCTCAACGCCAGCACCGCCTACCGCCAGCGCTACGACGGCGCCGGGGTCCTCACCCCCGAGGACGTCAGGCGCGACCCGACGATCGGCGGCGCGACCGCGCCGTACTTCGGCCTGCACGCCGGCATCATCCGCGCCGGCGAGCTCGCCGCCGAGCGGATCGACCACGCGCTGTTCGTGACGATCCCGGCCGGGTCCCGCGACACGAGCTTCGGGTTCGGCGTCCAGGCGCCCGGCGCGTCCGGGCGCGGCGGCTCCGGCTCGTTCGTGTGGCCGGCGTTCAAGGGCGACGCGGCCGCCGACGGCGTCCGTCCGCCGATGGGCGCCCGCTTCTGGCTGGACATGACCGACCAGGAGATCGCCCAGAGCGGCGCCCCCGGCTGGGAGCAGGCGATCGCCCGCGCGGTCGCCCACTACGGCGCCTACTTCGGCGACACGGGCGGCGACGGGTTCGCCTTCCAGGCCGAGTCGAGCGTCATGTACACCTCCTACGGCAAGCCCGACCCGTATGCGGCGATCGCCGCCCGGTACGGGATCCGCAAGGACGCCGAATGGGGGTACGGGTTCGCCTTCAGCGGGCGCATCCCGTGGTCGAGCCGCCTGCGGGCCATCGCCCCGCCGGCGAAGCCCTAGCGACCATCGCACGGCCGCCGGCGGCCGGCGGGCGCATCAGCGCTCGCCGGCCGCCAGCGCGCCCCGCCGCCGCGCGGCCTGCACCATCTCGCGGCCGCCCGCCGGGCGCACGGGCCGCACGCGCCAGCGGCGCTCGCCCAGCAGCGCCACCGCCGCCGGCAGCGCCACGCCGCGCACGACCGTCGCGTCGAGCAGGATCGCGACGGCCAGGCCGACGCCGAGCTGCTTGTTGTCGAGGAACGTCATCGTGGCGAACACCGAGAACACCGCGACCATCACGACCGCCGCGCTGGTGATCGACCCCGCGGTCGCGGCGACGCCCTCGGCGGCCGCCTCGCGCGCCGGCCGTCCGGCCCGCCGCGCCTCGCGCATCCGCTCGAGCACGAGGATCGTGTAGTCCATCGACAGCCCGAACAGGATCACGAACGCGAACAGCGGCAGCCAGTCGGACACCGCTCCCGTGCTCGTGAAGCCGAGCAGGCCCTCGGCCCAGTCGTGCTGGAACACCGCCACGAGGACGCCGTAGGCGGCGCCGACCGACAGCAGGTTCAGCCCGACGACCGTGGCGGCCAGCGCCGGCGACCGGAACGCGGCCACGATCAGGACGAACGCCAGCGCGAGCACGAACGCGATGACGATCGGCGTGCGCGTGGCGAGCCGCTGGGTGAAGTCGGCGTCGCGCGCGGCGGCGCCGGTCACGAGCGCCTCGGCGCCCGGCGCGACCTCCGCGGCCGTCGGGGCGACGCGGTCGCGCAGCGCGTCGACCGTGTCGCGGGCGGCGTCGAGGCCCCGGTCGGGCATCGGCACCGACACGACGGCGGTGCGCCCGTCGTCGGCGACCGCGACGTCGATCGCCCCGCGCCCGCCGGTCGTCTCGCGGGCCCGCTCGCCGAGCGCCTCCAGGCGCGCGCGGGCGGCGGCGTCGCCCAGGCCGGCGCCGGTCACGACCAGCTCGGCGTCGCTCGGCGCGCCCGGGAACGCGCGCTCGACGGCGTCCAGCGCCGCGACGGCCGGCGTGTCGGGCGGCAGCGAGTCGGTCCCCATCGACGCCGTGTGCAGGTTCACGACGGGGACGGCCAGCGCGACGAGGAGCGTCACGGCGGCCAGCAGCGCAACCGCCGGGCGGCGCGTCACCGCGTCCGCCCAGCGGCGCCACGGCCCCTGGGTGGCGGGGCGCGAGCGGCGCTTCAGCCAGGGCAGGCGGCCCGTGTCGACGCGGTCGCCCAGGAGCGCGAGCACGGCGGGCAGCACGGTCACCGAGCCGACGACCGCGATCGCCACGACGAGCATCGTCGCCAGCGCCATCGACGCGAAGATCGACAGGCCGGTGATCAGCAGGCCGCTGATCGCGACCATCACGGTGAGGCCCGCCACGACGACGGCGCGCCCGACGGTGGCGGCGGTCGCGTCCAGCGCGTCGCGCGGGCCGCGCCCGGCGCGGCGCTCCTCGCGCTCGCGGCGGATGTAGAACAGCGAGTAGTCGACGCCGACGGCGAGGCCGATCAGCACGACGAGCGCGTGGGTGGTCTCGAACATCGGGACCGCCTGCGACAGCAGGCTCGCCGCACCGAGCGCGGCGACGACCGAGGTGACGCCGAGCAGCAGCGGCACCGACGCCGCGACGACCGCGCCGAAGGCGACGAGCAGGACGACGAGGATGATCGGCAGCGAGAAGACGTTCGCGCGCTGCAGGTCCTCCTCGACGACGTCGTCGAAGGCGCGCTGGATCGTGCCGGCGCCGGCCTGCTGGACGCGGACGCCGGGCTGCGCGGCGGCGACCGCGGTCACCGCCTCCTCCACCGGGACGACGGTCTCGGCGGCGTCGTCGGGGTCGCCGCGCAGCGTGACGCGCACGAGCGCGGTCCGCCCGCCCGCCGTCGACAGCTCAGGATCGTCGGCGGGCCCGGTGACGGAGGCGACCTCGGGCAGCGCGGACAGGCGGCGCTCGAGCGCGCTCACCGCCGCGGCGGTCCGGTCGGCGTCGCCGGCGCGCACGAGCAGCTGCTCGACGGCGGGCGGCTCGAGGCCGGCGTCCTCGATGCGCTGGTCGGCGCGCGCCGACTGCCCGGTGCCCATTTCGGATCCGGTCAGCGTGCGCATGCCGGTCATCGCGCCGGCGGTGACGAGCACGGCGACCAGCAGCAGCCACAGGGCGATCATCGTGCGGGGCCGCCGCGCGGACGCGGCGGCGGCCCGGCGGACGGCGCCCGCGAGGCCGCCGTCGGCGCGCCGGGGCGGCGCGTCAGGGGTGGGGGGAGAGGGGGTGGGGGCCATGACCGGCACGGTCCCAATGGGACAGCGCCGTGTCATTGGGGCGCGATGGCGTCCCGCGGGCCCGCCACCCCCCGGGCATGGGTGGGGTCAGCCTCAGTGCGCGGCGAGGGCGCGGTCGACTCCGCGCAGCTGCCACCCCGCGGCGATGAACAGCACCCCGCGGACGATCAGCACGATCCCCACGATCACCGCGAACGTCGACAGGCCCAGGTCCGGCCAGGCGAGGATCACGATGCCGGCGATCGCGTCGAGCAGCGCGACCAGCAGGTTGCCGCCGCGGCCCTCGCGCTCGGACAGCCCGACGACCAGGCGCGAGACGCCCGAGACGACGAACCAGATCCCGATGATCAGGACGAAGACGACGAGCGTCTCGAACGGGCGCTTGATGAGGACGAGGCCGGCGATCATGCTCAGCGCGCCGATCAGCGCCAGCAGCCCGCGACCCTCGCCGCGGCCCGCGATCGACCCGAGCAGGGCCAGGACGCCGTCGACCACGAGGAAGATGCCGGCGATCACCGTGAAGGTCTTCAGGGTCTCGTGGGGCGAGGCCACGAAGAAGATGCCGACCCCCAGCGCGGCGACCCCGAAGAGCAGGACGACCCACCACAGGGTCGTGATCGACCGCAGCGGGCTCTCAGCCGTGGACATGACTCCTCCGTTCGTCAGGCGCCGCCGGGACGCGGCGCGCTCGTGAGCTACGACACGGGGGCGCGCTCTCCTGCGTTGTGAGCGCTTGCGTTTCGCTTGCGATTGCGTTTTGCTTGCGCTAGCGTGAGGGCGTGACCACAGCGGACTCCGAAGGCGCCGCCGTCCTGCTGGAGGAGCGGGACGCCGGCCACGTCGTCGACCTGGTGCGCGAGCTGATCGGGGCCGAGCAGCTCGCGCGCCTGGACGAGGTGGTCGATCCCGCGCTGGCCGGCTCGGAGGAGGCCGTCCGCGACTACGTCCGCGGCGTCCAACGGGTGGCGGAGGCGATCGCGGGGGCCGCGTCCGCCGCCGCACTCGCGGATCTGCTCGTCGACGAGGCGGCGACGGTGCCGTTCACGCCGTGGGCGGCGTCCTTCTCGCCCGGCGAGGCGGCCGCGCTGTACTTCACCGATCGAGTCCGTGCCCTGCGCGGCCGTCCCGGGCTCGACGCGCCCGGGCCGCCGCCGGAGCTCGACGCGGCGGCGGTCGACCGCTTCCGGCGCCGGGTGCACCACGCGCTCGACGATCCCCATGACGCGGACGCGCTCGAGCGGCTGATGACGCTGTTCCGGCTCTCGAAGACCGAGCTGGGTGAGCTGTTCGGCGTGAGTCGGCAGGCCGTGGACCAGTGGCTCGCTCGCGGCGTGCCGGCCGACCGCCAGGAGAAGCTCGCCACGGTGTGCGCGATCGCGGACCTGCTGGAGCGCAAGCTGAAGCCCGACCGCATCCCAGGGATCGCCCGGCGTCCGGCCGACGCCTACGGTGGGAAGACGATGCTCGGGCTCATAGCCGAGGACCGCCAGGACGAGCTGCTCGGGCTCGTCCGCGCCAGCTTCGACTGGTCTGCTGCAACCTGAGATGGCCTACGGACAATCGCTGTCCCGCGGTGGGACGTACGCGCGCCTTGCCGAACCGGCCTGGGAGGACCCGCTGGACACGAGCCACGCCAAGGCCGCGGGCGGCCGTTGGAATCTGGCGGGGAGGTACGGCGCGCTGTACCTGAATGCCACCGTGGAGGTGGCGCGCATCCAGGTGCGCCACAAGCTCGCCGGCCACCCCTATGGTCCCGAGGACCTGGATCCGGTCGAGCAGCACGATCTCGTCTGGGTGGACGTGCCGGTCCGGGACTGGCTCGATTGCGTGACCGAAACCGGCCTGGAAGCGGTGGGCCTCCCGAAGAGCTACCCGACTGGGCCCACAGGGGAGACGGTGCCGTGGGCGGACTGCCAGGGTGTCGGCGCGCAGGCGTTCGCGGACGGCAGAGTCGGCGTGGCGTGCCGATCGGCCGCCACCGGCGCCGCCGTCACCGACGAGGAGCTCGCGGTGTTCGAAACCGCGGTCCAGATGGTGACCATGCGCGAGCGCGTGTCGTTCGAGCAGTGGTGGTGGGGCGGCGCCGAGGCTCCATCCGACGACGAGTCGGTGCCGACCTGAGGATGGGATCAACGCGCAGCAGCGGGCGCGCCTCGCGGTGCAGGAAGCGCGCGAACGCCCGCGCGCCGGCGTGGCTGACGTGCAGGCCGTCCCCGGCGAACCAGGCGCCGCGTCCCGCGCTGTGGCGGGCCCAGTCGAGCACGCGCACGCGCCTGGGGTGCGTGCGGGCCGCGCGCCGCATCGCGGCGGCGGTGGCGGCGTGGTTGCGCGGCGTCACGAGCCCGAGCACGCGGTCGCGGCCGGTGATGCGCAGCGCCCGCGCGATCTGGCGGCGCTCCACCTCGCCGTTGGCGCCGAGCGCGAGGATCGCCACGCGCGGCAGCCGGCCGGCGTGCCGGCGGGCGGACAGGATCGCGAGGCCGGCGTCGAACTGGCGGCAGCCCTGCGCGTCGGCGTGGAAGCCGAGGCGGCCGAGGCGCGGCGTGGCGAGCAGCAGCGTGGAGTCGCCGACGATCAGCGGCGCGGTGCGCGGCGCGCGATCGGCGCTCGCGCGGGCGGTGGTGCCGCAGGCGGCGGCGGAGGCCGCGCCGGCCAGGGTCACGGCGAGCACGGCGGCCGCGGCGAGCGCGCCGCGGCGGAGACGGGGAACGGGCATCCGGATGTGGATAGCCACTCCGGTCCCGTTCGAACCGCGTTCGGACCGATGTCACACACCGGTCCGGGCGGCGATCAGCCGGTCGGGCGCATGGTCGGGCCGTTCAGCTCCTTGGACTCCGGCGACATCGGCGGCGGCCCGGGCCGGAACGGCACGACCACCTCGTCGCGGCGGCTGATCCGCCAGCGGCCGTCGCGCTTGACGAGGTCGTCGACGTAGCGGGCGACGATCGTGTTCTCGTAGTTGGCGGCGATCCAGACGACGTCCGTGCGGGCGTGGGCGGTCGTGCCGTCCTCGCCCAGGTCGATCACCGGGTTGCCGCACAGGTGCTTGCTGCCGTAGTCGTGGGGGAGGCAGTTGACCATGAACTCGCGGACGGCGGGGAGGCCGACGATCTCGGTGCCATCGACGACCCACACGACGTCGTCGGTCCAGATCTCCTCCCACGCCGCCCAGTCGCGGTCGTCGAAGGCCTGCGGGTAGCGGGCCAGCAGGTCGCGGATGGCCTCGCGGTCGAGGAGCTGCTGGACCAGATCGTGTGAGGGCATGTCAGTGGTGGGGGAGGGTCGCGGGGCCCACGAGCGTGCGCAGCGCGTGCACGGTGGTCGTGGTCATGACGAACAGCGTGTGGAGGTCGGCGCCGCCCCAGGTGAGGTTGCCGGCGACCTCCGGGGTGGCGAAGCGGCCGATCTCGCGGCCGCCGGGGTCGAAGATCCACACGCCGCCCGGGCCGGTGGCCCACAGGTTGCCGCGCTCGTCGACCTTCATGCCGTCCAGCGAGCCGGCGTCGTGGATGACCCGGTGGCGCTCGGCCTCGGTCATCCCGGCGGTGGCGGCGTCGACCTCGGCCTGGGTCAGGCCGACGCCCTCGCAGAAGATGCGCCCGCCCGACAACGTGCCGTCGGCGGCCACGTCGAAGACCTTGACGTGCGCCCGCGGCGTGTCGTTGACGTACAGCAGCGACTCGTCGGGGGAGAAGCACAGCCCGTTGGGCTCGTCGAACTCGTCCTCGTCCACGAGCAGCTCGGCCTCGCCGGTGCCGCCGTGGGCGGGCACGCGGTACAGCCCGCGGAAGCGGGTGCGACTGCGCTCCTGGCCGATCCAGTCGTTCCAGCGGCCGTAGTCGGGGTCGGTGAAGTACAGGGCGCCGTCGGCCGCGCGCACGACGATGTCGTTGGGGCTGTTGAGGTAGGCGCCGCGGTGGTGGAAGGCGAGCACGTCGGTGCCGCCGTCGCGGCGGTAGCGCACCACGCGGCTGGTGATCTGGTCGCAGGCGATGAGCTCGCCGTCGCGGTCGAGCACCAGGCCGTTGGCCTTGTCGCACGGCGCCCGCAGGACCTCCATGCCGCCGTCCGCCGTCCACTTCCAGCGCACGTCGCCGGGGATGTCGCTGAAGATCAGCGCCTGGTCGCGCGTGCTCCAGACCGGACCCTCGGTGAACTGGTAGCCCTCGCCGAGGCGCTCCAGCGGCGTGCCTGGGGCGATGAGGCCGTCGAGGGCCGGCTCGCTCACGGTGTCGGTCATGCTCCCTCCTCCGGTGGTGGTCCGTCCGCGGAGCGGGCCAGCGCCTCGTGGGCGCGCCACTCGTCGAGCTGGCGCGCGTGCGCGCGCGTGACGTTGTCGAACGCCATGTTGCCCAGCAGCAGGCGCACGGGCGGGTCGGGCATCGCCACCAGCTCGAGCAGCGCCGCCGCGGCGCGGGCCGGGTCGCCGGCCTCCTGCGCGGAGGTGGGGATGGCCAGCATCGCGGCCGCGTCCGCGAACGCCGCCGCGTACGGCGACGCGGGGTCGATGCGCCGGTCGCACGCCTCGCGGAAGCCCGTGCGGAAGTCGCTGGGCTGCAGGATCGTCGCCTTCACGCCGAACGGCGCCGCCTCGCGGGCCAGCGCCTCGGTCATCCCCTCCAGCGCGTACTTGCTGGCGCAGTAGAGACCCACGAGCGGGAACGCGACGCCGCCGGCGGCCGAGGAGACCTGGATCAGATGCCCGTGGCCGGCGCGGCGCAGATGCGGCAGCACCGCCTGCGTGACCCACAGCGCGCCGAAGAAGTTCGTCTCCATCTGCGCGCGGGCGGCGGCCTCGTCGGTCTCCTCGATCGGCGCGTGCAGCCCGTAGCCGGCGCAGTTGACGACGACGTCCAGCTCGCCGACCAGCGCGACCGCCTCATCGACGGCCGTGAAGACCCGCGCCCGGTCGGTGACGTCGAGCGCCAGCGCGTGCGCGCCGACCAGCCCGGCCAGGTCGTCCGTGCGCCGAGCCGTGGCCACGACCGTGTCGCCGGCCTCCAGCGCGGCCTGCGCGAACGCGCGGCCCAGGCCGCGCGACGCGCCCGTGATCAGCCAGCGTCGTGGCATGGCAGCGGCGCCGAGGCGACCTTCGTGCGCACCGAGAACACCGTGGTCGACGAGCAGACGAACAGCGTCCTGAGGTCCTCGCCGCCCCAGCACAGGTTCCCGGGGAACTCGGGCGTGGGGACCGTGCCCAGATGGCGCCCGGACGGGTCGATGACCCAGATGCCGCCGGGCCCGCTGGCCCACACGTTGCCCAGCTCGTCGACCTTCATCCCGTCGGGCGTGCTGGCGCCGACCGCGCCGGTGCCCAGGCCCTCGAAGAACACCCGCGACGGGCCGAGGCTGCCGTCCGGGTGGACCGGGAAGACCTTGATGTGGCAGCGCGGCGAGTCGTTGACGTACAGCAGCGACTCGTCGGGCGAGAAGCAGATCCCGTTGGGCTGCTCGAACTCGTCGCGCGGCACGAGCAGCTCCAGGTCGCTGCCGTCGGGCTCGCAGCGGAAGATCCCCTGGAAGTCCAGCTCGGGGTCGCGCTCCTTGCCGATCGTGTCGTTCCAGCGCCCGTAGTTGGGGTCGGTGAAGTAGATGGAGTCGTCGCTGCGCGTGACGATGTCGTTGGGGCTGTTGAGCTCCCTGCCCTCGTAGTGCGAGGCGACGACGGTGCGGTTGCCGTCGGCGTCGAAGCGCGACACGACGCTCGTGTCCGATTCGCACACGAGGTACGTGCCGGCGCGCTCGTAGACCATCCCGTTGCCCTTGAAGTTCGGGGCGACGTAGACGGTCGGCTCGGCGTCGCCGGGGGCCCAGCGGTAGCGGGTGTCGGCAGGGATGTCGGAGAAGATCAGCGCCTGCTCGCGCACGCTCCACGCGGGCCCCTCGGTGAAGCGGTAGCCGGCTCCGATCTGGACGTGCTCGGCGGCGGGGTCGATGAGGTCGTCGAGGGTGCTCATGCGTAGTACTCCGGTGCCTGCTTGAACTGGGGCCACTGCTCGGGGTCGTGCCCCGCGACGATCCGCGCCTGCGAGCGCCAGGCCAGCCGGCGCAGGCGGCGCACCGAGCGGGTCGCCTCGGCGATCGAGAGGACGAACGCCGGCGACTCGCGCTCCTCGAGGTGGGCCATCGTGTTGGCCGCGTCGATGGCCAGCAGGAACGTGTCCCCGCTGGGCAGGTTGACCTCGAAGGACAGGTGCCCGGCGGTGTGGCCGGGCGTGCGCCAGCAGATCAGCGTGCCGTCGCCGAACAGGTCGTAGCCGTCCTCGTGGTCCTCCAGCAGCGACCACGGGACCCCGGGCTTGAGGTAGTCGGCGGTGCAGTACGCGGCCGCCTCCCAGCTCTGGGGGTTGTGCGCCGTCTCGTACTCCGTGCGCGTGACGAGCACCTCGGCGTTGGGGAAGCGGTCGATGACCGCCAGCGCGCCGGTGTGGTCGAGGTGGAGGTGGCTCTGCACGATCCAGCGCACGCTCTCGGGCGCGACGCCGATCCGCTCCAGCTCGGGCAGGACCGCCTGGTCGGGGGTCATCTCGACCGGCGAGCGCTCGGCCAGCGGACCCCAGTGCCCGACCGGGTCCTCGGCCACCTCGGGCGCGTTGCCGCCGTCGATGATCACGTTCCCGCGCGGGTGCGTGATCAGGTACCACGGCGTCGGGTTGGCCACCCGCTCCTCGTTGAGCGCGTCGCTCGCGTTGACGACGTAGCGGGGGAGCCTGATGACCCCGCATTCGAACAGGTACAGCCGGATGTCCTCCGCCACGATCTCTCCTCGATCTCGACCACGACGATCGTATAGCATTTGAATACCGCATCGCTACGGAAACGATGACGGTCAACGATGTCGCGCGGCGAAATCAGCAGCGGAAATCTGATATGTTCGCCGCGCTGCGCCGGGGAGAGGCGCACCGGAGGAGAGAGATGACGGGAATCGAGCGCGCGGACGCCGAGGAGAAGACGGTGACGACCGCCCGCTGAGGGCGGCGCGGTCGCCATCAGCGAGGAGCATGGGAATGGAAGACGAGCTGTACGCCACCGGCATCGCGATCCGCGAGCAGATGTGGGGACCCGACGGAGCGCAGAACAAGGTGGAGCGCGCCAGCGACTTCCAGCGCGACCTCGAGGAGATGGTCACCCGCTACTGCTTCGGGGCCACCTGGGGCCGGGAGGGCCTCACCCACGCCGAGCGCTCGATGCTCACGCTCGGGATGCTGATCGCCCTCGGCCGCTCCCACGAGATCGGCGTGCACGTGGTCGGCGGCATCAACAACGGTTTGACGCGCGAGCAGATCAAGGAGATCCTGCTCCACGCCGCGGTGTACTGCGGCATCCCGGCCTCGGTCGACGCGTTCCGGACGGCCGAGCCGATCCTCGACGAGCTGGAGGCCAAGTGATGGCGACCGTCGGCTTCATCGGCCTGGGGAACATGGGCTGGCCGATGGCCTCGAACCTCCTCGCGGCGGGCCACGACCTCGTCGTGCACGACGCCGACCCGGCGCGCGCCCAGGCGTTCGCGACCGAGCGCGGGGGAGGCGTGGCCGGCGGTCCCGACGGCTTCGCCGCGGTCGACGCGGTCATCACGATGCTCCCCGACGACCGCGTCGTCGCCACGGCGGTGATCGACGACGGCGTCGCGGCCGCGCTGCCGCGGGGCGCCGTGGTCATCGACATGAGCTCGTCGGACCCGATCGGCACCCAGCGCCTCGGCGAGCGGCTGCCCGAGGGCATCGGGCTGGTCGACGCGCCCGTCTCGGGCGGGATCCCGCGCGCGCAGGACGGCACCCTGTCGATCATGGCCGGCGGCTCCGACGAGGCCGTCGCCCAGGCGATGCCGCTGCTCGAGGTGCTCGGCGAGCGGATCTTCCGCACCGGCGCGCTCGGCTCCGGCCACGCGATGAAGGCGCTCAACAACTACCTGGCCGCCGCCGCCTACTCGGCCGCCACCGAGGCGCTGGCCATCGGGCGCCGCTTCGGGCTGGATCCGGAGACGATGTTCGACATCGTGAACACGTCGACCGGACGCAGCTTCTCCAGCGAGGTCGTGCTGCGCAACAACGTCGTCACCGGCGAGTACGCGACCGGGTTCGCGCTCGGGCTGCTGGCCAAGGACGTCGGCATCGCCGCCGACATGGCCGCCGCGCTCGCCGTCGAGGCGCCGACGCTCGCGCTCGTCAGCCGCCGCTGGGCGGAGGCCGCGGTCGCGCTCGGCCCGGACGCCGACCACTCCGAGGCCCACAAGCAGTGGTGGCCGGCCGACGCCGACCGCTTCGCCACGGTGGACCCGCAGTGAGCGCCCGCCGCCACATCGTCAACGACCCGCTCGACGTCGTCCCGCAGGCGCTGCGCGGGCTGGCGCGCCAGTACGCGGGCGTGCTCGAGGTCCACGACGACCCGGCGTTCGTGGCGGCCGCCGCCGACCCCGGCGACGCCGAGCCGCGGGTCGCGCTCATCGCCGGCGGCGGGTCCGGCCACGAGCCGATGCACAGCGGCTTCGTCGGCCCCGGCATGCTCGACGCGTCCGTCCCGGGGCTGATCTTCTCCAGCCCGACCGCCGCCCAGGTCGAGGCCGCCACGCGCGCGGTCGATCGCGGCCGCGGCGTGCTGCACGTCATCAAGAACTACACCGGCGACGTGATGAACTTCGGCATCGCCGCCGAGCTCGTCGCCGACGACGGCATCGAGACCGCGCGCGTCATCGTCGACGACGACCTCGCCACCGAGGACGCCGGCGCCGGGCGGCGCGGCACCGCGGCCGTCATCGTCGTCGAGAAGGCGTGCGGCGCCGCCGCCGCGCGCGGGGCGTCGCTGGGCGAGCTCGTCGAGCTCGGCGAGCGGATCGTCGCCGGCGCGCGCACGATGGCGCTCGCCGTCGAGCCGCTCACGCACCCCGGCGAGACGCAGTCCTCCTTCGAGCTCGGCCCCGACGAGGTCGAGCTCGGCGTCGGCATCCACGGCGAGCGGGGCGTCGGCAAGGTGCCGTTCGCGACCGCCGGCGTGCTGACCGGCCACCTCGTCGACCCGCTCCTGCGCGCCCTGGCGCTGGAGCGCGGCGAGCGGGTGATCGCGATCGTCAACGGCCTCGGCGCCACCCATCCCCTCGAGCTGTCGATCGTGTTCGACGAGCTCGGTGCGCGCCTGGACGGGGCCGGGATCGAGATCGCCCGCTCGCTGGTCGGCACGTACGTCAGCGCGCTGGACATGGGCGGGGTGTCGATCACGCTCGTGCGCGCGGACGACGCGCTGCTGGACCTCTGGGACGCGCCGGTGCGCACGCCGGCCCTGCGATGGTGAGCGGCCTCGACGCCACCCAGGCGCGCGCCTGGGCCGACGGGTTCGTCGCGGCCATCGAGGAGCGCCACGCCGAGCTGGGCGACCTCGACCGGCGCATCGGCGACGGCGACTTCGGCTCCAACCTGCGCTCGGCGGCGCGGCGCATGACCGCCAACCTCGCCGACGCGCCGGCGACCGCCGGCGGTCCGTTCGCCGCGGTGTCCGACGCGTTCATGGCCACCGGCGGTACGAGCGGGCCGCTGCTGGGCATGTGGTTCCGCGCGCTCGCCAAGGCCGGCGCCGACCGCGACGCGATCCCGCTGCCCGACCTGGCCGCCGCCGTCGCCGACGGCGTCGCCGCCATCCAGCGCCTGGGCGGCGCCCAGGTCGGCGACAAGACGATGCTCGACGCGTTCGTCCCCGCCAGCGACGCGCTCGGCGCGGCGGTGGCGGGCGACGACGTCGGCGCCGCGCTGGCCGCGGCCGCCGGCGCGGCCGCCGCCGGGGCGGACGCGACCGCCGACCTCGCGGCCCGTCGCGGCCGCTCGTCGTACGTCGGCGACGCCGCGCGCGGGGTGCCCGACCCGGGCGCGCGCGCCGTCGCGATGCTGTTCGACTGCGGGGCCCGCGCCGCCGGCGCCTCGCCGACGCCGAAGGAGACCAATGCCTGACCCCGTGCGCGCCGACAACCTCGGCAGCTTCCTGCGTCCCGACTACCTGCTGGAGGCCCGCGCCGCGAACCTGCCCGCCGACGAGCTGCGCGCGGTCGAGGACCGCGCCGTCGAGGAGGTCATCGCCTTCCAGGAGGGGCTCGGCCTGCCGGTCGTCACCGACGGCGAGTTCCGCCGCCGCTTCTTCTTCTCCACGATCGAGGTGCTCGTCGAGGGCATCGACCCGCTCGGCTTCGTGCGCCACCACCGCAACGAGAAGGGCGAGGAGCAGGAGCTGCGCACGCCCACGCCGGTGGCGCGGCTGAAGCGCATCTCGACGCTCGCCGAGTACGAGGCGAGCTTCGTGCGCGAGCGCACCGACCGGCTCGTGAAGGTCACGCTGCCCAGCCCGTCGCTGCTGTCCGTGTACTGGAAGGAGGGCGTCTCGCACGGCTACGAGAGCCGCGAGGACTACCTCGACCACCTCGTCGAGCTGATGAACGAGGACGTGCGGTCGCTGAAGGAGGCCGGCGTCGACCACGTCCAGATCGACGCGCCGCACTACGCCTACATCCAGAAGGTCATGGACGTCGACGATCGCAACGCGAAGCTGCGCGAGCTGGTCGAGATCGACAACCGCGTGTTCGCCGGCGTCGACGGGATCACGACCGCGCTGCACGTGTGCCGCGGCAACGACCGCAGCCACTTCACCGGCACCGAGTCCTACGACGGGTTCGCGGCGGCGATCTTCCCGTACACCGCGGCCCAGCGGCTGCTGCTCGAGTACGACGACGAGCGCTCCGGCGGGTTCACGCCGCTGCAGCACGTGCGCGAGGACCAGGAGGTCGTGCTGGGCCTCGTCACGACCAAGCGCGACGACATGGAGAGCGAGGACGAGCTCAAGCAGCGCATCGACGAGGCCGCGCAGTACGTGCCGATGGAGCGCCTGGCGCTGTCGACGCAGTGCGGCTTCGGCTCCAACGCCGAGGGCAACGCGATCTCCCGCGACGCCCAGAAGGCGAAGATGGAGCTGGTCGTGCGAACGGCCACCGACGTGTGGGGTCACGCATGAGCGTGATCGACGTCTTCGATCCCCGCGACGGCAGCGTGCTGGCCAGCGTGCCCAGCGCGTCGGCGGCGGAGGTCGAGGACGCGCTGGCGGCGGCGCGCGCGGCCCAGCCCGGCTGGGCGCGCACGACGCCGATGGAGCGCGGCGCGCTGATCCGCGGGCTCGCCGACGTGATCGCCGACCATCGCGAGCACCTGGCCGAGCTGCTGTGCCGCGAGGTCGGCAAGCCGCTGACCCAGGCGCGCGACGAGATCGACTTCGCCGAGTCCTACCTGCGCTACAACGCCGAGTGGGACCGCCGCCTGGAGGGCGAGATCCTCCCGGGCGACGTGCCCGGCGAGCAGATCCACCTGCTGCGCGTGCCGGTCGGCGTCGTCGTGGCGATCTGCCCGTGGAACTTCCCGCTGGCCGTGCTGTGCCGCAAGATCGGCCCGGCGCTGGTGACCGGCAACACGGTGGTCATCAAGCCGAGCGAGATCTCGCCGCTGACCACGCAGGAGCTGTTCCGCCTGGCCGAGGGCCGCGTCGCGTTCCCCGAGGGCGTCGTCAACCTCGTCTACGGCGGGCGCGAGACCGGCCAGGCGCTGGTGGACTCGCCGCTGGCCTCGCTGATCTCGTTCACCGGGCATCGCGACACCGGCAAGCAGGTCATGGTCCGCGCCGCCGCGCACCTCACGCGCGTGTCGCTGGAGCTCGGCGGCAAGGCGCCGGCGATCGTCTGGCGCGACGCCGACATGGACGTGGCCGTCCCGGCGATCGTGTCGGCCCGCCACACGAACGCCGGCCAGGTGTGCACGTCGGCCGAGCGCGTGCTCGTGCACAACGACGTGCTGGAGGACTTCACCGAGCGCTACGTCGCCGCGGTCGAGGCGCTGCAGGTCGGCGACCCGCTGGCCGACGCCGACGTGGGCCCGCTGGCCAGCGAGGCGCAGCTCGCCAAGACGCGCGCGGCGCTGGACGGCGCGCTCGCCGACGGCGCGCGCGTCGTCGGCCAGGCCGGCGTCGACGCCGACGGCGGCGGCTACTGGCACGCCCCGACGGTGCTGCGCGACGTCGAGCCGGGCATGGCGATCATGGTCGAGGAGACGTTCGGCCCGATCACGCCGATCGTCGGCTTCGACACGCTCGACGAGGCGCTCGCGCTGGCCAACGACTCGCGCTACGGGCTGTCGGCCTACCTGTTCTCGCGCGACTACCCGACGATCATGCGGGCCGTCGACGAGCTCGACTCGGGCGAGATCTACATCAACCGCACGCTCGGCGAGTCCGTCCACGCCCACCACACCGGCTACAAGGAGTCGGGCATCGGCGGCGAGGACGGCAAGTGGGGCCTGCTGCGCTACACGCAGGTCAAGACCGCCTACCACCACCATGGCTGAGCGCCCGCGCGCGCTGCGGCTCGACCCGGCCGACAACGTGGCCGTGGCCGTCGTCCCGCTGGAGGCCGGCGAGGTCGTCCTCGACGTGCCGGTGCGCGAGGCCATCCGCTTCGGCCACAAGCTCGCGCTGCGCGACATCGCGGCGGGCGAGCCGATCCTCAAGTACCACGAGGTGATCGGCCGGGCGAGCCAGGACATCGCGGCCGGGACCCACGTCCACGTCCACAACGTGGTCAGCGCCCGGTTGCCCGGCCCCGAGGAGGAGGCGGCATGACCGGCCACCGCCGCGCGGACGGCCGCTTCGGCGTCCGCGACCACGTCCTCGTGCTGCCGTCGGTCGTGTGCTCGACCAACGCGGCCGAGACGATCGCGCGCGAGAGCGGCGCCGTCCACATCACCCACCAGCACGGGTGCCTGCACGTCGGCGACGACCTGCGCCACACCGAGGGGGCGCTCATCGGCACCGCGACGAACCCGAACGTCGGGGCCGTGGTGGTCGTCAGCCTCGGCTGCGAGACGATCCAGGGCCGCCGGCTGGCGCGCCGCATCGAGGACGCCGGCCAGCGCGTCGCGTTCGTCGGCATCCAGGCCGAGGGCGGCACCGAGCGCGCGGTCGCGGCCGGCCTCGCCGCCGTCGCCGACCTGCGCGAGGTGCTCGACGCGATCGACCCCGAGCCGCTCCCCGGCGACGCCGTCGTCGTCGGCCTGGACCGGCCCGACCCCGCGCTGCGCGCCGCGCTGCAGGCGCGCGGCTGGCAGGTCGTCGACGCGCCCGAGGGGCTGTCGGCCGCCGAGGCGCACGTCGCGCTGGCGGGCGCCGGCGCGCAGGTGATCGTGTCGCTGCGCGACGCCGGCGAGGCGCCGCTGGGCTTCGCGGTCTGCCCGGTCGTGGCCGTGGGCCGCGACCCGGCGATGTACGCGGCGCTGCACGACGACTTCGACCTCGGCGACGCGGACGTCGCCGACGTGGTCGCGCGCGTGGAGGCGACGCTGGCGGGCGAGCCGACCGCGGCCGAGCGCCGCGGGGCGCGCGACTTCGTCCTGCACCGGCTGGCGGTGACGATGTGAGCGAGCTGACCGGATACCGCCGCGCGAACGGCACGTGGGGGGTGCGCAACCACCTGCTCGTCCTGCCGGCGCGCACGGCCGCCAACCGCGCCGCCGAGGCGATCGCCGACGCGGTCGACGGCGCCGTCTCCGTCACCCACGAGTGGGAGGGGCGGCCCGGCGACCCCGACGCGGAGCTCGTCGCCCGGACGCTGACCGGGTTCGCGGCCAACCCGAACGTCGGCGCGGTCCTGCTCGTCGGCATCGACGCCGCCGACCGGGAGCTGGCGGGCGCGATCGTCGCCCGCGGCCAGACCGTCCACCTGCTGGCGATGGCCGAGCACGGCGGCACCGCCGGCACGGTCGCCGCCGGCATCGGGATCGCGCGGCGGCTCGCCGCGTCGATCGAGGGCTGGGAGCGCGAGCCGATGCCGATCTCGGCGCTCGCGGTCGGGTTGGAGTGCGGCGGGTCGGACGCGCTGTCGGGCATCACCGCCAACCCGGCGCTGGGCATCGCCAGCGACCGCCTCGTCGCGGCCGGCGCCACGACGATGCTGTCGGAGGTGCCCGAGCTCGTCGGCGCCGAGGAGATCCTCGCCGCCCGCGCGATCAACGACGACGTGGCCCGGCGCATGGTCGCCGTCGTCCACGACTTCGAGCGCTCCGTCGAGGCGCTGGGCGTCGACATCCGCGGCGCGCAGCCGACCCCGGGCAACATCGACGGCGGGCTGACCACGATCGAGGAGAAGTCGCTCGGCGCCGCCAAGAAGGCCGGCAACGCGCCGCTCACCGGCGTCGTCGACTTCGCCGCGCCGCCGACGATCCCCGGGCTGTACGTCATGGACACGCCCGGCCACGACATCGAGCAGATGGTCGGCCTCGTCGCCGGCGGCTGCCAGATCGTCGCGTTCACCACGGGCCGCGGCACGCCGACCGGGTCGGCGATCGCGCCGTGCCTGAAGATCTCGACGAACACCGCGATCTTCGAGCGCATGGCCGGGGACATCGACCTCGACGCGGGCGCGATCCTCACGGGCGAGGAGACGCTGCAGTCGATGGGCGACCGCATCCACGACGCGATCCTGGAGGCCGCCGCCGGCGCGCCGACGTGCTCGGAGCGCCGCGGCAACCGCGAGTTCGCGATCCGCCGGACGCACTACTGAGGAGAGAGCACCGCCATGGCAGACCGATCGATCGAGGCGCGCCTGCAGCGCCTGGAGGACACGGAGGCGATCCGCCGGCTGTTCCAGGCCTACCAGCGCGCGCTGGACAGCATGGACTTCCGCGCCTACTCGCGCCTGTTCGCCCGCGACGGCGTCTTCGTGGCCGGCGACATGGTCGCGACCGGCCCCGACGAGATCTTCGCGCTCGTCGACGCCATGCCGCAGTCGGGCCTGCTGACGGAGAAGACCGGCGACGACTTCCACCTCGTCTCGAACATCGACATCGAGGTCGACGGCGACCGCGCGCGGGCCACGAGCACGTGGAGCTACATCGTGCGCGCCGAAGACGACACGCCGCGACTGGAGAAGCTCGGCCACTACGAGGACGAGCTCGTGCGCGAGGACGGCGAGTGGCGCTTCGCGCGGCGCGCCGCCCCGACGGACATCCCGCGCGCCTGATGGCCGTCGACCTCGGCCGCGTCGGCGTCTGGAGCAACCGGCTGCGCTACCACGAGGACCGCGCGGCCGTCGCCGACGCGGCCGCCGAGCTCGACGCGCTCGGCTACGGGGCCCTGTGGCTGCCCGACGTCGGCGGCGACGTGATCGGCGACGTCGAGCACGTGCTCGACGCGACGCGCCGCTGCGCGGTCGCGACCGGGATCCTCAACATCTGGATGCACGACGCGTCCGCGGTCGCCCAGGGAACCGCGCGCCTGGCCGAGCGCCACCAGGACCGGTTCCTGCTCGGCCTCGGCGCCAGCCACGCCGCGATCGTGGATGCCTACCGCAGGCCGTACTCGTCGATGGTCGCCTACCTCGACGCGCTCGACGCCGCGTCGCCGCCGGTCGCGCCCGGCGACCGGATCCTCGCGGCGCTGCGCCCGCGGATGCTCGAGCTCTCGCGCGACCGCGCCGCCGGCGCCCACCCGTACCTGGTGCCGGTCGAGCACACCCGCCGCGCGCGGGAGCTGCTGGGCCCCGGCCGCCTGCTGGCGCCGGAGCTCGGCGTGGTGCTCGATCCCGGCGACGGCCTTGCGCGCGCCCGCGAGCACGTGGCCGACTACCTGCAGCTGCCCAACTACGTGCGCAACCTGCGCCACCTCGGGTACGGCGACGCCGACCTGGGCGGCGGGGGGAGCGACCGACTCGTTCGCGACCTGGTCGCCTGGGGCGACGAGGACGCGATCGCGGCGCGAGTCCGCGAGCACCTGGACGCGGGGGCCGATCACGTCTGCGTCCAGGTGCTCGGCGCTGCCGAGCCGCTGCCGCGCGAGACGTGGCGGCGCCTGGCCGCCGCGCTGCTGTAGGCGCCGGCCTACGCGTCCCAGACCGCGTCGAGCCGGATCGGCCCGCGGAACACCCAGCCGCGCACCTCGGGCGGGCGGTCGAGGTCGAGGCGCAGGCCGGGCAGGCGCTCGCGCAGCCGCGGCAGCGCCACGCGCCCGATCTGCAGGCGGGCCATCCACACGCCGAGGCAGAAGTGGTGGCCGACGCCGAAGGCCAGGTTGCGCGTCTTGGGGCGGGTCACGTCGAAGACGTCGGGGCGGTCCCAGTGGCGCTCGTCGCGGTTGGCCGACGCGACGACGAGCGCCAGCCGCGCGCCCGGCTCCAGGCGCGTGCCGCCCAGCTCGGTCGGCTCAGCCACCTGGCGCGGGAAGACCGCCAGCGGCGAGCCCCAGCGCAGGATCTCCTCGGTCGCCGCCGGCCAGCGCTCGGGCTCGCGCTCCAGCAGCGCGTACTGGTCGGGGTTGGCCAGGAGCGCCCACGCGCCCAGGCCGATGCCGTCGCGCGGCTCGTTGAGCCCGCCGCCGATCAGCAGCTTCACGTTGGCGCGGATCTCGTCGTCGTCGAGCGGGCGCCCGTCGCCGTCGGCGTGCACGAGCGCGCTGATCACCGACGCGTCGGGCGCGTCGCGCACGCGCGCGACCGCCGTCGCGACGGCCGCGTCGATCTCGCGGGCGGCGCGCTCGCTGCGGGCCCACACCTCGGGGTCGTCGGCGTAGTTGCCGGTGCCGTCCATCAGCGCCTGCGACCAGAACTGCATCTCGTCGTCGCCGGCGTCCTCGAAGCCGAGCAGGGCGGCCAGGCAGCGGGCGGTGAACGGGCCGGCGAACTCGCTCATCAGATCGGCCGCGCCGCGCGGCGCGAACCCGTCGATGAGCTCGTCGGCGAACGCGCGGAACAGCGGCGCCCAGTGCTCGTCGATCGCGGCGGGGCGCAGCGGGTCCTGGGCGGCGCGGCGCAGCCGCTTGTGCTCGGCGCCGTCGTGGCGCAGCATCGTGCGGCCCATCACGCGCGTCTGCAGCGAGCCCTCCTCGCGGGCCGTGAACGCCCCGCCGGTCTCGACCGCGACGACGTCGTCCCAGCGGCTGACCACCCAGCGGTCCAGCGCCTCGACGAACACGACGCCCTGCTCGCGCAGGCGCCGGTACGTGGGGTAGGGGTTGCGGTCCAGCGCCTCCAGCGACACCGATCCGCCGTCGTGCGGCCCGTCGCCGCGGGGGGTACCGTTGCTCATCCGCACCGATCATATAGGACTTCAGTACAGGACCTTGGATCGGAGACTTTGCGCAGATCCTGTGGCCGAGATATCGTTTCCCGCCATGGCGATGTCCGCATGAGCAGCAAGCAGGAGCGGGTGTACGAGGTCCTGCGCCGGCGCATCCTCGACGGAACCTACCCGCCCGGATATCGCCTCGTGATCGACACGATCGGCCAGGAGCTCGAGGTCAGCCCGATGCCCGTGCGCGAGGCCATCCGCCGCCTCGAGGCCGAGCACTGGGTCGTCTACCAGCGCCACGCCGGCGCCCGCGTCGCGCCGCGCGACGCGGAGTCGTGGGCCGAGGCGATCGAGTCGCTGGGCCTGCTCGAGGGCTTCGTCACCGCCCGCGCCGCGCCGTTCGTCACCGACGAGGACCTCGCGCGCATGCGCGAGATCGACGAGCTGATGCTCGAGGACGTCGAGGCGCTCGACGTGCTGGCGCTGACCGAGCACAACGAGGCGTTCCACCGCGTGCTGTGGGACCGCTGCCCCAACCGCATCCTGCGCCGGGAGGTCGAGCTGGCCGCGCAGCGCCTCACCGCCATGCGCTCGACGATCTACTTCCCGATGGCCGGCCGCGGGCGCACCTCGATCGAGGAGCACGCCGACCTGATCGCCCTGCTCGAGGCGAGGGCCCCCGCCGAGGAGGTCGAGCGCTTCGCCCGCGAGCACCGTCTGAAGACGATCACGGCGGTCCGCCGGGTGACCTCGCCGGTCACCTGACGATATCCGTGTCGAAAGTCCTATAGGATTGTCGCTCCGCTTCGTCAACGAGGAGAGCGAGCGCGTGGGACGGAATCTGCACATCGTCTTCAGCCACCCCGGCGAGGGCGTCAGCGACGAGGAGTTCGATCGCTGGTACGAGGAGCACATCGACGAGATCCTCGAGATGCCCGGGTTCCACGCCGCGCAGCGCTACCGGCTGCAGCCGGAGGTCCAGGCCGAGGGCGTGGTGTTCCCGTTTCGCACCCTCGTCGTCTACGAGGTCGACGACGACACGGCGGCCCTGATGGAGGGCATGCGGCAGGCCAACCTCGACAGCGCCGACAGCTACTCCGACCGCAAGGACGCGGGCGACGACGGACCGCCGCTGCCCGAGTGGTGGTCGCAGGTCCGCTTCGCGTCGTTCAACTGCATCGCCGTCGGCGAGCGCCACGTCGCCTGAGGATCCGCTCGCAGGGTCCTGCAACGGTTCCAACTTGCATATCAAGACGAAAAAACGTATAGGATGTTGCCACGTGATTCGGGCGGCTTCGGGTCGCAGGATGGAGGAGAGAGCGCAAGTGGTCGACACCGTGGCGGTCGCGCCGTGAGCACCGCACGCACAGAGCAGTCCAGCGGCGGAGCGGGTGTCGCCGAGGCGGCCGCGCCGCTGCTGCGCGTCACCAACGTCGCGAAGGCGTTCGGGCCCACGCAGGCGGTCCGCGACGCCTCGTTCGAGCTGCACCGGGGCGAGGTCCTCGCGCTCGTGGGCGAGAACGGCTGCGGCAAGTCCACGATGGTCAAGATCCTCAGCGGGGTCCACCAGCCCGACGCCGGCGAGATCGAGGTCGAGGGCGAGGTCGTCGGCCCGATGACGACGCCGCACCAGGCCCAGCAGCGGGGGATCTTCACGGTCTTCCAGGAGGTCCTCGTCGCCGAGACCTGCTCCGTCCTGGACAACGTCTGGCTGGGCGTCGACGACACCTGGCGCGCGCGCGTGCCCATGCGCGAGAAGCGCGCCCGCGCCCGCGAGATGCTGCAGGCGCTGCTGGGCCGCGAGGTCGACCTCCGGACGGCCGTCGAGGAGCTGTCGCTCTCGGACCGCCAGGCCTGCGGCATCGTGCGCGCGCTTCTGCGCGACCCGGAGATCCTGATCCTCGACGAGGCGACGTCCGCGCTCGACGTGGCGACGCGGGACCGCCTGTTCGAGATGGTCGGCGCGCTCTCGCGCCGGGGCGTCGGCGTGATCTTCATCACCCACCGGATGGACGAGATCGAGCGCATCGGCGACCGCATCACCGTGATGCGCTCCGGGGTGACGGTGGGCGAGTTCGACCGCGGTCAGTGGACCACGCGCGAGCTCGTGCACATGATGACCGGAGGCGACGCCCTGGCCAGCGGCGAGAGCGAGCGGCTGGCGCCGGCGGCCAAGCGGCGCGGCGACGTCGTGCTCAGCGTCCGCGGCCTGCGGCTGCGCCCGGACGGGGAGCCCATCGACCTCGAGGTGCGCGCCGGCGAGCTCATCGGCGTGGCGGGCCTGGAGGGACAGGGCGGCAACACGTTCCTCGAGGCGCTGCGCGGCGGCGTGGTCACCGAAGGCGAGGTCGTGCGTCACCTCGACGGTCGCGAGGCCGTCGTCGGGTCGCCGGCCGACGCCGCCGACTACGACATCGCCTACGTCCCCCGGGAGCGCCGCCTGGACGCCATCTTCAGCTGGATGTCGATCCGCGAGAACTTCGCGCTCCCGACCCTGGAGCGCGACACGCGGTTCGGCCTGCTGCGCAAGCGCTCCTCGCGCCGGCGGCTCGCCGCCTACAAGGAGCGCCTCGGCATCGTGCTCGGGTCCCCGGAGGACTCGATCATGACGCTGTCGGGCGGCAACCAGCAGAAGGTGATCATCGCCCGCTGGCTGGCCTACGGGCCGCGCATCCTGCTGCTCAACGATCCCACGCGCGGCATCGACATCGGGGCCAAGAACGACCTGTACGCCCTGTTCCGCGCGCTGGCCGAGCAGGGGCTGGCCGTCGTGATGCTGTCCAGCGAGCTCGACGAGCACGTCGAGCTGATGGACCGCGTCCTGGTCTTCCGCGAGGACGAGCTCCACCGGGAGTTCGAGCGCAGCCAGGTCACCCGCGAGCGGCTCGTCGCCGCGTTCTTCGGCGAAGAGGGGGAGGACTGAGATGGCCGACCTGTCGATGCAGCCCGCCCTGGAGCCGCCGGCCAGCCTCGAGCGGGCCCAGGTCCAGGCCCGGTCCGTCAAGGACCGGCTGACCTACGTCGCGCGGCACCACAGCTACGCGTTCGCGGGGCTGTTGATGATCGTCCTGCTCGCGGTCACGATCGGCCGGGACGGCGGCTTCTCCGTCTCCGACCAGCTCGGGATCGCGGCGCCGCTGATCATCGCGGCGATGGCCAGCACGCCGGCCATCATCGGCCGCGGGTTCGACCTCTCGATCTCGCCGCTGATGGTGCTGTGCGGCGCGGTGTACGTCATGTGGCTGGCGCCGCACGGCCTCGGCGGCGCGATCTCCGTGCCGATCGTCCTGGGCTTCGGGGCGGTCGCCGGGCTCGTCACCGGCCTGATCATCACGCTGCTGCGCATCCAGCCGGTCGTGGTGACCCTCGGCCTGTTCTTCGCCTATCAGGGCGTCAACCTGCTCGTGGCGCCGAGCCCCACCTCGGTCAGCGACAAGGACCTGTGGATCTACAACCTGGCCGGCGAGGTCGGGCCGATCCCCGGCGCGTTCTTCACGATTGGGATCCCGCTGCTGATCTGGTACGGGCTCAAGTACGTCCCGTTCCGGCGCCTGCTCTACGCGATCGGCGCCAACGACGCCGCCGCGTTCTCCAGCGGCGTCAACGTGGCCGCCGTCCGCATCGGCAGCTACGCGCTGGGCGGCCTGTTCGCCGGGTTCGGCGGGCTCGCGCTCACCGCGCTGCTGCGGTCCACCAACGCCTCCACGTCCTCCCAGTACGCGCTGATCGCGATCGCCGCGCTCGTCCTCGGAGGCGCGTCCCTGGCCGGCGGCCGGGGCGGGCTCGTGGGCGTCGCGTTCGGCGCGTTCTCGATCTTCCTGCTGCAGAACCTGCTGTCGAGCTTCGAGGTCAACCCGGCCTGGCTGCAGATCGTCTACGGCGTGATCCTGATCATCGCCGTGGTCATCCAGGGCTCGCTGCTGCCGGAGGCCAGCATCGGCCGCCTGCGGGCGAAGCGAATGCCCGTCGTCAAGCGGCGCCGCCGCCGAGGGCCGCGCCTGGAGCTGTCCACGCTCGAGGTCGGTCCCGTCGAGGGCGAGGCCCAGGTCGTCGCCCCTCCGGCGCCCACCGGAGGCTCCGTGGCGCGCGCGTGGCACACGCTCCAGCGCGTCCAGGAGCGGGTACCGCTGGTCCTGCTCACGGCGCTCGTCGCGGTGTTCGTCTTCGGCCTGATCACCCTGCCCGGCCTCGGCTCGTGGGTGAGCCTGCGGTCGATCCTCGTCCTCGCGGCGCTGGTCGGGCTCGCGTCCTGCGGCCAGACGCTGCTGATCCTGATGGGCGGCTTCGACCTGTCGGTCTCCGGCTTCATCGTCGCCGGCGGCTTCGCGGTCACCGCGCTCAGCGACAAGTACGGCATGGACTTCGCCACGGCGCTGACGCTGGCGATCATCGCCGCGACGGTCCTCGGCGGGTTCGCGGGCTACATCTGCCATCGCTTCCGGATCAACCCGCTCGTCGTGACGCTGGCCATGGGGTCGATCGTCATCGGCCTGATCAAGGTGCAGATCGGCAACCAGGCCAACGGCTACCCGACGGACTGGATGCAGGAGCTCGCGATGCCGGTGACCAAGACGTTCGGCATCGGGATCCCGCCCTCGGTCGTGATCTGGATCGCGGTGATCGCCGTGTTCGCGGTGGTCCTGCATCGCACCCGCATCGGTCGCAGCCTGTTCGCGACCGGCGCGAACCCGCGCGCGGCGGACAACGCGCTGATCAACACCCGCCGCGTGTGGATGGCGGCGTTCGCGTTCAGCGCCGTCGCCTCCGCGCTGGTCGGCATCCTGATCGGCGGCTTCGCCGGCCAGGTGGTCGACACCGGCGGCGACGCCTATCTGTTCCAGAGCGTCGTCGCCGTGATCGTCGGCGGGACCGTCTTCGGCGGGCCCGGCGACTACACCCGCACCGCCCTCGGGGCCCTGTTCATCACGCTGCTGATCACGGTCCTCGTGGGACACGGCGCGAGCAAGGCGGTCGAGTTCATCGTCTACGGCGGGATCATCCTCGTGGCCGTCGCCATCTACGGGCGTGAGCGGAGACTTCGCGACCGCGTCTGAGCGCTCGCATGACCAACCCCCATCAACGGAGGAGAGCAGTGATGGAGAGAGCGAAATGGCGGCGGCTTCCGAGCCGTCGGATCCTGGTGAGCCTGGCGGCAGCGGCAGCGCTGACGACCGTGGCCGCGTGCGGCAGCTCGGACGACGGGTCCGGCGACGGGTCGTCCGGGGGGACGGCGACGCAGTCGGTGGAGGAGATCAACGTCGAGGCCACCGGCGCGGGCGCGGTCGAGGTCGGCACGGAGTGCGGCAACACCGTTCCCGTCGGGCCGGCCAACCCCGACGGGGTGTACGCGACGATGCCCGAGGGGCTCAAGCAGATCTACTCGAGCTACCCGGGCGACGTCGTCGAGAGCCCGTTCGCCACGCAGAAGATCGACAAGAAGCCGCCGTGGAAGATCGGCTACATCACGGTGGGCGTCTCGAACCCGTATCAGAACAACGTCCTCGAGCAGCTCAAGAAGGAAGTCGCGATCGCCCGTGAGCAGGGCCTCGTCGAGGGCGAGCTGGTGACCAACATCCCGCCGAGCCTGGAGCAGTCCACGCCGGAGAGCCAGATCGCGGCGATGAAGCAGATGGTCAGCCAGGGCGTCGACGCGATCATCATCAACCCCGCGGACTCCGTTGCGGAGTCGGCCACGATGGAGGAGCTCGGCGAGCAGGGCGTGCCGGTCATCCTGGCCAACGTCCCGCCGGCCCCGGGCTCGAAGTACCAGCTGGGCGTGTGGACGCAGAACCAGGTCGAGGCCGACGCCGGGACCCTGGGCATCATCAACAAGTCCAAGTCCGGCAAGAAGAAGATCCTCATCGTCCGCGGCATCGCCGGCAACCAGAACGACAAGGTCCTGTTCAACCAGAAGGAAGAGGACCTCAAGAACTGCCCCGACATCGAGGTCGCCGCGACGCTGTACGGCGACTGGGACAACGGGACGGCGAAGCGCGTCGTGTCGCAGTGGCTGGCCGCGAACCCGGGCACGGAGATCGACGGCGTCCTGCAGAACGGCGGCATGGCGGCCGGCGTCATCCAGGCGTTCGAGTCGCGCGGACTCGAGGTCCCGCCGGTCGGCATGGAGCAGTGCACCGCCGGTGACCTCTCCTGGTGGCTGGAGCGCAAGGACTCCTACGAGACCGTCGCGGGCTGCATCAACGGCCTGCAGGGCGCCTACGCGTACTTCCACACGGCGCTGCGGGTCCTGGCCGACAAGGGGCCGAAGTACAACCTCCTGCAGATGCGGGCGGTGACGATCGACAACACCAACCTGGAGGCCTACGCGCAGCCCGGCCTCCCGCTCACCTCCGATCTGGAGCTCCCGGGCCCCAAGGAGGCGTACTGCGACCAGGACTGCCTGGACCAGTACTTCGAGCAGCCCGGCCCGCCGGAGGCGGCCAACGAGGACCCGTCGGCATCGCCGGAGTCGGAACAGGAGTAGCCGTCCGGTAGACCTCGCTCCGAACAGGAGCGACGTATGACCAGGCCCGGTTCGTCTCGCGTCCTCCGGGACGCGCGACGGCCGGGCCTGTCGTGCAAGACGACCCCGAGAGGACCCATGGCAGATGAGCTCGAGGAGCTGCGCGCCCGGGTGCGCGAGCTCGAGGATCGCGAGGAGATCCGCAACCTGCTGCAGGAGTACCGGCGCACGCTCGACGTGCGCGACATGCGCGCGTTCTCGGCCCTGTTCGCGGCCGAGGGCTCGTGGAGCGGGAAGTCCGGCGCGGCCACCGGGCCGGACGCGATCCACGACATGCTGGTCGCCCAGCTTCCCGACAACCCGCCGGCGCCCGGCCCGACGCTGTGGCACTGGATCAGCGACCCGGTCATCGCGGTCGACGGCGACCGGGCGACCGCGAGCAGCCTGTGGATGCACGTCCGCCGCGGCGAGGACGACCGCCCGCTGCTGCCGACGCTCGGCGGCTACGACGACGAGCTCGTGCGCGAGAACGGCCGGTGGCGCTTCCTGCGCCGCACGGTCAGCCCCCTGATCCCGGCGACCTGAGGAGCCTGCGATGCCCGACCACGTCCACCTCGTCTTCAGCCTTCCGCCCGAGGACGTCTCGCGCGCGGACTACGACGCGTTCTACGACCTGCACCTCGACGAGATCCTGGCCGGCGAGGGGTTCGTCGCGGCCCGCCGCTACTGGCTGCAGCCCGCGTCGCCGGAGCGGCCCGACGTCGAGTTCGCCCACCTGGCCGTGTACCGCACCGGCGGGCCGCCGCAGGCCGCGCTCGGCGCGCTCGCGCGCCGCCAGGACGCGGGCGAGATCACGCTGCCCGACTGGTTCGACGGCATCCGCTTCCTCACGTACGACGGGCGCCCGCTGGAGGACGCCGAGCTGGAGTTCCCCGACCAGGCCTACGTCGTGCTGAGCCACGCGCCGTCGCGCTTCAACGACGACGAGTTCAACGGCTGGTACTACGCGCACGCACGCGAGAACCTCACGTCGGAGGGCTTCGACGCGCTGTGGCGCTACGCGCTGACCCCGCGGATCGCCGACGACGACCGCGCGGGCCGCGCACGCCACGGCGCGATCTACGGCTGCCGCGGCGAGCTGGCGGAGCTGCGCGCGGCGCTGGCCGAGTCGGCGGCGGCCCGCCGGGTGGACATCCCGGCGTGGATGCCCGAGGGAGAGTTCTTCTCCTACCTGGGGAAGGCGCCAGCTAGGGGTGCCGACAGCGCTCGCGCGGCCTGACCCGGCGCGCGAGGCCGCGCGCGCTGGAGGCGGGCCCCCTTGCGCTCTCTACTGGGCCGTGAAGCCGCCGTCCACCGACAGCACGCTGCCCGTGACGAAGGTCGACTGGTCGCCGGAGAGGTAGAGGATCCCGTCGGCGATCTCCGCCGGCGTGGCCACCGGCCGCAGCGGGTGCGGCTGGCGCACGGCCGCGTCGGCGAACGGGTCCTCCCGGCGGTCGATGTCGAACGAGTCCGACATCGGCGTGTCGACCGTGCCGGGGGCGATCGCGTTGATGCGGATGCCCAGCGGCGCGTACTCGAGCGCGGCGGTGCGGGTGAGCCCGATGACGCCGTGCTTGGAGGCGACGTAGTGGGCGACGCCGGGGCCGCCGCGCAGGCCCGCGGCCGAGGCGGTGTTGACGATCACGCCCGCCTGCTGGGCGTACATGTGGCGCAGCTCGGCGCGCATGCACAGCCACACGCCCTTGAGGTTGACGTCGACCACGGTGTCCCAGAACGACTCCTCGGCCTCGTGCAGCCAGGCCAGCCCCCCGGTGACGCCGGCGTTGTTGACGGCGACGTCGAGGCGGCCGTGCTCGGCGACGATCGCGTCGATCGTCGCGTCGACGTCCGCGGCCGACGTGACGTCGAGCTCGCGCGTCTGCACGCCCTCGACCTCGTCGGCGAGCCGGGCGAGCGTCTGCGGGTTGCGGTCGAGCGCGACGACCCGAGCGCCCTCGCGCAGGAACGCCTCGACGGCCGCGCGGCCGATGCCCGACGCGCCGCCGGTGACGGCCACGACCTTGTCCTTCAACCCGAGATCCATCCGTCTCTCCTCACCGCGATTTAGCACGAATAGTAGGCAGGGAAATGCTATAGGATCGCCCGCGCGCGCGGCCGCGTCGTGGCGATCCTGTCGTCCTCCCACCGCCCGGCGTGGCGCCGAGCGACGCCGCCGGCAGTGGAGAGGTGGCTGCTCGCCGGCGACGCCGCTCGTGCGTCCTCGCTGGCATTCGCGATCTAGCACGAATACTAGGAGCGGAAATGCTATAGGATCGCGGCACCGAAGAGGAGAGAGAGCTTGCAGACCGAGTACGAGGCCGCCTCGGAGCTGACCGAGGCCAGCGACGAGCAGATCGAGCGCGCGGTCGCGCACGCCGAGCCGATGGTGCTGCGCGGGCTGCTCTATCAGCTCACGGGCGACGAGTCGGTCGCGGCCACGCGGATCACGACCGACCCGACGGGCCTGCAGACCGCGATGATGGTCGCCGACGAGGCCGACGTCGCGATGCTGCGCGAGAAGACGGCCGCGTTCCTGCGCGCGCGGCGCGACGCGGGCGGCGGCCCGATCGACATCGGCCCCCGCGAGCGGCTGCGCCGCAGCATCCCGCTCACGCTCGGCGGCGAGCTGACCGACGACGAGCTCGAGATCTGGCTCGAGGAGATCGCGCTCGACCCGTGGGCCCGCAGCATCACGTGGCCCGAGGAGGAGCGCCCCAAGGGCATCGACGACTTCACCGTCACGGTCATCGGCGCCGGCGTCGGCGGGCTCAACATCGCGCTGATGCTCAAGCGCGCCGGCATCCCGTTCCGCGTGTTCGAGAAGAACGCCGGCGTCGGCGGGACGTGGTGGGAGACGCGCTATCCGGGGTCGCGGCTGGACACGCCGAGCCGCGGCTACACGCACCTGTTCGCCGCCAACTACCCGTACCCGAGCCCGTTCTGCACCGGCGAGGAGAACTACGCCTACTTCAAGTGGGTCGCCGACACCTTCGAGCTCAACGAGCACATCACGTTCGAGACCGAGGTGCGCGCGCTCACCTGGGACGAGGACGCCGCCGAGTGGGAGGTCGAGGTCGAGGGGCCCGACGGGCAGCGGTCCACGGTGCGCTCCAACGCGGTCTTCACGGCGGTCGGGTTCCTGAACCGGCCCAAGCTCCCCGACATCGAGGGCATGGCCGACTTCCGCGGCCCCTCGTGGCACACGTCGCGCTGGCCCGAGGACGCCGACGTGGCCGGCAAGCGCGTCGCGGTCATCGGCACCGGCTCCACCGGCTACCAGCTCATCCCGGCGCTCGCCGACATCGCCGAGCAGGTGGTCGCCTTCCAGCGCACGCCGCAGTGGATCTTCGGCGTGCCCGGGTACCTGTCGCGGTTCCCCGAGGAGGTCGGCTGGCTGGAGCGCAACCTGCCCTACTACCCGAACTACGCGCGCATCCGGGCGCTGGCGATCGGGCGGGCGTTCGGTCGGCTGACGACGATCGACCCCGACTGGAAGGACCCGCACACGGTCAGCGCGCTGAACCAGGTCAGCCGCGAGGCGGCCCTCCAGTTCCTGCACAGCAAGGTCAAGGACCCGGAGCTGCGGGCGAAGATGACCCCGGTGCACCCGCCGTGGTCGGCGCGCGCGATCCTCGTCGACACCGAGTACTGCATCCTCGACGCGATCCAGCGCGACGACGTGACGCTCGTGACGAGCGGCATCCGCCGGATCACCGAGACCGGGATCGAGGACAACGACGGCGTGCACCACGAGCTCGACGTCATCGTCTACGCGACCGGCTTCCACGCGTCCGAGTACCTGTTCCCGATGACGGTCACCGGCCGCGACGGGCTGACGCTGAGCGAGCTGTGGCGGGACGGCGGCGCCCGCGCCCACCGCTTCTGCATGTACCCGGGCTTCCCGAACCTGTGGTCGGTGTACGGGCCCAACACGAACGGCGCGCTCGTGCCGGCGTCGTTCCACGAGCTCGTCACCCGCTACGGGATGGAGTGCATCGAGCGGCTGGTGCGCGAGGAGAAGCGCGCGATCGAGCCGCGGCGCGACGCCTACGACGCCTACAACGTCGAGGTCGACGCCCGCAACGAGCAGCGCGTCTGGAGCGACCTGCGGGCCAACAACTACTACCGCAACGAGCACGGGCGCTCGGCGGTGATGTGCCCGTTCTCGATCGAGGAGATCTTCGCGCTCTTGCGTCACCCGCCGTTCGAGGAGATGGTCATCCGATGACCCTGATCGACGCGAGCACGACCATCGACCCCGAGATCGTCGAGGGCATCCTCGCCGACGGCCGCTTCACCATCGGCGAGCGGGGGCCGGAGCCGACCCTCGAGCTGCTGGCCACGATGCGCACGCAGCCGCCGCGCGTGCCCTACGACCCGATCCCGCCGGCCGGGGTCGTGCGCGAGGAGCGCACCGCGCCCGGCCCGCCCGGCGCGCCCGAGGTGCCGATCCGCGTCTACCGCCCCGAGCGGCCGTCCGCCGCGGCGCTGCCCGCGATCGTGTGGATGCACGGGGGCGGCCTGGTCGCCGGCAACTGGGACCAGGACCAGCCGATCCTCGACGAGCTCGTGAGCCGCGCCGGCTGCGTCGGCGTCTCGGTCGACTACCGCCTGGCGCCGGAGACGCCGTTCCCGGGCCCGGTCGACGACTGCTTCGCCGTCCTGCGCCACGTCCACGACGCCGCCGACGAGCTCGGCGTCGACCCGGCGCGGATCGCCGTCGGCGGCGGCAGCGCCGGCGCCGGCCTGGCCGCCGCGCTCGCGCTGCGGGCCCGCGACGAGGGCCTCCCGCTCGTGCACCAGCACCTCATCTACCCGATGCTCGACGACCGCCAGATCACGCAGTCCAGCCGCTGGGACCTGCTCGTGGTGTGGCCGCGGGAGATGAACGCGTTCGCGTGGCGCTGCTACCTCGGCGACCGCTACGGCACCGACGACGTGCCCGCCTACGCGGCGCCGGCGCGCGCCGAGGACCTGTCGGGGCTGGCGCCCGCCTACATCCACGTGGGCGGCCTCGACGGCTTCCTGCACGAGGACCTCGACTACGCGGAGCGGCTGACCGCGGCGGGCGTGCCGGTCGAGCTGCACGTGTTCCCCAACGCGCCGCACGGCTTCGAGCTGGTCGCCCCGCAGGCGCGGGTGACCGAGACCGCCCACACCTTGCAGCTCGCCGCGCTCCTGCGCGTGCTGACGGCCTGAGCCCCGACGAAAGGAAGCAGCAGGATGGAGCACCGTCATCTGGGACGCACGGGCGTCTCGGTCAGCAAGCTGTGCCTGGGGGCGATGATGCTCGGGCCGTGGGGCACCGACGGCGACGAGGGAATCCGCATCATCCACGCCGCCCTCGACGCCGGCATCGACTTCATCGACACCGCCGACGTCTACTCGGCCGGCGGCTCCGAGGAGATCGTCGGCAGGGCGCTGCGCGGCCGCCGCGACGACGTCATCCTCGCGACCAAGCTCGTCTTCCCGCTCGGCGACGACGAGGACCCCAACCACCGCGGCGCGTCGCGGCGCTGGATCGTGCGGGCCGTCGAGGACTCGCTGCGCCGGCTGCAGACCGACTACATCGACCTCTACCAGCTCCACCGCCCGACGCCGGAGACCGAGCTCGAGGAGACGCTCGGCGCGCTGACCGACCTCGTCCAGCAGGGCAAGGTCCGCTACATCGGCCACTCGACGTACCCGGCGTCGCTGATCGTCGAGGCGCAGTGGGTCGCGCGCGACCGCCGGCTGATCCGCCCGCACACCGAGCAGCCGCCGTACTCGATCCTCAACCGCGGTGTCGAGGCCGAGATCCTGCCGGTCTGCGAGCAGTACGGCATCGGCGTGATCCCGTGGAGCCCGCTCGCCGGCGGCTTCCTGACGGGCCGCTACGGCACCGGCGGCGACGAGCCGTGGCCCGCGTCGCCCGCCCGCGCCCGCCTCACCGACATCTTCGACCCGGCGCTGCCTGGCAACCAGCGCAAGATCGAGGCGGCCCGTCAGCTCGGCGCGCTCGCCGAGGAGGCCGGCCTGACGCTGATCCAGATGGCGATCGCGTGGGTGCTGAACCACCCGGCGGTCACCGCGCCGATCATCGGGCCGCGCACGATGGAGCACCTGGAGAGCCAGCTCGCGGCCGCCGACGTGGTGCTGACGGAGGACGTCCTCGATCGCATCGACGAGATCGTCCCGCCCGGGACCGTGCTCAACGAGGCGGACGCCGGCCTGGAGAACCCGGCGCTGGAGCCGGCCCGGCGCCGGCGCTGAGGAGGGAGGAGCGATGGGCAGGTTCGACGGCCGGGTCGTCCTCATCACCGGCGCCGCGCGCGGGCAGGGCCGCTCGCACGCGGTGACGCTCGCGCGCCAGGGGGCCGACGTCGCCATCTGCGACGTCGGGGCGGCGCTCGGCGACCTGGAGGAGACCGCTCGCCTGGTGCGCGCGGAGGGCCGCCGCGCCCACAGCGGTCGCGTCGACGTGACCGACTCGGCCCAGGTCGACGCGTTCGTCGCCTCGACGCTCGAGGAGCTCGGCCGCATCGACGGGATGTGCGCGAACGCGGCCGTCTACTCGCTCGGGATGATCGTGGACGTCAGCGACGAGCAGTTCCGGCGCACGCTCGACGTCAACCTCACCGGCGTGTTCTTCTGCATCCGGGCGGTCCTGCCGCACATGATGGAGCGGCGGTCGGGGCGGATCGTGGTGATCGCCTCGGTCGGCGGGCGGGCCGGGTTCGCCAACACCGCGCACTACACGTCGTCGAAGTGGGGCGTGATCGGGCTGACGAAGTGCGCGGCGGTGGAGGCGGCGCCGTACGGCATCACGGTCAACGCGGTGTGCCCGACGACCGTGAACACGCCGATGATCAACACCGAGGAGAACTACCGGCACTTCCGCCCGGATCTGGAGCACCCGACGCTCGAGGACGTGCTCCCGGCGCTGGAGGCGATCAACCCGATGCCGGGGCCGTGGGTCGAGCCCGAGGACGTGTCCGACGCGGTCGCGTTCCTGCTCTCCGACGAGGCCCGCTACATCAGCGGCGAGACGCTCGGCGTGGCGATGGGGTGGACGGCCCACAACGCGGCCTGACGGCTGGCCGATCCTTGCGGGACATCAGATCTCAAACGTCTGATGTTTATGCGACACGATCGCCGGGATCGCAGGTAATCTGATAGCGATCATGGCGCGGACCACTGAGAAGTCCCAGAGCAAGCAGGAGCAGGTCTACGAGGTGCTGCGCCGGCGCATCCTGGACGGCACCTACCCGCCCGGGTACCGCCTCGTGATCGACACCATCGGCCGGGAGCTCGAGGTCAGCCCGATGCCGGTGCGCGAGGCGATCCGCCGCCTCGAGGCCGAGCACTGGGTCGTCTACCAGCGCAACGCCGGCGCGCAGGTCGCTCCGCGCGACGCCGAGTCGTGGGCCGAGGCGATCGAGGCGCTCGCGCTCCTGGAGGGCTTCGTCACCGCGCGCGCCGCGCCGCACATGACCGCCGAGGACTTCGCGCGGATGCGCGAGATCGACCGCGAGATGTACGCGGACATCGAGGAGCTCGACATCCTCGGGCTCACCGAGCACAACGAGGCGTTCCATCGCATCATCTGGGAACGCTGCCCCAACCGCCTCCTGCGCCGCCAGGTGGAGGAGGCCCAGCAGCGGCTGAACGCCATGCGCAGCACGATCTACTT
The DNA here is from genome assembly GCA_035565675.1 of Capillimicrobium sp. Lineage (GTDB taxonomy): Bacteria > Actinomycetota > Thermoleophilia > Solirubrobacterales > Solirubrobacteraceae > Capillimicrobium. Next base: position 16,861 of record DATMSA010000165.1, on the reverse strand, counting down.
CCCGCTGATGTCGCGCGGGCGCCCCTCGATCGACGAGCACGAGGAGCTGATCACGATGCTCGAGGAGGGGCGCGACGCCGACGAGCTCGAGCGGTTCGCGCGCGAGCACAAGCTGCGCACGATCGAGGCGCGCGACCGTCGCCAGCGCTCCGCCGACGGCGCGGCGGCCGACGGCGCGTCCTGACCCGGTCCACGTGACCGAGCCGCCCTGGAGCCCCGACGGACTGGCGCGGCTCGCCGGGCGCACGGTCGTGATCACCGGAGCGAGCAGCGGGATCGGGCTGGGGGCCGCGCGGGCGCTCGGTCGCGCCGGCGCGCGGGTCGTGCTCGCCGTCCGCGACCCCGCGCGCGGGGAGGCGGCGGCCGCCACGGTCCCCGGCGAGCGCGAGGTGCGCCGGCTCGACCTCGCCGACCTCGCGTCGGTGCGGGCCTTCGCGGCCGAGTGGACGGACCCGATCGACGTGCTCGTCGACAACGCGGGCGTGATGGCCACCCCGCTGCGCCGCACCGCCGACGGGTTCGAGCTGCAGCTCGCCACCAACCACCTCGGCCACTTCGCGCTGACGAACCTGCTGCTGGACCGGGTCGCCGACCGCGTCGTGGTGGTCGCCTCGCCCGCGCACCGCTTCGGCCGCATCGACCTCGCCGACCTGAACTGGGAGCGCCGGCGCTACTCGCCGTGGGCGGCCTACGCGCAGTCCAAGCTCGCCAACCTCCTGTTCGCGCGCGAGCTGCAGCGCCGCCTGGCCGCCGCGGGCTCGCCGGTGCGCGCGCTCGCCGTCCACCCCGGCTGGGTGGCGACGAACCTGCACAGCTCCACCGCCAGCCGCCTGCAGGATCGCGTCATCGGGAGCGCCAGCCGCCTGCTCGCCCAGACCTCCGACCAGGGCGCGCGCCCGACGCTGCACGCGATCGCCGCCGACCTGCCCGGCGGCGCGTACGTCGCGCCGAGCGGGTTCCAGGAGCTGTGGGGGGAGCCGCGGGTCGCGCGCCCCGCGGCCGCCGCCGACGACGAGGCGACGGCGCGGGCGCTGTGGGAGGCGTCCGAGCGCATGACCGGGGTCGGCTTCGGCCTGGCCGCCGCCGACGCGCCACAGCCCGGGCCGGCCTAGCGGCCGTCGCGACGCGCCTGGGCCCGGCGGCGGACGGCGGCCCGCGCGACCGCGTGCGCGCCCACCGGCGACGTCAGGCCCAGCAGCGCGATCGCGAGCACCGCCCGCGCGGCCGTGGCGCCGCCGCCCTCCACGGCGGCGGCCGCGAGCAGCAGCGCCACCCCGAGCACGCCCGCCTTCGACGCGGCGTGGAGCTGCAGCATCGGGTCGCGCCACCGCGCGACGCCGTACACGCCGATCGTCACGATCAGCAGGCCCGCCACGATCAGGATGTCGGCGATCAGTGACCTCATCGGAAGGGGCGGCGGTCCTCGAGGTAGCGGCAGGCGACCAGCGTGGAGACGAACGACAGCAGCGCGAGCGCGAGCGCCGCGTCGAGCACGTAGGGCCGGCGGTCCTCGCCGGCGATGAGTGCCAGCAGGCCGATCACCAGCAGCGTGAGCAGGTTGAGCGCGAGGATGCGCGTTGCGGTGGTCCGGCCCGCGGCGGTCACCACGACGAGGACGCCGAGCATGATCGCCAGCCAGCCCATCCCGGCGTAGAAGACGATGTCGGAGATCACGGCAGGACCCTCCGCTGGTAGCGGTCGTAGAAGCGCTGCAGGCGCGCCCGGACGTCGTCGGGGTCGGACGCGTCGATGACGTGCACGATCAGGTCGCGCCGGTCCCAGTCGACGTCGACGAGCACGGCGCCGGGCGACAGCGAGATGACCAGCCCGCTCACCGCGATCCCGCGGTCGGTGCGCTCGCCGATCGGGACCCGGACGAGGCCGGCGTGGCGGACCGACCGCAGATGCAGGATCCGCAGCGCCACGTCCCACGTGCTGGCGATCACGTCGCCGACGATGGCGGCCAGGAAGACGGGGAACCAGAGCGCGCGCTGCGCGAACGGCGGCAGCGCGCCGGCCGCGGGGCCCAGCTCCAGGCGGACCCCGAGCGCGGCGACCAGCGCGATGCCCAGCCCGGTGCCGATCGCGAGGTCAACCGGGTCGGTGCTGGCCAGCGTGAAGCAGTAGACGATCCCGAGCACGAGGCCGGCGCGCAGCAGGTGGATCATTCGCCGCCCCTCGCGATCACGATCGCGTCGGCCGCGTCGCGGCCGGCGGCGAGCAGGGGCTGGGGCCACAGGCCCAGCACGATCACGACCAGGGCGACCGCGCCGGCCGCCAGCCGCTGGCCGACACCGGCCGTGCCGCGCGGCGTCTCGCGCTCGCGCTCCTCGCGCGGGCGCCAGCGGTCGTGCTGGTAGATCTGGAAGATGTAGACGAACGAGAGCGCGCCGCCGACGAACAGCATCGCGACGGCCACCCAGTCCTCGGCCCGCACGCCTGCGTCGAACAGCGCGGCCTTCCCGAAGAACCCGGCGGTCGGCGGGACGCCCGCCACGCTCAGCACGCCGACGAGGAAGATGAAGGCGGTCAGTCGCCCGCGCAGCTCGCTGGACAGGAACAGCAGCGCCTTGTTGAGCGAGTTGGCGATGCTGAACGCGACCGCGGCGGACAGCCCGATCGGGCCGCCCAGGCCGAGCGCGATGAGGATGTAGCCGACGTGGCCGATCGACGAGTAGGCGAGCACCTCGCGCGTGTCGCGCCGGCCGATCGCCTGGATCGCGCCGTAGGCGATGCTCACCGTCCCGATCACGATCAGCGCGGTCGCGCTGAGCGCCAGCTCCTTGGGCAGGATCGCCCCGCCGAAGCGCAGCAGGCCGTAGGCGCCGATGTTGGCCAGCGCGCCGGCGAAGATCGCCGCGACGGGCGGCGACGCGGTCGCGTACAGCGTCGGCAGCCAGAAGTGGAACGGGAACAGGCCGAGCTTGGTCCCGAACGCGACGAAGAACGTGATCGCCAGCAGGATCGCCGTCGTCGCCTCCAGGCGGCCCGCCGCCTCGGCCACCGCGACCATCTCCAGCGTCCCGGTCGCGCGGTACAGGAGCGCGATGCCGATGAGGAACAGGAACGAGCCGACGAGGTTGACGATCGCGAACAGGAACGCGGCGCTCACCTCGCGGGCGGTGCCGGCGGCGGCGGTCAGCGCGTACGCGGCGATCATCGCCAGCTCGAAGAAGACGTAGAAGCTGAAGACGTCGCCGGTGGCGAAGAGGCCGGAGAGCCCGAGCGTCAGGAACACGGTGAGCGCGGGCAGGGTGCGCGAGCGCACGCCGGTCGCGACCGCCTGCACGAGCGAGGCCAGCACGATCCCGGTCGACAGGACCGCGAACACCGCGCCGAGCGCGTCGACGCGCAGCCGGATGCCGACGTCGGCCGCCCACCCGCCGGCGACCAGGTCCTGGGCGCCGTCGGTGACGACGCGGCCCAGCAGGACGGCCTGCAGCGCGAACGCGACGGCGACCGCGACGATCGCGGCGACGCCGACCGCCCGCCGGCGGCCGTCCATGACGACCAGCGCGAGGCCGGCGATCCACAGCACGAGGAGGGGTCCGGCGATCAGCATCATCGCGGCGCGCCCTCCGGTTCGTCGGACTCGACGAGCTCCACGTCGCGCCACGGGTCCAGCGCCGGCTCCTCGGTCTCGTCGCGCGCGGACGCGGCCGCCTCCTCGCGCGAGAGGTCGTCGAGGTCGACGCTGTGGCGGCGGCGGTACAGGACGACCGCGAGCGCGAGGAGCAGCGCGGTGGTCGCGAAGCCGATCACGATCGCCGTCAGCGTCATCGCCTGCACGAGCGGGTCGCTGACCGGCTCGTCGCCGGTCAGCGGCAGGATCGGCGACTGCCCGCGCGACAGCCCCGACGCCATCAGCGTCAGGTTGGCGGCGTTGGCGATCAGCGCCAGGCCGGTGACGACGCGCAGCAGGTCGGCCTGCAGGAGCAGGTACACCCCGGCGCCGAAGATCGCCCCGATCGCGATCGCGAAGACGAGGTTCACGGCGCCTCCTCGTCGGGGTCGATGAGGCTGCCGATGATCGTCCCCACCGCGCCGAGCACGAGCAGGAACACGCCGACGTCGAAGACGACCGCGGTGATGAGCTCCAGCGAGCCGATGTGGACCGGCTCGTCGCCCGGCGCGGGCAGGTGCTCCAGCGGCCGGTCGCCCAGCGCCATCGGGCCGGCGAACACCAGGACGGCCAGCGCGAGGCCGGCGACCGCGATCCCCGGCGCCCACCGGATCGGCAGCGCGCTCTCGACCGCGTCGCTGCCGAACGCCACGTACTGGAGCAGGAGCGCGAGCGCCGCCACCACGCCCGCGGCGAACCCGTCGCCCACGTCGGCGTAGCCCTTCACGAGGATGCCGACCGCGACGATCAGCACCGGCGCCAGCAGCAGCCGCGACACGAAGCGCGTGAGGAGGCTCATCAGGCCCGGAACCTCCCGTGCAGGAGCGTCGCGACCGCCATCGCCGCGACGAGCACGACGGTGATCTCGACGAGCGTGTCGAGGCCGCGGAAATCGGCCAGGATCACCGTCACGACGTCCTTGCCGTGGGCCTCGTCGGCGAGCGCCAGGTGGCGCTGCGCGGACGGGTCGTCGGGGATCGGCCGGGAGAACGCGCCCCAGGCGACGAGCATCGTCACGACCCCCGACGTCGCCGCGATCAGGCCGTTGCGCAGGCGCGCGCTCGGGGATCCCCGCCGCCGCGACTCGCGGCGCAGGACGCGCGCGGGGACGAGCGAGAAGACGCCGACGAACAGCAGCGCGAACAGCGTCTCGACGAGCACCGCGACGAGCGCGATGTCGGCCGCCCCCAGCAGCGCGTAGACCACGGCGAGCGCGAACCCCACCGCCGACAGCGACAGCGCCAGGCGCAGGTGGCGCCGCGGCCGGGTGGCCGCGACCGCCGCGAGCACGCCGATCCCGAGCATCATCACGAGCGGCACGTCGGCGCCGACCAGCCGCCCGACCTCGTAGGTGCTGCCGGTCGGCGTGAAGATGACGCCGAGCGCGATGAGCCCGCTGGCGGGGACGAGCACCGCGGCGATGCGGGCGCGCAGGTCGCGCACCTCGACGTCGTGGATGCGGTTGGAGAGCGCGTTGATCCCCTCCAGCGCGACGGTGTAGAGCCGCTCGGGCCCGATCGCCTGGCCGGCGCGGGCGATCGCCGACAGCAGTCCCTGCAGGCGCGCGCGCCCGGCGAGCAGCAGCGCGCCGGTCAGCCACGCCGCGACCGCCATGACGTTCTCGGTCCGCGTGTCGGCGTGGTAGGCGACGTCGACGGGCGCCGGCCCGGCCGCGGTGACGTCGGCGGCCTCCTGCGCGAGCTCCGCGAACGGCCCGGGGACGAGGCCGCCGGCGACGGCGAGCGCGCCGAGCGCCGCGATCGGCCACACGAGCCGGCGCTCCAGCGGCCGCACCGTCGCGTCGCTGCGCCCGAGGAACACGCCGCCCCAGAAGCGCCCGATGTAGGCCAGCGTCAGCGCGGCGCTGATCACCGCCGCGACCGCCAGCCACGTGCCGCGCTCGGCCGCCGCCTTGAAGAACAGCTCGTCCTTGAAGAACCCGAGCGTGAGCGGCAGCGCCGCGAGCGTCGCGGCGGCCGCGCCGCTCCCGGCGGCCAGCAGCGGCATCCGGCGCGCCAGGCCGCCGAGGCGCGGCAGCTCCTTGCGGCCGGTCGCCTCGGTCACCGCGCCGGCGGTCATGAACAGCGCGCTCTTGGCGATCGCGTGGACGAGCACGTACAGGCACGCGCCGGCGGCGCCCGCCGCGCCGCCGATGCCGAGCATCGTCGCGACGTAGCCGTACTGGGAGATGGTCGAGTAGGCCAGCAGCCGCTTCAGGTCGGTCGCCCACAGCGCCAGCAGCCCGCCGACCACGATCGACGCGAGGCCGACGGCGAGGATCCCGTCCAGCAGCGCGGGCTCGAGCGCCAGCAGCGGGTGGGTGCGGCTGACCAGGAACACGCCGGCGGCGACCATCGCGGCGGAGTGCAGGTACGCGGACACCGGGGTCGGCGCGGCCATCGCCCGGGGCAGCCAGAAGTGCAGCGGCGCCTGCGCGCTCTTGGTCAGGGCGGCCACGGCGATGAGGACGCCGGCCAGCGCCACCGCCCAGCCCGGTCGGGCGACCGCGACCAGCTCGTCGATCTGCGTCGTGCCGTACTCGCTGCGCAGCACGAGGATCGCGATCAGCAGCAGGACCGCGGTGATCGTCGTCACGAGCAGCGCCATCAGCGCCGACAGCCGCGCGGGCCGGTTGGCGCGGTCGAAGCCGATCAGCAGCCAGGACGCGACCGCGGTCAGGTCCCAGAAGACGAACAGCAGGATCAGGTCGCGGGCCAGGACGAGCCCGAGCATCGACACGAGGAACAGCACCATCGCGCCGTGCAGCCGCGCCTCCTCGCCGCGCGGGCGGCCCTGGTGGGCGAGATGGCGCGGCACGTAGGCCGACGCGTAGGCGAACACGACGGCCCCGATCCCGGCCGCCAGCACCGCGTACAGCAGCGCGAGCCCGTCGAGCTCGAGCGACAGCCGCAGGTCCCACACGGGCGCCCAGGGGAGGTCGACCTCGAAGCCGCCGGCCTCCCAGGCGACCCACGTCGCGACGAACGCGGCCACCGCGACGAGGACGGCCGCGAGGGCCGACCGCGCGATGCGCGGTCCTGTCACGTCGGCGCTCCGGTCGGGCATCGGTGCCGAACTCTGCCCGCGCGACCGGATGCTCAGTCTCGTGATCGACGCCCGGGATGTGGGTAACCCGGTGTCCATGGCCAAGAACCACGGACCCACGGTGAAGAACGACCGCCAGTACGAGGCCATGCGCGACCAGGGCATGAGCAAGGAGAAGGCCGCGCGCGTGGCCAACGCCAACGCGGGCGGCAGCGGCAACCAGGCGAGCAAGCGCGGCGGCCGCGCCTCCACGTACGAGGAGCAGACCAAGGACCAGCTCCTGAAGCGCGCGCGCCAGGTCGGCATCGAGGGCCGCTCCAAGATGGACAAGGGCGAGCTGATCTCCGCCCTGCGCAACCACTGACGCCGGGCCGGGGGCGGGTGCGACGCCCGCACGCGGTATGAATGCCCCATGGCGGTCAGCGCACGAGCCCCTGCCGGCAGCGAGGCGATCCTCGGCGACCTGCGCGCGCTCGGGCTGGGCGAGCGGCTGCTGACCGCGCCGGCGGAGCTGGCCGTCTTCGCCTCCGACGCGCTCACCGCGTTCCACCAGCGGCCGATGGCCGTCGTCCTGGCCGAGACGCAGGATGAGGTCGTCGGGGTCGTGCGCGCCTGCCACCGTCGCGGCGTCCCGTTCGTGGCGCGCGGCAGCGGCACGTCGCTGTCGGGCGGCTCGCTGCCGCTCGAGGGCGGGGTGCTGATCGCGCTGAACCGGCTCAACCGGGTCCGCCGCGTCGACCCGCAGGCGCGCCTGGCCGTGGTGGAGCCCGGCGTCGTCAACCTCGACGTCAGCCGCGCCGTCGCGCCGTACGGGCTGCACTACGCGCCCGACCCGTCGAGCCAGTCGGTCTGCACGATCGGCGGCAACGTCGCGTTCAACTCCGGCGGCGCCCACTGCCTGCGCCACGGGATGACCGCCAACCACGTCCTCGGCATGCGCGTCGTGCTGCCCGACGGCGAGGTCGTCGAGCTGGGCGGCGAGAGCCTCGAGCCCGTCGGCCCCGACTGGACCGGGATGTTCTGCGGTTCGGAGGGCCTCTTCGGGATCGCGCTGGAGCTCACGGTCCGGCTCGTCCCGATCCCCGAGGCCGTGCACACGGCGCTCGCCGTCTACGACTCGCTCGAGACCGCCGGCGACGCGGTCTCGCGGATCGTCGCCAGCGGGCTGCTGCCGGTCGCGCTGGAGATCATGGACAGGCTGGCGATCGAGGCGGCCGAGGCGTCGGTGAAGCCCGGCTACCCGCCCGGCGAGGCGCTGCTGATCGTCGAGCTGGAGGGCGGGCGCGAGAACGTCGACGCCGACGCCGTCCGCCTGGCCGGGCTGCTGCGCGACTCGGGCGCCACCCACGTGCACACGACCGAGGACCCGGCGGAGCGCGCGCTGATCTGGAAGGGCCGCAAGGCCGCGTTCTCGGCCGTCGGCTGGCTGGCGCCCGACTACGTCGTCCAGGACGGGGTCGTGCCGCGCACGCACCTGGGCGAGGCGCTGGCCGAGATCGAGCGGCTCGCCGCCGCGGCCGGGCTGCGCGTGGCCAACGTGTTCCACGCCGGGGACGGCAACCTGCACCCGCTGATCCTGTTCGACGGGCGCGAGGCGGGCGCGCTCGAGCGCGCCGAGGCGCTGGCCGGCGAGATCCTGCGCCTGTGCATCCGCCTCGGCGGGTCGATCACCGGCGAGCACGGCGTCGGCGTCGAGAAGCGCGCGCACCTGCCCGAGATGTTCGGCCCCGAGGACATGGCGCTCATGCACCGGCTGCGCGACGCCGTCGACCCCGACCGGCTCGCCAACCGCGGCAAGATGCTCGCCGTCGGGGACGGCTGGTCGTGACGCTCGCGGCCGAGCGCGTCGACGAGGTGCGCGACCTGGTCCGCGGCGCCACCGGGCGCCTGCTCCCGCGCGGCGGGGGCAGCAAGCCGGCGCTGTCGACGCCCCCGCACGACGACGTCGTCACCGTCGACGTCTCGGGGCTGCGCGGGATCGTCGCCTACGACCCGGCCGAGCTGACGTTCATCGCGCAGGCGGGCACGCCGATCGCCGAGCTCGACGCCGCGTTGGCCGAACACGGCCAGCACCTGCCGTTCGACCCGCCGCTCGCGCCGGCCGGCGCGACGCTCGGCGGCGTCGTCGCCGCCGCCACGTCCGGGCCGGGCGCGCTGCGCTCGGGCGGCGTGCGCGACTTCGTGATCGGCGTGCGCTTCGTCGACGGCGCCGGGCGCCTGGTGTCCGGCGGCGGGCGCGTGGTCAAGAACGCGGCCGGGTTCGACCTGCCGAAGCTGATGGTCGGCTCGCGCGGGCGCCTGGGCGTGATGGTCGAGCTCTCGATGAAGGTGTTCCCGCGCCCGCGCGCGAGCGCGACGCTGGAGATCGCCGCGGGCGACCTGCGCGCCGCGGTCGGCGTCGCGGCCGCGCTGAGCGCCGGGCCGTGGGAGCTCGACGCGCTGGAGCTGGCGCCCGACGGGCGCCTGCTCGCGCGGCTCGCCGGCGACCCCGAGCCGATGGAGGCGCGGATCGCGCGGCTCGTGCCCGCGCTGCCCGGCGGCGCCACGGCGCGGCGCCTGCCCGCCAGCGAGGCCGAGGCGCTGTGGCGCGCGACCGCCGACGCCGCCTGGGTCCCGGACGGCATGCGGCTGCTGCGCGCCGCCTGCACGCCGGCCGCGGTCGCGCCCCTGTGGGACGCGGTCGCCGCGGCGGGCGGCGACGCGCGCTTCGGCCGCGCCGGCTCGGTCGCCTGGATCGCCTGGCCGGCCGCCGCGCCGCTGAACGCGCTCGACGCGGCCCTGGACGATCTCGGGCTGGCCGCCACCGCCCTGACCGGCCCGCCGCTGCCCGAGGTGCTCGGCGCGGTGCGCGGCGGCGCGTTCGCGCAGCGCATCCGCGCCGCCCTCGACCCCGACCGCCGCTTCCTCGACTGATGCGCCACGACGTCCCGGTCGACGAGCTCGGGCCGCGGGGCCCCGCGATGGCGCACGCGATCGAGGCGTGCGTGCACTGCGGGTTCTGCCTGGCCACCTGCCCGACGTACGTGGCGCTGGGGGAGGAGATGGACTCCCCGCGCGGGCGCATCCTGCTGATGAAGGAGACGCTCGAGGGAACGCTGGAGGTCGACGACGTCACGCCGTTCGTCGACGCGTGCCTGGGGTGCCAGGCGTGCGAGACCGCGTGCCCGTCGGGCGTCGAGTACGGCGAGCTCGTGACGCCGTTTCGCGCGTACGCCGAGCCGCGCCGCACGCGCGCGCCGCTGGAGCGCCTGCGCCGCGAGCTGGTCCTGCGCACGCTCCCGTACCCGAAGCGGATGCGCCTGGCCGCCCGCACCGGCCGCGCCGCCAGGCCGCTGCGCCGGCTCGTGCCCGCGCCGCTGCGCCCGATGCTCGACCTGCTGCCGCCCAGCCTGCCCGACCCGCAGCCGCTGCCCGCGCTCGTGCCCGCCCAGGGCGAGCGCCGGGCCCGCGTCGCCCTGCTGGCCGGCTGCGCCCAGCAGGTGCTGGCGCCCGACATCAACGCCGCGACCGTGCGGGTGCTCGCCCGCCAGGGCGTCGAGGTCGCGATCCCGCCCGCGCAGGGCTGCTGCGGCAGCCTCGCGTGGCACACGGGCGCGGCCGACCGGGCGCGCGCGCTGGCCGCGCGCAACCTCGACGCGTTCCCCGACGACGTCGACGCGATCGTCACCAACGCCGCCGGCTGCGGATCGGGCATGCGCGAGTACCCGCTGCTGTTCGCCGGCGATGCGCGCGCCGAGGCGGCCGAGCGGGTCGCCGCGCGGGTGGTCGACGTCAACGCGTTCCTCGACGACCTGGGGCTGCGCGAGCCGGCGGGCACGCTCGGGCGGCCGACGCGCGTGGCCTACCAGGACGCGTGCCACCTCGCCCACGCGCAGGGCGTCCGCGCCGCCCCCCGGCGGCTGCTGGAGGCGGTCGGCGGCCTCGAGCTCGTCGAGCCCGAGGGCTGGGAGCTGTGCTGCGGCTCGGCCGGGACGTACAACCTCGAGCGCCCCGAGGTCGCCGCGCAGCTCGGCGAGCGCAAGGCGCGCGCGCTGCTAGACGCGGGCGCCGAGCTGGTCGCGACCGCGAACATCGGCTGCATGACCCAGGTGCAGGCGCACCTGCGCGAGCTGGGCTCCGACGTCCAGGTGCTGCACACGATGCAGCTCCTGGACCGCGCGGCGCGCGGCGACGCCTGACGCGCGTCGAGGTGCAGCCCGGCGGCGGACCGGGCACAACCCCCTGACCGCATGCCGGCGCCGCCGACCCCCGAGATCCGCGATCCCGACCTGGCCGCGCGCGCCGCGGCGATGCTGATGGCCGTCCTGCGCCGCTCGCACCTGGCCGGCGCGCACGAGCTCGGCGGCCTGCTCGCCGAGGAGGCGCGCGCGATCGGCGTCGAGCGGCTCGTCGTCTACCTGGCCGACTTCGAGCAGTCCGTGCTCGTGCCCGTCCCGGGACCCGGCGCGGGGACGGAGCCGGTGACGATCACCGGCACGCTGGCGGGCCGCTGCTTCGCCGCCACCGAGGCCGTCGACGCTCCCGCGGACGCGGGCCGCCGGCTGTGGCTGCCGCTCCTGGACGGGACCGATCGCCTCGGCGTGGTGGAGATGACGCTCCCGCACGTCGCGGGCGACCCGGCCGGCGACCTCGTGGACGTCTGCGCGCGCCTCGCGCACCTGATCGCCCTGCTCGTCGTCGCCAAGGACCACATCGGCGGCGACGCGTACGACTACGCGCTCGACGGCGACATCCTGCACACGGCGATCCTCGACGCGGTCGGCCACGGCATCGAGGCGGCCGGCGCCGCGACCTACGCGCTGTCGGTGTACCGCCACCGGCGCCGCGCCGGCGACGACCTGCCCGGCACGTACGCGGCGATCGACGCGCAGATCGCCGACCAGTTCGGCGCCGCCCGCTACGTCACCGGATGCCTGACCCAGCTCGACGTGCGCCGCGGGTGGCTGCGCTGGGTCAACGCCGGCCATCCCGCGCCGCTGCTGCTGCGGCGCGGGCGGTTCGTCAAGGCGCTCGAGAGCCGGCGCAGCACGCCGATGGGCGTGCGCCTCGACGAGCGCGCGCCGGTCGTGGGCGGGGCGTCGCTCGAGGACGGCGACATGGTGCTGCTCTACACCGACGGCCTCACCGAGGCCCGCCGCCCCGACGGGCGGCTGTTCTCGGCCGAGCGCCTGGCGCAGTTCATCGAGCGGCGCGCGGGCACCCTGCACGACGACGCGACCGCCGTCCTGGTCGAGTGGCGGCGCGGCGGGGCGCGCGCGCTTCTCCCGCGACCGGCCGACGCCCGGTAGGAATCCCATCGTGGACGTCTCGTTCCTCGCCTGGGCCCTGCTTGTGGCCGGGCTCGTCGCCCTGCTGCTGATCGACCTGTTCGTCCTGCACCGCGGGGCGCACGCGGTCCCGGTCGCCAACGCGCTGTGGTCGACGCTCGGGTTCATCGCCGTGGCGGTGGCGTTCGGGATCGGGCTCGGCGTGGCCGAGAGCCACCACGTGGCCGGCGAGTTCTTCGCCGGCTACCTGCTGGAGCTGTCGCTGTCGCTCGACAACGTGTTCGTGTGGGCGCTGATCTTCGGCGCCTTCTCGGTCCCGGCCGCCTACCAGCACCGCGTCCTCTTCTACGGCATCTTCGGCGCGCTCGTGATGCGCGGCGCGTTCGTGGCGGCCGGCGCGGAGCTGCTGGAGCGCTTCGAGTGGATCGTCTACGTGTTCGGCGTCCTGCTGATCTGGAGCGGCGCGCGGCTGCTGCGCCGCTACTTCGGCGGCGACGACGGGCACGACTCCCGCTCCGGGTGGGTCGTGCGGCTGCTGCGCCGCAACGTGCCGACGACCGAGCACATCCACGAGGCGCACCTGTTCGTGCGCGCTGACGCGGTGCCCGCGGAGGAGCGCCCGCGCGGCCGGCGGCCGCTGCTGGGCCTCTGGTACGCGACGCCGATGCTCGCCGTCCTCGTCGTCGTCGAGGTCACCGACGTGCTGTTCGCCGTCGACTCGATCCCGGCGATCTTCGGCGTCACGCGCGAGCCGTTCATCGTGTTCAGCGCGACGGCGCTGGCGCTGATCTGCCTGCGGTCGATGTACTTCCTGCTGGCCGGCATGCGCGGCCGCTTCGCGTACCTCGACGTCGGCCTGGCGGTCATCCTGATCGCGATCGGCGTCAAGTTCATGCTCGAGAAGGTCGTCCACATCCCGACGGGCGCGTCGCTGCTCATGATCGTGGTCGTCCTCGGCGGCGCGGTGGGCGCGTCGCTGTGGCGCGAGCGCCACGTCTGACCGGCGCCGCGCGCGGCTCGCTACGCTCGCCGGCACCATGCGCGTCGTCGCCTCGCTCGGCCTGCCTCGCACCGATCCGGTGGCGGCCGCCCGTGCGCTGGCGGAGGTCGCCGACGAGCACGAGCTGGTCGTCACGCACGCGCCCGATCCGCAGGACGGCCCGGCGGGCGCCATCGCCCGCGAGCTGGCCGCGAGGCTGCGCCCGACCGCGGTCGCGACGATCCTCACCCAGGCGGTGCTCGACGAGGACGGCGAGCTGCGCGTGGTCGAGCAGGCGGCCGTCGAGGCGCTGCTCGACGCCGGGATCGTGGCCGTGTGCGAGGCCGAGGACGACGCGTTCGACCCGGCGCTGGCCACCGCCGCGCTGGCGGCCGCGCTGCACGCCGACCTGCTCCTGCTGCTGACGCCGGATCCCGACGCGCCCAGCCACGAGCTGGCCGCGGTGCGCTTCCGCCGCACCGGCGGCCGCGCCGCGATCGGGCGCCTGCACCACGCCGCCGCGCTCGTCCGCGGCGAGGCGGGCCGCCAGCTCGCCCCGCGGACCGCGTAGCGGTTGCCGCGGACACCGCCCGGGTAGCGCCCGGACGTGTCCGTCCAGCGCGTCGACCGGATCGCGAACCCGTGGGGGACGCGCACCCCGGTCGGGCCCGGCGAGCCGTGGCCCGAACGCGTCGACGCGTACCTCGTCGAGGGCGCCGAGCCGGAGCGCTGGGTGCAGACCGCGTCGATCCTTCACTCCGACGGCGACGCCTACGACGTCGGCGTGCAGGACGGGCGCATCGTCGGTGTCCGCGGGCGGGGCGTCGACCGCGTCAACCGCGGCCGCCTCGGCCCCAAGGACGTGTTCGGCTGGCAGGCCAACGCGTCGGACGACCGGCTCACCGAGCCGCTGCTGCGCCGCGACGGCGAGCTGCGGCCCGCGTCCTGGGACGAGGCGATGGACGCGATCGTCGCGCGCTCCAGGGCGCTGCTGGATGAGCGGGGGCCGGGCGCCCTCGGCTTCTACACGAGCGGCCAGCTGTTCCTCGAGGACTACTACACGCTGGCGATCATCGCCCGGGCCGGGATCGGCACCAACCACATCGACGGCAACACGCGGCTGTGCACCGCGACGGCGGGCGAGGCGCTGAAGGAGTCGTTCGGCTGCGACGGCCAGCCCGGCTCCTACGAGGACGTCAACCACGCCGACGCGATCGCGCTGTTCGGCCACAACGTCGCCGAGACGCAGCCGGTGCTGTGGGCGCGGATGCTCGACCGGCTCGAGGGGCCCAGCCCGCCGCGCCTGCTCGTGGTCGACCCGCGCCGCACGCTCCCCGCCCGGCGCGCCGACGTCCATCTCGCCGTGCGGCCGGGCACGAACCTCGCGGCGATGAACGCGCTGCTGCGAGAGGTGATCGCCAACGGCTGGATCGACGCGGACTACGTGGCCGCCCACGCCGTCGGCTTCGAGGAGCTGCGCGAGACCGTCGCGCCGTGCACCCCCGAGTGGGCGGCCGGGATCTGCGACGTCGACGCCGACGCGATCCGCGCCGCGGCCCGGCTCGTGGGCACCGCGCAGCGGCTGCTGTGCACCGTCCTGCAGGGCTTCTACCAGTCCCATCAGGCGACGGCCGCGGCCTGTCAGGTCAACAACCTCGCGATCGTGCGCGGCATGCTCGGCCGCCCGGGCTGCGGCGTGCTGCAGATGAACGGCCAGCCGACCGCCCAGAACACGCGCGAGACGGGCGCCAACGGCGACCTGCCGGGCTTTCGCAACTTCGCCAACGACGACCACGTCGCCGATCTCGCGCGGGTGTGGAACGTCGACCCGCTGCAGATCCCGCACTACGGCGCCTCGACGCACGTCATGCAGATGGTCCGCTACCTCGAGCAGGGGTCGCTGCCGTTCTTCTGGGTGTCGGCCACCAACCCGCTCGTGTCGCTGCCGGAGGCGGGCCGGATCCGCTCGGTGCTCGCCTCCGGCGACGTGTTCCTCGTCGTGCAGGACCTCTACCTCACCGAGACCGCGCGGGTCGCCGACGTCGTGCTGCCCGCGGCCACGTGGATGGAGAAGACCGGCACGTTCACGAACGCCGACCGCACCGTGCACCTGTCCGAGAAGGCCGTCGACCCGCCCGGCCAGGCGCGTGCGGACCTCGACATCTGGCTCGACTACGCGCGGCGGATGGACTTCCGCGACCGCGACGGCGGCCCGCTCGTGCACTGGCACGACCCCGAGTCGGCGTTCGAGGCGTTCAAGGCGTGCGTGGCCCACCGGCCGTGCAGCTACGAGGGGATCACCTACGCGCGCCTGCGCGAGGGCTCGGGCCTCCAGTGGGGCGGGGAGCGGCTGTACGCCGACGGGCGCTTCTTCGCCGCGCCCGACGAGTGCGAGACGTACGGCCGCGACCTGCTCACCGGCGGCCTGCTCGACGAGACCGAGTACCGCGCGCTGAACCCCGACGGGCGCGCCATCCTCAAGGCCGCCGACTACGTGCCGGCGCCCGAGGGGCCCGGCGACGAGCACCCGCTGCAGCTCAACACGGGCCGCACCCTGTTCCACTTCCACACCCGCACCAAGACCGGGCGCGCGCCGCAGCTGCAGGCGGCGGCGCCCGACGTATGGGTCGAGCTGGCGCCGGTCGACGCCGACCGGCTCGGGCTCGCCGAGGGCGACCTCGCCGAGATCGCGTCGGCGCGCGGGCGCATCGAGGCGCGGGTGCGGGTCGGCGGCGTGCGCGAGGGCGTCGCGTTCGTGCCGTTCCACTACGGCTGGTGGGACGACCCCGACCGCCCGTCGAGGGCCGCCAACGAGCTGACGATCACCGCCTGGGACCCGGTGTCCAAGCAGCCGCTGTTCAAGGCGGGCGCGGTGCGCGTGACGAAGGTCGCCGACGGCGGCGGCCGGCCGGCGCCCGCGCCGACGAACACCGCGTCGGCGCCCGCCGGCGGCGACGTGCCGGCCACGCGGGGCGGCCCCGACGCCGAGGTCGTGGAGACGCTGCCGTGAAGCTCGACGTGGCGATCGCCGAGGTGCGCGCCGCCGAGACCGCGGTCGCCGGGGCGCTCGACGCCGTGGGCGCGCGCCACGAGGGCGACCACGACGTCTTCCACATGACCCGCACGCTGCGCCGCTTGGCCGACGCCAACCTCGAGGCGCTGGCGCCGGTGGCCGAGCGCTACGGCGTCGCCGGCGCGCCCGATCCGGCGCCTGGGGCGCCCGACGGCGCCGCCGCGCCGGGCCTGGAGCTCCTCCACGACCTGCGCCGCCTGTACCTGCGCTACGCGCAGGCCTCGATCGACTGGGTGCTGCTCGGCCAGGGCGCGCAGGCGGCCAAGGACGCCGAGCTGCTCGACGTCGTCTCGCGCTGCCACGCGCAGACCCTGCGCGGCCTGAAGTGGACGGTGACGCGGCTGAAGGAGGCCGCGCCGCAGGCGCTCACGAGCTGAGGGCGATCGCGGCGCCGGTGCCGTGCGCGCACAGCGTCGCCGCCAGCCGCGTCAGCTCCGGCGACGCTCCGCCGGCGAGCACGATCAGCGGCGCGGTGCGCGCGACGGTCGCCAGGTAGTCGACGATCCGCACGCTCGCCGCGTCGGCGCCGTCGAACTCCTCGAGCGCGAGCACGAGGCCCCGCTCGCGCGCGCCCGCCCGCACGAGGTGCGCGACGGCGGCGGCGATCGCCTCGGGCGCGGCATCGGCGGCGTCCTCGACGTGCCCGGCCGCCGCGGGCGACACGGCGGCGAGCGCGGCGCGCGAGCCGCGGGGGAGGGCGGCCACGAGGTCGGGGCGGTCGAGCAGGAGCGGGTCGAGCGCCTGCACGAGCGGGCGCAGCGGCACGCCGGCGCCCGCACCGTGACCGGCGCCGCGCAGCGTGTGCCAGTCGCGCCGGGCGGCGCCGGCCAGCAGCGCGTCGATCCAGCGCGCCCGCTGCGCCGGGGTCCCGGTCG
>DATMSA010000164.1:0-32632 GCA_035565675.1 Capillimicrobium sp. | reverse complement strand
GCGATGATGGCGGCGTCCCTCGCCGCCCCGGGCGCGGCCCTCGCCGACGGCGCGGGCTCCCCACAGGCGATCGCGGCCCGCGCCGAGTTCCTCTCCTCCACGCCCGCGCCGCCCGGCGGCGCGGGCGCGGTGTGCGTCATCGACTCCGGCGTGGACACCGACACCGACCTGGGACCCGCGCTCGTCGAGCGCGGGTCGGTGCCCCCCGGTGGCCCCGTCGGCGACCTCGGCGCAAGGAGCGACACTGGCATCACCCTGGCGAAGCACGGCACGTACGTCGCCGGTGTCATCGCCAGCCAGGTCGACGGTGTCGGGGCGTCGGGGATATGGCCGGCGTCGCGCGTACTGAGCAGCCGCATCTTCGATGGCAGGGCCGGGGCTCCCGCGGACTATCTGCTTGCGATCGGCTGGTGCCAAGAGTCCGTTCGGCAGACCAAGGTCATCAACATCTCGATCGCCGGCCTCGCCCTAACAGCCATCGAGTCCAACCAGCTACGTGCCCGGATCAGCCAGGCACGCGCGAACGGGATCAATGTGGTCGCAGCGGCGGGCAACAGCGGCATCGACGATCTCGCCTTTCCCGCCGCCTTTCCAGGTGTGTTTGCTGTCGGAGCAACCGACGGGAACGGTGTGCTTGCCCCGTTCTCGAACCGTGGACCCGAGCTCGACATCGCCACGTTCGGCACCGACGTCTGCCTGACGACAGCCTCGGGCCACCGCATCGGCGTGGGCACCGGGACGTCCTACGCGGCCCCCGTCGTGTCCGCGGCGCTCAACGCGCTGCGGTCCTACAAGCCCGAGTTGACCCCCGACGCGGCCGAGCAGGCACTGATCTCCTCCGCGCGCATCGTCAACGGGGTGCGTGTCCTCGACGTCGCTCAGACCTTCATCGACCAGGGGCTCGGCGCCCTCGTCGCGGCCGGAGCGAACGCCGATGCCGCACCGTGCGAAGCGGTCGTGACCGGATCGAGCGCCGGCGCCGGCGCCGGCGGCGCTGCGGGCGGCGTGACCGCGGTCCGCGACGAACCGGCGGAGCCGGAGCTCGTGCTCGTGCCTTCGCCGCCCGTCGCCGCACCCATGGTCTCGGTGGCGCTACCGGACGGTGACGAGCGCACCGCCGACGTGCCGGACCGACCGGCGCTCAAGCACATCACCTTCCGTCGCGGTCGCCTGCGGGTCGCGATCTCGGGTCGCCGGACGGGCGA
Organism: Capillimicrobium sp.; assembly: GCA_035565675.1. Taxonomy (GTDB): domain Bacteria; phylum Actinomycetota; class Thermoleophilia; order Solirubrobacterales; family Solirubrobacteraceae; genus Capillimicrobium. The sequence continues at coordinate 31,427 of DATMSA010000164.1, read as the reverse complement.
CGTCGTCACGTTCACGGTCGACCGGCGGCGCTTCGTCCGCCGCGCGAGCCGCCTTGACGTGCGGGTCCGACGCTGGCGGACCGTCACCGTGCGGCTGCGCCGACCCGATGCCGGGACATCTCCGGCGCTCGTGATCCGCCGCGGGCACGAGTTCTCGTGACCATCGTCCAACAGATGGCTATGTAGTCAGACAGCCTCGATCGGTGTCGATAGTCTCGCCGCGGAGATGCGGCGAGGCGTTGTGATCACGTTGGCCCTCACGGCCGCGATCGCATGGGGCCACAGCGCGCACGCCGGCACGTACCAGGTCCGGTCCTGCGGAGACGCCGGCGAGGGGGCCGACGACGCGTGGGTCTACGAGAGCACGAACGAGGACGCCTACAAGCCGGTGGGCCCGGTCTGCCCGCCCGCGCCTTCTGACCGACCGTCCGACGGCGAGAACCCCGAGGACTCCACGATCACCGGCCTGGCGGCGTGGACGACGCTCGACTTGGACGATGACTACTGGCCGCGCAACGGCGAGTACATGCAGTACTCCCTTTCCGCGCCCGCCGGCACGACCATCAGCGCGATCACGATCACGCGCAGCGTGGGGAAAGACAGCCACGAGTACGCGGTCTATGGCCGCGCAGACGGGGTGCTGATCAGTCCGAACGAAACCTGCTCGATCCCGGGTGGCTACTTCACGTGCGACACCGGCGGCGGCGCCTACACCGGGACCGTCGTCGAGCCGCGGGTGCGAACCCCGGTCACGTACACCGGGCTCAACGCGAGCAAGCTCGCCTGGGGCGTCGAATGCCCGGGATCGGGCTGTGGCACCGGTGCAGCCTGGCTTCATTCCGCGTGGGTCGCCATCTACGCGTCGACGACGACCATCAGCGACCCGACGCCGCCGACGTCGGCGGACCTCGAGATCGCGGGCAGCGGGTGGCGGCGCGGGACGATCAGCGCGAGCGGGTCGGGGACCGACAGCACGGGCATCCGCGGGTTCCGGTGGTACGTCGACGGCGATGCGTTCGGCTCGGAGATCGCGCGCAGCGGCGCGTGCGACCACACGCGGGTCGCGCCGTGCACGAACCCGACGGCGGAGACGGTCGCGTTGAACACGACGGGGCTCAGCGACGGCGACCACGACGTCGAGCTCGCGGTGATCGACGCGGGCGCCAACGAGACGCGCAGCGCACCGATCGCCATCCAGGTCGACAACACGCCGCCGGCGGCCCCGACGGGGCTGTCGGTGACCGGCGGGGGCGCTACGCCGACCTTCCAGCTCGCGTGGACCGATCCGCCCGCGGGATCGGGCGCGCCGCTCGCGTCCATCCACTGGCAGGCGTGCGCCGTCGGCGGCGGGCCGTGCGCCTCGGGCAGCACGGCGCCCACCGGCGGGACGCAGACGCTCGGCGGGCTGACGCTCCCCGCGGGCGGCACGTACTCCGTCGCGGTGTGGGCGGTCGACGCGGCCGGCAACGGCAGCGCGGCCACCGGCGCGACCGGGACGGTCACGTACACGGCGCCGTCCTCCGGCGGAGGCGGGGGAGGCGGGGGCGGTTCGGGCGGCGGCGGAAGCGCCGGCGGCTCGGGCGGCGGCGCCACAGGCGGCGGGAGCGGGGGCATTCCGGACGGGGACACCGGCGATGGCGGGGGCGGCGGCGGCGCAGGGGTCGTGCCGTCCGCCCCCGTCGCCCCCGGGCCGGGCGCGTCCGGCGGGGCGCCGACGGGTCGCACCTCGGTCGCCGTCACGACCGCCACGATCTCCCCGCGCACGGGCCGGCTCCTCGTTCGCGGCAGCGTCGGCCGCCGCGCGACGGGGCGCGTCGTGATCGTCTACCGCGTCCGCGTCGGCGGCCGCACCCACACCCGCCGCACATCCGCACGCGTGGTCCGCGGCCGGTTCACCGCGCGCCTCAGGATCCCCCGCCGCTGGCGCTCAGCCGGCGGCCGCGTCGAGGTCCGCTTCGCCGGCGTCCGCGGCGTGGCGCCCGGGCGCGCCACGGCGCCGGTCGACCGCTGACACCCCTGGGGGTGGGAGCCCTCATCCGCGTATAGCGACGACGAGGGCTCCCACGTCGGCGCGGGCGCGCTCGCTCGTCCGGCCCGGAAGCCCGGAAGGCGCCGCACGGCGCCGAGAGACGAACCGCGGGGCGCCGCCCTTGGCGACGCCCCACGCCCCGCGACCCGCGACCCACTCCCCCGAGTGCTTGGCGTCCCGCCCGGCTCCAGATCCCCCTGGCCGCGAAGTTCTCCGGTGCAAGCGCTCCGCCGGTTGACCCTAGATCCGGCTCTCTGGCTTACCTTCGCGGCCTGTCGGTGTCGAGCTCTGGGCGGGACGCCACCTCTCCTCCTCCAGGCAGGTGGTGTCATATCGCACTTGGGCGCGACGTGGCAAACGGGAACCGTTCGAACGTCAGTCCACGAACCGGCGCCAGCGGGATCGGCGCCGGTTGACGTCGAGCGGCGGGGCGGCGGCAGGGCCGTCCTCGCGCAGCGCGCGCACGTACGCCCAGACGATGGCGACGGGCACGCCGAAGACGAACAGCGCGGCCAGGATCCACAGCAGGACGCGCCCCACGTAGTCGGGGCGGAACACCGTCATGCGATCGATCGTCAGCGCCAGGCGCTCGGTCATCGCATGCCAGCGCGGCTCGTGGAACTGGAACCAGACGCTCTTGAAGGTGTTCTCGCCGTCGATGATCGCCGTCGAGCGCGAGCGGGCCCGGTCGTCGGCCGCGTAGAGGCCGATCAGCGGCTCGCCGCGGCTGCGGATGCACACCTCGACGGGCACGTCGACCAGCGGCGCGGGGATCGCGGCCTCGGCGGCCTGGCCGTCGAGCAGCCCCGGCGGGATCGTCGCCGTGAAGTCGTAGCCGCCGCCGCGGAGCCTGACGCGCAGCTCCGGCGTGGGGCCGAACGGCGTGGCGACGCGGAAGCTGATGCGCTCCGAGTGCGCCTCGGCGACGACGTCGGTGAAGCACACCGGATGACCGCGCTGCAGCGGCACCGTGTCGGTCTTCGTGATCGAGGCCGGCGACGGGATCGCGGCGGGCGTCGGGCGCTGCTCGGAGACGAACGGGCGCACCACGAACAGGAACCCGAGCACGAGCACGATCGCGGCCCCGGCGATCGCCGCCCTACGCATAGAAGCGCTCCACGACGAGGCCGAACGCGCTGAGCTGCAGCAGGAACATCGCGCCGAGCAGCCCGCCCGCGGTGAACGCGCGCACCCGCCCGGGCAGGCCGGCGATCGCGGCCGCCACGGCGAGGCCGAACAGCGGGATGAGCATCAGGAGGTAGCGGCCGGTGATGACCGGGTCGGCCGGGTTGACCAGCAGCGCGCGGAACGCGGCCGCGTGCAGCGCCAGCACCGACAGCACGAACGCGACGAGCAGCACCGCCACGACGTCGCGCCGCTCCCACAGCGTGCGGCGATGGCGCCACGCCGACACGGCGAGCAGGGCCAGGCCCAGCCACACCGCGATGCGGATGGCGTCGAGCAGGTCGCGCGGGAACGCGACCTCGAACTGCACGAACGTGCCGAAGAAGCGGTTGAGGTACACGTTCTCGACGTCCCAGCTCACGCCGATCGGCTCGCTCATCCCCGGCAGCGGCGGCAGGTAGAACTGCCACAGGTACGACCAGAACCCGGCCATCTCGCCGAGGTCGAAGCGGGTCGCGTACGCGCCCAGGACGACGAGGACGACGAGCGCGCCGACCGCCCAGGGCACCACCGCGGGGATGCGCGCCAGCACGCCCGGCCGCGGCGACCCGCGCGAGCGCCACCAGCCCAGGCCGATCGCGAACAGCGCCGGAGCGACGAGGCCCAGCGCGCGGCCCTGCGTGAAGCAGGCCGCGGCGACCACCGCCAGCAGGCCGGCCACCAGCCGCCACGACGGCCCCCGCCTCGCGACGAGCGTCATCAGATACAGCGCGCCCGCCGCCAGCGTCAGCAGCAGCACGTCGGGCGTCACGCGAGTGGAGACGTCGAGCAGGACCGGATGCAGCGCCACCGCCGCGGCGGCGAGCGTCTGCAGCTCGCGCCGGCGGCCGAACAGCTCCCCGGCCAGCAGCCACGTCAGCACGACCGCGACGAGCAGCAGCGCGACGTTGTAGAGCCGCAGCGCGTACAGGCGGTCGAAGATCGTGCCGCCGGCGATCTCGTACGGGACGACCGCGGTCAGGTAGTAGAGCGGCGGGTTGTCGAACACGCGCGAGCCGGACCCGTCGCGCCGATGCTCCTCGGTGAGCTTCGCGTTCTCGCGCTCCCAGATGCGCTCGTCCTCGTGCGTCCACAGCGGGCGCGCCGCCTGGTTGCCGCGCAGCGGCTCCAGCCCGGCCCACACCCACGCGACGTACTGCTCGGTCGACACCGACGGCGGGAACGACGGCTCCAGCCAGCCGAGGTCCGGGTTGCGCCACGGCATGACGCCCGCGTCGGCGATCTTCTGGACGTAGCTGACGTGCGCGCTCTCGTCGGCGCCCTGCATCGCGGGCACCGCGAACGTCCACGCCAGCCCCTGCACCAGCAGCACGCCGAGCACGGCGAGCAGGGGCAGCGGGATGCGACGGGGGCGGCGCACCGCGCGGTTGAGGCTCGGCGGCTACCCGCGGTCGTCGCCGGAGCCCAGCGAGCGCTGGCCGCGCCCGAGCTCCCCGGCGGTCGGGCGCCACAGGCTCGGGTAGACCTCGACCACGTGGCGGCCGGTGTCGACGAGACCGCCGATGGCGACGAGCACGGCGCCGACGGCGCCCGCGTAGACCCCGATCTGGGAGGACACCTCGGCGTCGACGAGATCCGGCGGGTCGATGATGCGGCGCAGGATCAGCACGAACAGCAGCAGCCCGAGAAGGGTGCGCGCGATGAGGATCGGCCGCGTCTGGACCGGGATCGCCGAGGCGAGCGTCAGGATGCCGCCGGCGAGGATGACGAAGCGCAGGTTCGTGAACGTCTGCCAGCCGGTCGTGTCGTCCACGACTCCGTTGCTGCGCGTGACCTCGTACCAGGTCATGAACAGGGCGAGCACGACGATCACTGCGCCGATTGCGCTCAGCGCCCGTCCGACGTTGGGCTTCAGCAGCGGCATGAAGGTCTCCGAGGGTAGCGTCAGGGTCGGAACACGAGCCGGTACACGGCCTGCTCCACGGCGGGTGGAACGGGCCGGGGCCCCCAGAAGTAGCGGTATATCGCCCGTTCGACGACGCCCGCCTGGCTGGCGCGCGCCAGCTCCCGCCGCCGCGCGTAGAGCGCGGCGTGCTTGGCGCGCAGCATCCCGTACAGGCGCCGGTACTCGCGGCGGGCGCCGAACACCATCGTGTCGCCGTGGCGGCGGTACAGGAAGACCACCTCGTCGACCTTGGCGCCGCGCCAGCCGCGCTCCAGCGCGCCCAGCCAGAAGTCCCAGTCCTCGTAGCCGGTGCGGAACGCCGGGTCGTAGCCGCCGACGTCCTCCCACAGCGCGCGGCGCGTGAGGCCGACGGCGCCGATGATGTGGCGGTACAGGAGCCGGTAGGGGTCCAGCGGCGGGAAGCGCAGCTCGCCCGACCAGGCGCCGAAGAAGCGGGCGATCCCGTACGTGAAGCCGAGCCCCGGGTCGGCGTCCAGGGGCGCCCGCAGCGCGCGCAGGGCGCCGGGCTCCATCACGTCGTCGGCGTCGAGGGCGATGACGAGCGGCGTCTGCGCCAGGCGGTAGCCGGTGTTGCGCGCCGCCGACAGGCCCTGGTTGTCCTGGCGGACCACCTCGGCGCCGTCGGGCAGCGCGGCGAGCGCCTCGAGCGTGGCCGGGTCGGTGGAGCCGTCGTCGACGACGATGACCCGCGGCGGGCCGCCGTCCTGGGCCAGCAGCGACGCGACCGCCTCGGCGACGTGGACCCCCGCGTCGTGGCACGGGACGACGGCCGTGATGTCCTGGTTGGCGCTCACGGCGGGCGTACCCTAGGGGACCGTGCCCGCCCGGCGGATCCTCCTCGTCGCTCAGCTCGCCCCGCCGTCCCCGCTCTCGGCCGCGCGCCGGACCGCCGGCTTCGCCAAGCACCTCGGGCGCCGGGGCCACGACGTCACCGTGCTGTGCTCCAACCTCAGCGGCGCCGGCCCGGTGGACGGCGCGCGGCGCGTCGTGCGCACGCGCGACCTGATGACCAGCCGGTTCAACTGGCGCAAGGGCCAGTTCGCGGCGCTGCAGGGCACCGCGCAGGGCTCCGCGCCGATGCCATCCAAGCTCGAGGAGTGGGTGATCCCGGACCTGGCGATCCTGAGCTGGGTGCCGTTCGCGCTGCCGCGCGCGCTCGCGCTGCACCGCGAGCAGCCGTTCGACGTCGTGTGGACGAGCGGGCCGCCCCCGACCACCTACCTGGTCGGCCTGGCGCTCAAGCGGCTCCACGGCGTGCCGTGGGTCGCCGACCTGCGCGACGGCTGGCGCTTCGAGCGCACCCGCACCGACTTCCCGGTGGCCGCGATGCGCGCCGCCGACGCCTGGCTGGAGCGCACGCTGCTGGGCGCCGCCGACCGGCTCACGACGATCAGCCGCCCGATGGCCGAGGACGCCCGCGCGCGCCTGGGCCAGCACGAGGCCCACACGCTCTCCAACGGCTTCGACCTGGAGGAGCTCGCGGACGTCGCCGGCGGCGACGGCATCCCCGACGGGGTGCTGCATCCCGAGCGCCACTCGCTCCTGTACACCGGGCGCATCGGCTACGTCGGCCGCTCGCCCGAGCCGATCCTCGCCGGCGTGCGCGCGCTCAAGCGCCGCGACCCCGAGGCCGCCGCCAAGCTGGAGGTGCTGTTCGCCGGCCCGCTGCGCGACGGCGAGCGCGCGCAGATCGAGGCGCCCGACCTGGCCGGGACGGTGCGGGCGGTGGGCGCGTTCGACCGCGAGACGACGATGCGCCTGCAGCGCCGGGCCGGCACGCTGCTGCTGCTGACGACCGGCATCCGCGGCGAGACGGGCCAGAAGCTCTACGAGTACCTCGCCGCCGACCGGCCGATCCTCGTCGTCGGCGACCAGACGGAGGCCGCGCGCGTCGTCACCGACGGGCAGGCCGGGATCGCGGTGCCGCTCGACGACCCGGAGGCGATCGCCGACGGGCTGGCCGACCTCGTCCACGGGCGGGTGCGGACCGCCGCGGACGGGATCGCGCGCCGGTTCGACTACGCCGCGCTCACCGAGGAGCTCGAAGCCCACCTCGAAGCGGCGATCTCCGCCACCACGACGGTGCGGTAGCCCGGCGGGCGGTCGCCGCCGCGCAGCCGGCGCAGGGCGCGCCGCGCCCACGGCCGGTCCTCGCGCAGGCCGCGTTCGAGCACGCGCGCGGCCAGCCGCGTCGGCACCGCCCAGCGCGCGCGCAGCTCGCGGCGCGCCAGGCGCACGTGCGCGTCGGGGCTGCCGCTCGGGAAGCTGCGCACCAGGCCCCAGGCGCGCAGCGGCACCTCCAGGTCGGCGGGGTACGGCAGGCCGGCGCCGACGCGCGCGACCAGCCACCCCGGCGGGCGGCGCAGCGAGGCCAGCAGGCGCTCGTCGGCCGCGAGCGCGGCCGGGCCGGCGGGCGAGGACACGATCACGCGGCGGCGCGCGACGCGGCCGAGCTCGCGCAGCGCGACGCCGCGGCGGCTCTGCGGGAGCCGGTCGAGCAGGTCGATCGCGACGACGACGTCGAAGGCGCCGTCGGGGAACGGCAGCGCGCCCACGTCGGCGACGACGCGGCGCGCGCGGGTGGCCGGCGGGCGCACCCACGCCCCGTCGTCGTCGAAGGCGCGGTCGACCGCCGTGACCTGCCAGCGGTCGTCGAGCAGGTCGGCGATCCCCAGCGCCCCGCTGCCGGCCTCCAGCAGCGTCCCGCCCTCGATCTCGCGCACGAGCGCCAGCACCGGCTCGGCGCGCACGAGCTCGCCGAGCCGGCGTGCGCCCACGAGCCGGCGCACGACGGTCATCGGGTAGGCACGCGGAACCGGCACAGGCCGGCTTTTCTACCATCCCGACCCTTGAAGCCGCGCCTCATCCCAGCCGCGCTGGCGGCCGCCGCGGTCCTGTTCGCCGGTTGCGGCGGCGACACGTCGACCACGCCGGTCCAGGGCCAGACGACCCCGCCGGCCGTCGCGACCGCCCCGACGACATCCACGGCGACGACCCCGACGACGCCGCAGAAGCTCGACGCCGCCGGGCAGGCGGCGATCCTCGAGTCGTGCGTCGGCGGCAAGCCGGCCGAGACGTTCGAGTGGTTCCAGCCGACCGTCGACTACGCGGTGAGCATGGGCGGCACCGGGTTCACCGTCACGCTGAAGGGCAAGCCGGTGACGCTGATCGTCTTCCCGTACCTGGAGGCCGCCCAGTACGGCTTCGAGGACATCCAGGAGCGCCTCATCCAGCTCCAGCAGAAGCGCCCGACCGACTACGCGATCGTGGCGGCGACGGCCGCCCAGCCGGTCGCCAACGTGCTGGAGGTCGCGTCGCAGGGCGCCCTGGACCCCGAGGCCGAGGCGAAGGTCCAGAGCTGCATCCAGCAGGCGACGACGCCGCGCTGAGCGCCGCTACTTGAGGATCAGGCCGCAGCGATCCTCGTCGTGGGGCTGCTCGTTGGGGTTGGGGAACAGCAGCGGCGTGCGCCCGACCCGGTCGCAGAACTCGGCGAACGCGGTGTTGTCGGTGGAGTCGTCGGCGATCAGCGCGCCGCCCTCGGCCAGCTTCGGCCAGGCGAGCTCGAACTCGCCGCGCATCGTCTCGTACGTGTGGTCGGAGTCGTGCAGGAACACGTCGAGGCGGTCGATCCCGTCGAGCACCCCGGGCAGGACGTCGAGCGACGCGCCCAGGTGCAGCTCCCAGCGGTCGCGCAGCGCGTCGGGCACCAGCCAGCCGGGCTCGCGGCCGGGCGGCAGCGTGCCGGTGTAGCCGTCGACGTTGGCGGGACCGGTCTCGGCGTAGGACGGCAGGTCGATCGAGATCAGCCGGCCGTGGTCGTTGACGCGCATCGCCTCGAGCACGAACGCGCTCGTCATGCCGTGCAGGACGCCGGTCTCGACGAACACCGCCGGGCGCAGCGCGCGCGTCAGGCAGTACACCCAGACGCGGTAGAGGCGAAGCTGCCAGATCGAGTCGAAGCGCTTCGTCTCGAACGCCGGCTCGCCGGCGACGATCTCCTCGAACTGCCGGGGCAGCGGCGAGGCGTGGAGCTCGCCCAGGTAGGGCAGCAGGTCGCGGCCGCCGAGGACCGAGCTGAGCCGGCCCAGGAAGTACGATCCCTGTTCGATTCCGGTCACGTTCACGGCTTGGGAAGGTAGGCCCTGGCGCCCCGGCGCGACTTCCCACCGTCCGGCTCGTTCGGATCACCACACGTATGTGCGGCATCGCCGGAGCCATCAACCTGCGCGGAGAGCCCGTGCCCGACCTCGCTCGTCGCCTCGACGTGATGGGCGAGCTGATCGCGCATCGCGGCCCCGACGACCACGGCACGTGGAGCCACCCGCGCGGGCACGTCGGCTTCGCGCACCGGCGCCTGTCGATCTTCGACCCCTCGCCGGCCGGCCACCAGCCGATGGCGGGGCCCGGCGGGCGCGTGACCACGTTCAACGGCGAGATCTACAACTGGCCGGAGCTGCGCGAGGAGCTGGGCGGCGACTGGCGCACGCGGACCGACACCGAGGTGCTGCTGCGCGCGCACGAGCGCTGGGGCGCCAACGCCGTCGACCGGCTGCGCGGCATGTTCGCCTACGCGCTGTGGGACGAGCCCGCCGGCGAGCTGCTGCTGATCCGCGACCGCTTCGGCGTCAAGCCGCTCTACTACGCGCAGGTCGGCGACGTCCTCTACTTCGCCTCCGAGGCCAAGGCGCTGCTGCCGTTCCTGCCGGCGATCGCCACCGACCCGGAGGGGCTGAAGGACTACCTCGCCTTCCAGTTCTGCCTGGCCGGCAAGACCCTGTTCCAGGGCGTGCGCGAGCTGCTGCCCGGCCACCGGCTCGTCGTGCGCGGCGGCGTCGCGCGGCCCGAGCGCTACTGGGAGGTCTACTACGACCTCGACTGGCAGCACCGCGAGGCGTGGTTCGAGGAGCGCATCGAGGCGCTGCTGCACGACAGCGTGCGCCTGCACCTGCGCTCCGACGTGCCCGTCGGCGCGTACGTGTCCGGCGGCCTGGACTCCAGCGCCGTCGCCGGGCTCGCGTCCGTATACGGCGACGGCCCGATGCAGGGCTTCACCGGGCGCTTCACCGAGGGGCCCGAGTACGACGAGTCCGGGTACGCGCGGCTGCTGGCGCAGGAGCGCGGGCTGGACCTGACCGTCGTCGACATCGGCGTCGACGACTTCATGCGCGAGATCGGGCGGGTGATCTACCACCTCGACTTCCCGGTCGCCGGCCCCGGGTCGTTCCCGCAGTTCATGGTGTCGGAGGCCGCCGCGCGCCACGTGAAGGTGATCCTCGGCGGCCAGGGCGGCGACGAGATCTTCGGCGGCTACACCCGCTACCTGATCGCCTACTTCGAGCAGTGCATCAAGGCCGCGATCGAGGGCACGATGCACAACGGCAACTTCGTCGTCACCTACGAGTCGATCATCCCCCAGCTCTCGTCGCTGCGGAACTACAAGCCGATGCTGCAGCAGTTCTGGCGGGAGGGCCTGTTCGGGGAGCTCGACGAGCGCTACTTCCGCCTCATCAACCGCGCCCCCGACGTCGAGCGGCTGGTCGACGTGCGCGCGCTCGGCGACTACGACCCGTTCCACGCGTTCGCCGAGGTCTTCAACGGCCGCAACGTCGGCCACGAGTCCTACTTCGACAAGATGACGCACTTCGACTTCAAGACGCTCCTGCCGGCGCTGCTGCAGGTCGAGGATCGCGTCTCGATGGCGCACGGGCTGGAGTCGCGCGTCCCGCTGCTGGACCACCCGCTGGTGGAGCTGGCGGCGACGATCCCCGCCGACGTGAAGTTCCCGGGCGGCAGGCTCAAGCACGTGTTCGCCCAGGCCACGCGCGCCGCGGTGCCCGAGGCGATCGCCCAGCGCAAGGACAAGATGGGCTTCCCGGTGCCGCTGGTGGAGTGGGCGCGCGGACCGGCCCGCGACCACCTGCGCGACACGTTCGCGACCGACCGCGACCTCTACGACCGCCGCGCGGTGCTCGACGCGCTCGACGGCGAGTCGAAGTTCGGGCGCACGTTCTGGGGACTGCTCAGCCTGGAGCTGTGGCAGCAGCGCTTCCACGACCGCGAGCACGAGTTCCGCTCGATGCTCGCCCCGACCACGGAGACGACCACCACATGAAGATCCTGATCACGGGCGGGGGCGGGTTCATCGGCTCGCACCTGGCCGACCGCCTCCTGGCCGCCGGCCACGAGGTGTGCACCGTCGACACCTACGCGACGAGCCGCCGCGACAACCTCACGCCCCAGGACGGCCTGACGATCGTCGAGGGCTCGATCGCCGACGAGGCGTTCTTCGACGGGGTCATGGACGACTTCCGGCCCGACGCGGTCGCGCACGCCGCCGCCTCCTACAAGGATCCCGACGCGTGGGCCGAGGACGCGCGCGCGAACGCGCTGGGCACCGCGATCGTCGTGAAGGCCAGCGAGCGGCTGGGCGTCAAGCGCCTCGTCTACTTCCAGACGGCGCTCTGCTACGGCGTCAAGCCCGAGGAGCAGCCGATCACGCTCAACCACCCGCTGCGCCCGTACGAGTCGTCGTACGCGATCTCCAAGACGGCCGGCGAGAACTACATCCGCCTGTCGTCGCTGGACTGGGTGAGCTTCCGGCTGGCCAACGTCTACGGCCCCCGCAACCTGTCGGGCCCGCTGCCGACGTTCTTCAGCCGCCTCACGCAGGACAAGCCGTGCTTCGTCACCGACACGCGGCGCGACTTCCTGTTCGTCTCCGACCTCGTCGACGTCGTCGTCCCGGCGCTGGTCGACGGCGTCGGCTCGGGCGCCTACCACGTGTCGTCGGGCTCGGACGTGTCGATCAAGGAGCTGTTCGACGCGACGACCGCCGCGCTGGGGCTGGGCGAGATCGACGTGGAGATCCGCCCGCGCGCCGCCGACGACGCCGAGTCGATCCTGCTGGACCCGTCGCGCACGAACGCCGACTTCGACTGGAAGACGAGCGTCGCGCTCGAGGACGGGGTCGCGCAGGCGATCGCCTGGTACCAGGAGCACGGGATCGAGCAGACGTACACCCACCTGAAGGAAGAGCAGCTGCGGGTGCGCTCCTGATGGCCAAGGTGCTGGTCGCCGGCGGCGCCGGCTTCGTCGGGTCCAACCTCGTCAGGGCGCTGCTGGCGCGCGGCGACGAGGTGCTCGTCGTCGACAACCTCCTCAGCGCCGAGCGCGAGAACGTGCCCGCGGGCGCCACGCTCGTCGAGGCGTCGATCAACGACGACGACGTCCTCGCGTCGCTGCCCGAGGACCTCGACCTGGCGTTCAACCTCGTCACCTACCACGGCAACCAGTCCTCGATGGCCGACCCGCTGGCCGACCACGAGCACAATCTGCTGACGTCGCTGAAGCTGTTCATGCGCCTGTCGCAGATCGCGTCGCTGCGCAAGGTCGTCTACGCGGGCGCCGGCTGCACGGTGGCCGAGAAGACGTTCGAGGCGGCCAGCGCGACGCAGGAGGACGCGCCGGTGTCGCTGTACCTCGACTCGCCCTACCAGATCAGCAAGGTCGTCGGCGAGCTGTACGGCAACTACTTCTGGATGCGCGAGGGGTTGCCGATCGTCAAGGCCCGCTTCCAGAACGTGTACGGGCCGGGCGAGGTGCTCGGCGCCGGGCGCTGGCGCGGCACGGTCAACACGGTGTGGCGCAACGTGACGCCGACGTTCGTGTGGAAGGCGCTGCACGACGAGGCGCTGCCGCTGGACAACGGCGGGATCGCCACGCGCGACTTCATCTACGTCGAGGACATGGCGCGCGGGCTGATCGCGTGCGCGGAGCGGGGCGAGCCGGGCGGGGTCTACAACCTCGCGTCGGGCGTGGAGACGTCGATCCGCGAGCTGGCCGAGACGATCGTCGAGCTGTGCGGGTCGGGCCGCGTCGAGGTGGCGCCGGCGCGCGACTGGGACCGCTCGGGCAAGCGCTTCGGCGCGACCGAGAAGTCCGAGCGCGAGCTGGGCTTCCGGGCCGAGGTGGGGCTGCGCGAGGGCCTGGAGCGCCAGATCGCCTGGACGCGCGAGAACGAGGCGTTCATCGCGGCGTGCATCGAGAAGCACGCGGCGCGGATGGCCGCGGCGGTCTAGTGGCCGACACGCGCGTCATCGTCCCGCCGCGCGGGTGGCAGGCGCCGAACCTGCGCGAGCTGTGGGAGTACCGCGACCTCGCCTTCTTCCTCGTCAAGCGCGACGTCTCGATCCGCTACCGCCAGACGCTGATCGGGACCGTGTGGGCGATCCTGCAGCCGCTGCTGCTCGCCGTCGTCTTCAGCGTGTTCCTGGGCCACTACGCGAGGGTGCCGTCGGGCGCGGGCGTGCCGTACCCGGTGTTCGCGCTGGCCGGCATGGTCATGTGGCTGTACTTCAGCCAGGCGATGCAGTTCGCGTCGGACTCGACGGTCGCCTCGCGCGAGCTGATCGGCAAGGTCTGGTTCCCGCGCATGATCATCCCGATCGCCGCGGTGCTGCCGCCGGCGATCGACTTCCTGCCGGCGTTCGCGATCGCGATGGTCGTGCAGCTCGCCTACGGGGTGGTGCCGCCGGTGCAGATCCTGCTCGTGCCGGTGCTGGCGGTGCTGACGCTGGCGGTCGCGCTGGGGATCGGGCTGTGGCTGAGCGCGCTGAACGTGCGCTACCGCGACATCCGCCTGGCCGTGCCGTTCCTCATCCTCGTCGGCCTGTTCGTGACGCCGATCGTCTACCCGTTCGACGTCGTGCCGGAGGCCGCGCAGCCGTTCTACGCGCTCAACCCGATGGTGGGCGTGCTGGAGACCTACCGGTGGATGATCTTCCCCGACGCCGACTGGCCGGGCGCGCTGCTGGCGATCCCGCTGGCCACCGCGGCCGTGCTGCTGGTGACGGGCGCCTGGTACTTCACGCGAGCGGAGCGGGACTTCGCGGATGTCATCTGACCAGCTCGCCATCAGGGTCGCGGGGCTCGGAAAGCGCTACCGCCTCGGGGGCGCGCAGACCGACCTGCTCAGCGAGCGCATCGGCCGCCGCGCGCCCAAGGGGCGCGACTTCTGGGCCCTGCGCGGCGTCGACCTGAGCATCGCGCCGGGCGAGGTCGTCGGGCTCGTGGGCCGCAACGGCGCCGGCAAGTCGACGCTGCTGAAGTGCCTGTCGCGGATCACGCCGCCCACCGAGGGGCGCATCGAGCTGACCGGCCGCGTCGGGACGCTGCTGGAGGTCGGCACCGGCTTCCACCCCGAGCTCAGCGGCCGCGAGAACGTGTACCTGAGCGGCACGATCCTCGGCATGCGCCGGTCCGAGGTGGCCGCGCGCTTCGACGAGATCGTCGAGTTCTCGGGCATCGAGCAGTTCCTGGAGACGCCGGTCAAGCGCTACTCGAGCGGCATGTACGTGCGCCTGGCCTTCGCGGTCGCCGCGCACCTCGACACCGACATCCTGCTCGTCGACGAGGTGCTGGCCGTCGGCGACGCCGAGTTCCAGCGCAAGTGCTTCGGCAAGATGGACGACGTCGCCCGCGGCGGGCGCACGGTCGTGTTCGTCTCCCACCAGCTCAGCGCGGTGCAGCGGCTGTGCACCCGCTCCTACTGGATCGACGGCGGGCGGGTGCGCGCCGAGGGGCCCACGAACGAGGTCGTCGCCCAGTACCTGCACCACGCGGGCGCCACCCAGGACGGCGGCGTGGCGACGATCGGGCCGGAGGTGCCGCGCTCGACCACCGGCGCGGTGACGCTCGAGCGGGTCGCGCTGCTCGACGACGACGACCGCCCGACCGACCGCATCCGCCTGGGCCAGCCGTTCACCGTCGCGATGACGTTCCGGGTGAACGAGACCGTCGAGGACGGCGTCATCGAGCTCGGCCTCTCCAGCGCCGACGGCACGCGGGTGGCGACCGTGCAGAACGTCGACGGCGACCGCCCCCTGCTGTCGCTCGCCCCGGGCCGCCACGAGATCCGCGCCCGCATCGACGCGACGCTGCTGCCGGGCGAGTTCACGCTCGACGTCGGCATGCACCGGCTGATCGGCCTCACGCTGGACTTCGTCGAGCGCGCGCTGACGTTCACCGCGCTCAACGTCGCCCACGACGGCTCCGAGGACCGCTGGCCCTGGGTCGTCGTGCGCGGGGCGCTGCGCCCCGAGAGCCAGTGGTCGGTGCGCACCGCCGACGCGCCAGCCTGAGGCGCCATTCAAGGACGAGACAGCCCCGTCCGATATCCCCTCCTGCGGTCGCTGTGACGAGCAGGGTCCGCAGACCCTGAATGGAGAGGAAAGGAAGGAGCTTCGTGTCACCGACGACCATCCGCCGCGCGATCGCGGCGGCGGGCGCCGTCGCCGCCGCGCTGGCCCTGCCGGCCGCCGCCAGCGGCTTCGGCACGATCGACGGGAAGATGGGCCAGCACGCCGAGCACGAGAAGATCACGCGGGTGCTCTCGTGCGAGGCCGTGGGCGCGCCCAGCCAGTGCTTCCAGCCGCTGTCGATGGACATGCTGGCCGGCACGAAGGGCACGCTCGGCGGCGTCGGCATCCCCGACAGCCCGCTGGAGATCATCGGCCACCCCGAGGCCCACTGCGACGACGCCGACTACCTGCCCGGCAAGCCGTACGAGGTGTCGGCCGCGCAGCGCGCCGCCGCCGCGATCGCCGCGTGCGTCAACAACTTCGGCCGCAACCTCGACCGCGCCGTCGAGCAGGCCAACCTCATCCTGGACGCCGACAACCGGCCGATCGCGATCCAGGCCGACATCGCCGTCCCGACGTGCACCATGGGCACGGGCAGCGTCGGGCGCGCCAAGTGCAACACGCTCGAGTTCCTCGGGCGCGCGCTGCACGCCGCCGAGGACTTCTGGTCGCACACGAACTGGGGCGACACCGCCAACCCGGCCAAGCCGCAGATCACCAAGCCGGCCGAGAAGGGCGAGGACGGCAAGATCCTCGTCGAGGCGACCTACGACATCACGAACCCGCTGGGGCTCGGCCGCAGCGAGCTCGTCCCCTACCTGCGCTACCCGGTCCCGACGTCCCTGCTGCCGACCGGCGCGCAGGAGCAGGATCAGACGGCGCCGATCTCCGGGTGCGACGACAGCGCCCAGGACATCGTCAACTGGATCGACGTGCTCGGCACGGTCGTGACCGGCATCAGCCTGGGCGACCTGAAGAACCTGTGCCCGAACCGGGTCGGCCACTCCATGCTGAACAAGGACAAGGGCGAGATCGACTGGCGCACCGGCCAGACCTCGAACCCGAGCACGCCCCGCGCCGTGATCGGCGACAACTTCCAGCGCGCCGTGACCGGGGCTCGCGCCCAGGCCAAGGCCGTCTGGGAGGACTTCGCCCGGGCGCTCGTGACCCGCTACGGGCCCGAGCGCGGCAACGCCCTGATCCGCGCGATCACGAGCGACACGCCCTGGACGAGCTGCGCCGTCGGCGGCAGCGGGAACTTCACGCTGGCCGCCCCGCGCGGTCCGGAGTCGTCGACGCGCACCGTGACGACGACGATCTCCAACCGCACCGGGGAGACGCTCGCCTGCGGCGAGGCGCTCCTCAACAGCGGGCAGTGGGCGAGCTTCCCGGCCGACACGATCCCGTCGGGCGGCTCGAGCTCGTTCCGCGTCGAGAGCAACATCACGCCCAAGGGCGGCGGCGGTCCCGAGGGCAGCGTGACGCTGGCGATCGGCCAGACCGGCTACGCCGTCCGCTACCGCTGGGACAACCCGATCGTCGGCAGCAACAGCATGTCCTGCGACGTGCTGCGCGGCGGCGCGGCCGACTCGTCGGCCCCGTACCGCTGCAACGTCCGCAACATCAAGGGCAACGACGCCACCCCGACGCTGGAGGTCACGAACCGATGAGCACGACGATCCGGCGACTCGCCGCCATCGCGCTCGCGACCGTGTGCGCGGCCGGGGCGGCCGCGGCGCCCGCGAGCGCCGCGAAGATCACCGCGACCGCGAGCGGCGTCAAGGTGACGAGCTGCTCCGTGCGGCTCGTCGTGGAGCTCACGCTGTTCACGCGGGGGATGTCCTGCAAGCGGGCGCTGCACCACGCCAACCGCGCGGCCAGCAGCGACCGCTGGTGCCCGCCCGGCTGGAGCACGAAGGCGCGCGTGAAGCTCTACGCGAAGGGCGCCAAGGAGCACCCGACCGTCACGCTCTGCCGCAAGGGCAAGCAGGCGTTCACGTACCACCTGCCGACCGGCTGACGCCGGCCTCCTGCGGGCTCGGCCTCGTGCGCACCAGGCGCGCGAGGCCGGGCGGCAGGTCCCAGTTGAAGCGGCCGAACAGCAGCACCAGCGCGGGCACGACGAGCGCGCGCACCACGGTCGCGTCCAGCAGGATGCCCACCGCCAGGCCGGTCGCGAGGATCTTGATCTCCGTGCCGGGGCTCGCGGCCAGCGCCGCGAAGGCGCACACGAGGATCAGCGCCGCGCTCGTGACCAGGCGGCCGGTGCGGCCGAGGCCGAAGACGACGGCCTCCGGCGTCGAGCCCGTCTCGTCGTAGCCCTCGCGGACCCGGCTGAGGATGAACACCTCGTAGTCCATCGACAGGCCGTAGAGGAAGGCGAAGATCGCCAGCGGGATCCAGTTCGTGATCGCGTCGGTCGCCGGGATCCCCCAGATCGCCTCCGACAGCCCGCCCTGCTGCCAGACGAGCACGACGACGCCCCACGCGGCGCCGATCGACAGCACGTTGAGCAGCACCGCCTTGAGCGGCAGCAGCCACGAGCGCAGCGCCCGCATCAGCAGCACGAACGTCAGCAGCCCGATCAGCGCGAACATCCACGGGAACGCCGCGTAGATCGCCCGGGTGATGTCGCGGACCTGGGCGATGCGCCCGCCGATCTCGGCCTGGCCGCCGACCGCGTCGCGGACCCGGTCCAGCGTCGCCGCGCCGGCGTCGGTGGCGGCGTCGTCGTGGGGGATCGCGACGACGATGCGGCGCTCGCCGACCGCCCAGGCGTCGCCCTCGGGGGCGACCGCGGACTCGACCCCCTCGACGTCGCGCAGGCGCTCGGCCAGCCCGCTCGCCTCGCCGGCGGGGGCGAGCAGCTCCAGCGGCGTGAGCGCGCCCGCGCCGACGCCGGCGTCCTCGAGCTGCTGCAGCGTCGCGCGCGCCTCGCCGGAGGTGGCGAGCGCGTCGACGGCCGGCTCGCCGGGACGCAGCGACAGCGCGGCCGCGGCCAGCGCGAGGAGGACGGCGAGGCCGGCGACCGCGGCCGGCCACGGATGGGCGACGATCCGCCGCGCCCAGGCGGTCCAGCCGCGGCTGGCGCCGATCCCGCGGGTGCGGTTGCGGCGGCCCAGGCGCGGGCCGAAGCGCAGCAGGATGCCCGGCAGCAGCGTGACGGTCGCCAGCGTCGAGACGAGCGGGATCAGCAGGCCGCCGAAGCCGATCGAGCGAATCGCCGGGACCGGCACCACGACGAGCGCGAGCAGGCCGATCGCCACGGTCGTGCCCGAGACGACGATCGCGCGCCCGGCGGTCTCCATCGCGCGGACCACCGCCGCCTCGCCGTCGAGGCCGTTGGCGCGCTCCTCGCGCCAGCGCGAGACGACGAACAGCGAGTAGTCGATCGCCACGCCGAGGCCGATCAGCCCGACCAGGAACTGGACGACGAACGACACCTCGGTGACCTGGGCCAGGCCGAGCAGGACGAGGAACGTCGTGAGGATCGAGACGGCCGCGATCAGCAGCGGCACGAGCGCGAGGAACGAGGCGAAGACCCACACGAGGATCGCCAGGGCGGCCGCGGCCCCGAGCAGGACCTCGACGAGCAGGGTCGGCCCGCCGCTCTCGGACCCGCCGGCCTCGGTGAGCGGCTCGACCCCGGTGACGCCGACCCCGACCTGGGCCCCGGCCCGCTCGGCGGCCGCGGCCGCCTGCGGGTTCTCGTCCAGGCCCGACGGCGGGCGCGGCGTGAACAGCAGCGCGATGCGCACGTCCGGGTCGCCGGCCAGCGGCGGGTCGGCCAGCAGGCGCGAGCCCTCCACCGCCTCGGCGACCTGCGCGAACGCGGCCTCCGGGTCGTCGGCGTCCTGCGCGACGAGCACGAGCGGCGTGAGCGCGCCGCCCGCGCCGGTCGCGGCGAGGATCTCCCGGTTGACCTCGAAGCCCTCGCGGCCGGGCGCGTCGAAGCGGCGCTCGAACGCGTCGCCGATCTGCGTCGTCGCGAAGACGCCGGCGAGGGTGAGCGCCAGCCAGGCGCCGGCGACGAGGCGGCGGTGCGCGAGGACCCAGCGGGTGAGGACGGCCATCGGATCGCCGCACTACCCCGAGACGGCGGCGGCTAGCCTGCGCCGCCGTGCGACGCCCCTCCGTCCTCTTCGTCGGCCAGGCCTACTACAACCACTGGTACCTGTCGCGGCGCCTGCGCGAGCTGGGCTGGAAGGCCGACCTGGTCAACTTCGACCCGGGCCACCGGGGCCACTACCACGGCGAGGACCGGATGCTCGTCGGCCGCACGCGCCGCGACCTCGCCCGGCACCTGGCGTTCTTCGCGCGGGCCGCGCGCGAGTACGACGTCTTCCACTTCGCCAACGCCCACGGGCTGCGCTTCGGCGACGCGATCCACGACTTCGTCGCCAACCGCTTCCGCGAGCACGACGAGATCCGCTGGCTGAAGCGGATGGGCAAGACGATCGTCTACACGACGAACGGCTGCCTGGACGGCGTGTCGCAGTCGAGCTTCCGCGCGTGGCCGCCGTACCCGACGTGCGACGACTGCGTGTTCCAGCACCGCCCGGACGTGTGCTCGGACGCGCGCAACCTCGCCTGGGGGCAGGCGCGCAACGAGCTGGCCGACTACGTCGCGCTGCTGGGCGGCAACCGCGCCGACTTCAACGTGGCGCCCAACGTGCACGAGAACCCGTGGATCTACTGCCTCGACGAGGACGTCTGGCAGCCGGACCTGCTGATCCCCACCAACTACCGGCTGGGGCTGCGCGAGGAGACGTTCAAGATCTACCACTCGGTCGGCAACGCGGACACGCGCTCGCAGGCGGGAACGATGCGCAACACGAAGTCCACGCACGTGTACGTGCCGCTCGTCGAGGAGCTGAAGGCCGAGGGGCGCGACGTCGAGCTGCTGTTCTTCAAGGACGTTCCCAACCGGGAGCTGCGCTACTACCAGGCGCAGGCCGACGTGTTCGTCGACATGCTCACGGCCGGGTTCTTCGGCGCGACCGCGCGCGAGGGGATGATGCTCGGCAAGCCGGTGGTGTGCTTCCTGAGCCCGCTGTTCCTGGAGCAGATGCGCCGCGAGGTGCCGCAGTACGCCGAGGAGCTGCCGGTGATCAGCGCGACGCCCGACACCGTGCGCGACGTGCTCGTCGACCTGATGGACCACCCCGAGAAGCGGGCCGAGATCGGGCGCCGCTCGCGCGAGTTCGCGGTGAAGTGGCACGGCTCGCGGGAGGCCGCGCGCGTGTGGGACGGGATCTACCGCGCGCTGCGCGCGGGGACGCTCGAGCCGTCGCCCTGGGGCTGAGCGCGCGCCGGTTGGCGGATCGCCGCCGCGCGCGTATCATCCTGAGCCGTGACCACGCGTCACCTCACGCCGCTTCGACTTCCGGGCGCCCTCGTAGGCCTCGGTCGCGGCGTGCGAGTAGCCGGTAGCACCATCGGCATTCGCTAGGCCGTCCGGGCGCGCAACGCGCTCCGTTCGGCCGTCGCCCTCGCAGTCCCCTCCTCCGAAAGGAGCGCCCCGTGCGCATTCTCGACGACCTCCTCGTACTCGACATCGCCCCCATCGCCCTCGTCACCGCCGGTCCTGAACGGAGGCGCTCATGCGCGGCGCCGACCACCTGATCGCGGCCCTCCGCCGGGAGGGGGTCGACACCGTCTTCGGGATGCCGGGCGGCGCGTCGCTGGCGATCCACGACGCGCTGCACGACTCGCCGATCCGCCACGTGCTCGCCCGCCACGAGGCCGGCGCCGGGCACGCCGCCGAGGGCTATGCGAAGGCCAGCGGCCGCGTCGGCGTCGCGCTCGTGACCAGCGGGCCCGGCGCCACCAACCTCACGACGCCGATCGCCGACGCGTTCATGGACTCGGTGCCGACCGTGTTCATCACGGCGCAGGTCTCCACGCACCTGCAGGGCTCGATGGCCTTCCAGGAGACCGACGTCATCGGGCTCACGCACCCGATCGTCAAGCACTCGATCGCGGTCGAGGGCCCCGACGACGTCGCGCGGGCGATCCACGAGGCGTTCCACATCGCCCGCACCGGCCGGCCCGGGCCGGTCGTCGTCGACGTGCCCGCCGACGCCTCGAAGGGGCCGGCGCGCCCGGAGGCGTCGTCGGAGCCGAGCCTGCCCGGCTACCGCTCGCGCGTGGTGCCCAACGGCAAGCAGCTGCGCCGGGCGGCCGCGGCGATCGCGGCGGCCCAGCGGCCCGTCCTCTACGCGGGCGGCGGCGTCGTGCACGCCGAGGCGTCGGCCGAGCTGACCGCGCTGGCGCGCGACCACGACCTGCCGGTCACGACGACGCTGATGGCGCTCGGGACGTTCCCGGCCTCCGACCCGCGGTGGCTGGGGATGCTCGGCATGCACGGCACGCGCGTGGCGAACTGGGCGATGGACGAGGCCGACCTGATCGTGGCCGTCGGCGCCCGCTTCGACGACCGCGTCACCGGCCGCCTGTCGGCGTTCGCGCCGGCGGCGAAGGTCGTGCACGTCGACGTCGACGCCGCCGAGATCGGCAAGAACGTCGAGGCGCACGTGCCGGTGGTCGGCGACGCGCGCCAGGCGCTGGCCGGCATCGCCCGCGAGCTCGCCGCGCTGGCGCCCGACGCGGACCGGCTGGCGCCGTGGTGGGCGCGCATCGAGGCGTGGCGGGCCGAGCACCCGACGGCGCGCCCGGCCGAGCAGGGCGACGGGGTCATCGACCCGGAGGCCACGCTCGACGCGCTGCAGGCGCTGATCGGCGACGACGCGATCGTCACCACCGACGTCGGCCAGCACCAGATGTGGGCGGCCAACCGGCTGCGCTTCGACGCGCCGCGGCGGTGGCTGACCTCGGGCGGCCTGGGCACGATGGGCTTCGGGCTGCCGGCGGCGCTGGGGGCGCAGGCGGCGCACCCCGAAGCGACGGTCGTGTGCGTCAGCGGCGACGGGTCGCTGCTGCTGAACCTGCAGGAGCTGGCGACCGCCGTCGAGGAGGACCTGCCGGTGAAGGTCGTCATGCTCGACAACGCGGCGCTGGGCATGGTGCGCCAGCAGCAGGACCTGTTCTGGAACGGGCGGCGCGCGGCCAGCGGGCTGGGCGGCGCGCTGGACTGGGAGCTGCTGGCGCGCGGGTTCGGCGTGGCGGCGCGCTCGGTCGACGATCCCGGCGACGTCGAGGACGCGCTGCGCGAGACGCTCGCCGAGCCGGGCCCGGCGCTGCTGCGCGTGGCGATCGCGCCGCTGGCCGACTGTCTGCCGATGTTCGTGCCCGGCGGGCCGGCGCGGGAGATGATCGGATGAACGGTCGCCCGTCGAAGGAGCGCAAGGCGCCGTGCCGGCCCGCGCGGTGCGTCGCGGGCCGCGCGCGGCAGGTGCGCGCCCCGCGCCCGGCGGCGGCGCCGTCGGTCTGCAAGCCGCCGCGCTGCCCGGGCCGCCCGTCCTGACCGCTCCCCTCCTCCCGCGCGCGGGTCGTGGCGCACGCGCCAGCCGGCGTCGACGAGCCGCCACACGAGGTCGACGTCCTCGCCGAAGCGCAGCGTCGCGTCGAACCCGCCGCCGGCGACGAGCGCGGCGCGGCGCACCATCAGCGCCGCCGTCGGCACGAACGGCACGGGCCCGCCGGGCACCACCGGCGCCTCGCGGCGGCCCATGTCGATCGGGGACCGCGCGGCCAGGTACCGGCCGACCGCGTCGGTCTCGGTCGACGGCGGCAGGTGCGGCCCGTGCTGCTCGGTGGCGCCGACCGGCACCGCGAGCACCCGCCCGCGAGCGCGCTCGGCGTCGGGCCAGGTCAGGTCCGCGAGGCGCATCGGACGCGCCCGGCGCTCACACCGGCGCCGCGGCCGGCACCCCCGCCGGCGCTCGAACCCCTCCGGGACGAGGATGTCCGACGGGCCGGGCTCGGCGACCGATCCGCGCCCGATCCCCAGCAGCGCCGAGCCGATGCCGCTGCGCAGGATGTCGAGCACGTTCTCGACGCCCGGCCGGCCGGCCGCGGCCAGCCCCCGCAGGTAGGCCCGCGGACTGCCGTGATTCTGTCCCTTGTGCGCAGAGGCGGAAACGGCTCATTTCCAGCCCATCCACGAGTCGAGACCGACTCCCGTTCACGAAACGTTCCCGGTGTCGCCGGGTGACGAAAGGTCAGCGCGACACCCGCTCCATGAGGAGCGTGGCGCCGCCGGCGGCCTCGCCGCAGCGGACGAAGCCGGCCTTCTCGTAGGCGCGGATCGCGCGCGTGTTGTGCGCGAAGACCTGGAGCCAGACGCGTTGTACCCCGCGATCGGCGAAGGCGATGCGCACAAGCTCGCGGACGGCCTCGGTGCCCAGCCCGCGGCCGCGCGCGTCGGCGACCCCGATGCGGATGCGCAGCTCGGCCTCGGCGCCGTCGATCAGGAGCTGGCAGGTGCCGACGAGGCGGCCGTGCTCGCGGATCGCGTAGATCACGAGGTCGTCGCGGCCGGGGTCGCGCACGGCGCGGAACCAGGCGTCGTGCTCCGCGCGCGAGACCGGGCGGAACGTCGCGCTCTGCTCGACGAGCTCGCGGTCGTTGATCCAGGCGAAGAGGGTGTCGGAGTCCTCGTCGCGCAGCGGCTCGAGGGCGATCACGCGCGGTCGTCGTCGTCGGCTCCCACGGCCCCATCATGCGGCCGGCCGGTGGGCGGCGCAAGTACCCTGCGGCGTCGCATGACGTTCGACGACTACGGGCGGCTGATCGCTCTCGGGCCCCCGGCCTTCCGGTTCACCGACGAGCTGCCCGAGCGCGCGCTGCTGCTGCGCCACGACATCGACGACCGGCCGCGGTGGATCGAGCCGATGTCGCGGATCGAGGCCGAGCAGGGCAAGGTCGCGACGTACTGCCTGCAGGTGCGCACGCCGTTCTACGCCCTCGACGACGAGGCCGACCGCGCGGTCGCGGCGCTCCTGGACGACGGGCACGAGCTGGGCCTGCACTTCGACTCCAGCGCGATGGACTCCGACGACGAGGTGCTCGAGGGCGTGGAGCGCGAGGCCGACCTGCTCGAGCAGCGCTACGACACGCCGATCCGCGTCGTGTCGTTCCACATGCCGGGCGTGCGGCCGGTCGGCCACCTCGACCTCGGCGACCGGATCAACACGTACGCGCCGCGGTTCTTCACCGAGATCGCCTACCTCAGCGACTCCAACCAGAACTGGCGCGGGAAGGACCCCGAGCACGAGCTGCGCACGGCCGGGCGCATCCAGTTCCTCACCCATCCGACGCTGTGGTCGGGGCGGCCGCTGCGCGAGATCCTCGAGGAGCAGGCGGCGCGGCTGGGGACCTCCGTCGAGGACCTCGCCACCGACGACCAGAAGGCCGTCCTCGAGGCCCAGAGCTGACGGCGTGCTCGTCGCCTGCCACCAGCCCAACTTCCTGCCGTGGCTGGGCTTCTTCGCCAAGCTCGCGCGCAGCGACCGGTTCGTGCTCCTCGACGACGTGCAGTTCCCGCGCACGTCGCGCGGCACCTACACGAACCGGGTGCAGCTCCTGATCGGCGGGAAGCCCGCGTGGCTCACCGTGCCGGTCGTGCGCGAGGGCGTGCAGCGCATCCGCGAGGTGCGCATCGACGACCGCCAGCCGTGGCGGCGCAAGGCCCTGCGCACGATCGAGATGAACTACGCGCGGCTGCCGGGGTTCGAGGCGACGATGCCGCTGGTGCGCGAGCTGCTCGAGCTCGACACCGACCGCATCGCCGTGCTCAACGAGGAGGCGATCCGCCGGCTGGCGCCGGAGCACGCCCACAAGCTCGTGCGCCAGTCCGACCTGCCGCCGGCCGACGCCGCCGGCACCGACCTGCTGATCGCGCTCGTGCGCGCGGCGGGCGGCGACGCGTACCTGTCGGGCGACGGCGCCGACGGCTACCAGGAGGAGCCGAAGTACGCCGCCGCCGGGCTGGGCTTCGAGCTGCTGGGCTTCGCGCACCCCGACACCGGCGCGCCGCCCGGCCTGTCGATCGTCGACGCGCTGATGCGCGGGACCGCGCCGGGCCACTGACGGCGGGGCACGAACGCGACGGGAGTGCTAGAAATCCCACGTTCGCGTTCGAGACGGTGGTGATTCGGATGATCGGGCACGGAATGCGACGCGGCCTCGGATGGCCGCTGGCGGCGGCGGTCGCCGCGACGATGGTCCTGGCGGTCGCGGGCGACGCAGGTGCGGCGACGAGCCGCGCGGAGAGCAAGGCGACGGCGGCGGCCGGCACGACCCGCGCCGACGTGCGCCAGGCGATGCGGCGCCTGCGCGCGCTGGGCGTCCCGTCGGTGCGCACGCTGGTCGTGCGGCCCGGCGCGCGCGAGCGCTACGCGCAGGGCCCGCGCCGGCTGGGCCGTCCGGGCCGGGCGCGGATCGGGGACGTGATGCGCGTGGGCAGCGTCACCAAGATGATGACCGCCACGCTGATCATGCAGCTCGCGCAGGAGGGCCGCCTGCAGCTCGACGAGCCGGTCGAGCGGGTGCTCCCGGGCGTGGTGCCCGGCGGCGAGCACATCACGATCGCGCAGCTGCTGGGGATGCGCAGCGGCCTGTACAGCTACAACCGCTCGCCGGTGTTCGCCGAGCAGGCCGGCCGCGACCGCGACCGCGTCTGGACGCCGCCGGAGCTGCTGGCCTTCGCGTTCGCCGAGCCGCCGGACTTCCCGCCGGGCGAGCGCTTCGAGTACTCCAACACGAACACGATCGTCCTCGGGCTGGTGATCGAGGCGCTCACCGGGAGGCCCTACCACGAGGCCGTGCAGGAGCGCATCGCGGCCCCGCTGGGGCTGCGCCGCACCGCGATCGGCATGGACGCGACGCTCCCCCGGCCGCACGTGGACGGCTACGTCTTCGAGGGCGGCCGGCGGGTCAACGCCACCTCGTGGACGCCCACGTGGGGCTGGGCCGCCGGGGGCGCGTACTCGACCCCGCCCGAGATCGGCCGCTTCGTGCGGGCCCTCATGGCCGGGCGCCTGGTCGAGCCCGGCGCGGTGGCGACGATGGTCGACCGCGCCAGCGACTTCGCGCACCCCGGGTTCCCGCCGATGCGCTACGGCCTCGCGGTGAACTGGGTGAAGACGCGCTGCGGGTGGATGTACGGCCACGGGGGCGAGATCTCCGGTTACCGCACGTGGGCGCTGGCCGACCGCCGGGGCCGGCGCTCCGTGGTGATCTCCGCCGCGGTCGGGTCGACCCCGCAGGAGGACCTGGCGCCCGTGGTGGAGCGCCGGCTGACGCCCCTGCTGCACGCGGCGGCGTGCCGGGCGTTCGGGCGCTGAGCGCGCCCACCGCGCATGCGGCGGTAGCCTGCGCCGCCGCATGACGCTCGCCTGTCCCGCCTGCCGCACGCCCCTGCCCGCGCTCGACGGCGACGCCGTCGACTGCCCGGCCTGCGGCACGACCTACCGGCGGCTGCCGTTCGGCTGGGACCTGACGCCGCCCCGGCACGCGCTCACGCCCGGCCAGTGGGAGGTGTGGGAGCAGCTCCAGCGCAACGGCGCGGTCTCCTACGAGGCCGATCCCGAGCACAACCTCGGCGTCGGCGAGCGCGAGGACGTCGCGCGCTTCTCGCGCTTCGCGAACCTGCACGGCGACGTCCTCGACGTCGGCTGCGGCCCGCAGCCCTGGCCGTCCTACTTCGACGCGCACGCGCCCGGCACGCGGTTCGTCGGCGTCGACCCGCTCGTCGGCGAGCGCGAGGCCCGCTACGAGCGCCACCGCGCGCTGGCCGAGCACCTGCCGTTCGCGGACGACGGCTTCGACGTCGTGCTGTTCGCGGGCACGCTGGACCACTTCGTCGACCCGGCGCTCGCGCTCGCCGAGGCCGTGCGGGTGCTGCGCCCCGGCGGCACGATCGCCGTCTACCTCGGCCACAAGCGCCAGGGCGCGCCCAAGCCGGCGGTCTCGCACGACTGGTACGAGGCGCTCGAGGTGCCCGAGGGGGCCGAGGACCGCTTCCACATGGAGCGCTTCGGCCCCGAGGAGGCCGCCGCGCTCTTCGCCCGGGCGGGGCTCGACGTCGTCGACCAGGAGGACCACCGGGTCGACGACTGGCGCTCCTACCACTTCTACCGGCTCGCGCCCGGCACGGCCGCCGGGGCCTGACCGGCGCGGCGCCCCGGCAGGCGCAGCGCCACGAGCGCGGCGCCGCCCACCAGGACGGCCGCCCCCACGAGCAGCGTCGCCGACAGCCCGTCGGCGAACGCGGTCGCCGGATCGGCCGTGCTGGACCCGATCGCGTCGGCGAGCACGCTGCCGAGCACGGCGATGCCGAGCGCGCCGCCGACCTCGCGCGCCGCGTCGTTGACCGCCGACGCCACGCCCTGCTTGTGCTCGGGCAGCGACTCGACGATCGCGGTCGTGGCCGGGGTGGTGGACAGTGCGAGCCCGAACCCGAGCACGAGCAGCCCGCCGAGCAGGTGCCAGTACGTGGAGCCCGGGTCCAGCGTCGACAGGATCACCAGGCCGGCGCCGGCGACGACCAGGCCGGGCGGGCCGACGCGCCGCACGCCGAAGCGCGCGACCAGGCGCGGCACGCGCGACGAGACGCCGATCAGCACGACCGCCATCGGCGCGAGGGCGAGCCCGGCCTGCAGCGGCGAGTAGCCCAGCACGACCTGGACGAACTGGATCAGCACGAAGATGAAGCCGAACATCGCGAAGAACTGCACGAGCAGCGACAGCGACCCGGCGCTGAAGCCGGGGCGGCGGAACAGGCGCGGGTCGAGCATCGGCTGCTCGCGGCGCAGCTCGTAGGCCACGAACGCCGCGCCGAGCACGACGCCGGCGGCGAACCCGGCGACGACGAGCCCGTCGCCCCAGCCGCGCCGCGGCGCCTCGATGAACGACCACACGATCGCGGTGAGCGCCAGCGCGGACAGCGCGCCGCCGACGACGTCGAGCGGCGGGCGGTCCTCGGCGCGCCCCTCGGGCACCACGCGCAGCGCGGCGACGGCGGCGATCGTCGCGAGCACGACGTTCAGCACGAAGATCGACGGCCACGAGAAGACCTCGAGGATCAGGCCGGAGGTGAGCAGGCCGAGCATCGCGCTGCCGCCGGCCACGCCCGCCCACACGGCGACCGCCCGCTCGCGCTCGCCCGGCGGGAACGCGCTGGTGATGATCGACAGGGTCGCCGGCATGATCAGCGCGGCGCCCAGCCCCATCGCCGCGCGCGCGGCGGTGAGCGCGCCCGGGGAGTCGATGAGGGTCGCCGCCAGCGCGGCGAGGCCGAAGACGGCCAGGCCGGCGAGCAGGACCCGCCGGCGCCCGAGCCGGTCGCCGAGCGCGCCGGCGGGCAGCAGCAGGCCGGCGAAGACGAGCGCGTAGGCGTCGACGATCCACTGGATCTCGGTCGGCGTGGCGCCGGTGTCGCGGGCCAGGTCGGGCAGCGCGACGTTGAGCGAGGCGACGGAGCTGACGACGGTCGCCAGCGCGAAGCACATCGTGACGAGGATGCGGCGGCGTTCGCGGGGCATGCGAGCCTCCAGAGCAGTATTTCAACAGGCGTTGAAACGGGAGCGTAGCGCGCCGCGCGCTATATTTCAACAGGCGATGAAGAAGGGACGCCGGCCCGGCCGCTCCGACACCCGCGAGGCGATCCTCGCCGCCGCCCGCCGGCAGTTCGCCGAGCACGGCTACGACGGCACGACGATGCGCGCCGTCGCCGCCGAGGCGGGCGTCGACGTGGCCCTCGGCCACTACTACTTCGGCTCCAAGCGCGAGCTGTTCGCGGCCGCGCTCGCGCTGCCCGTCAACCCGGCCGACGCGATCGCGAGCGTGATCGACCAGGGCCCCGACGGGCTGGGCGAGCGGCTCGTGCGCCTCCTGCTGCAGGTGTGGGACGACCCGCAGACCGGGGCTCCCCTGCGCGCGATCGTCCGCTCGATCGAGAGCGAGGCCCCCCTCCTGCGCGGGTTCGTCGAGCGCGAGATCGTCCCGCGGCTGGCGGCGACGATCCCCGGCCCCGACGCGACGCTGCGCGCGGCCGGCGCCGGCACCCAGCTCATGGGGCTGATCTTCGCCCGCTACGTCATCGAGCTCGAGCCGATCGCCTCGGCCGGCCACGACGAGCTCGTCGCGCTCGTCGCGCCCAGCCTGCAGCGCTACTTCGACGCCGGTTGACCGCCGCGCTCAGGCGGCGCGGCGGCTCAGCGTCGCCCGCCGCGTGCGCGCCGCGCCGACCAGCGCGTCGGCCACGCGGTCGCCGGCCTCGGCGACGTCCGCGCGCTCGGGGTGCCACTGCAGGCCGAGCACGAAGCGCCGCGACGGCACCTCGAGCATCTCCACCACGCCGTCGGGCGTCGCCGACGTCACGCGCACGCCGCGCCCCAGGCGGCGGACCGCCTGATGGTGCTCGGAGACGACGGCGGCGCGGCGTCCGACGATCGTCCGCGACAGCGAGTGGTCGCCGGTGTGGATCGCGTGGTCGCCGTCGCGGTGGTCGGCGTCGCTGGCGCCGTCGGACTCGAGGTCCTGCCACAGCGTCCCGCCGAGGGCGACGTTCAGGAGCTGGTGGCCGCGGCAGACGCCGACGATCGGCACGTCGTGGGCGAGCGCGAGCCGCAGCGCGCGCAGGTCGCGGCGGTCGGCGGCGAGGTCGGCGGCCGGGTCGTGGTAGCGCGGGACCTCGCCATAGACGGCGGGGTGCACGTCGCGGTGGCTGGCCCCGAGGAGCAGGCCGTCGGCGGTGGCCAGCTCGCGCTCGAGCTCGGCGTGGTCGATCGCGCGCAGGCGGCCGCCGGCCCGCTCGATCCAGCGCCGGAACGGAGCGTCGTCGTGCTCGCCGCGGATGAACAGGATGAGCGGCTCGTCGGCGGGCCGCTCGCGGCGTATGGCCGTCATGAACGCGCCCCGCGCCCGCTCGACGCGCTTGCGCGCGGCCTCCTCGCTGATGTCGAGGAGCGCGGCGATCTCGCGGTGGCTGAGGCCGCCCTCGAAGCGCAGCAGCAGCACGAGCCGCTCGTGCGGCGCGAGCTGGGCGATCGCCTCGCGCGCGGCCATCCGCTCGGCCGGCTCGGCGTCGGCGCGCCCGTCGCGCTGCTCGTCCAGCGGCGCGTGGTCGCGCAGCCGCCGGCGGCGCAGCTCGTCGAGCGCGAGGTTCGACGCGGTGCGGTGCAGCCAGCCGCGATGCTGCTCGGGCGTCGCGTCGCGCGGCGCCTTGCGCCACGCGCGCACGAACGTCTCCTGACACAGGTCTGCCGCCGTCTCCTCGTCGCCGACGATGCGCCGCAGACGACGCAGCAGCGGCCGCTGCTGCTCGTGGAAGATGGTCTCGAGCTGGGTCATGTACCGGTCAGACGCACGAGGGGCGCCGAACCGGACAGAGCCTACGCCGCGACCTTCGCCTCGGCACGCTCCCGGGCGGCCTGCGCGAGCTGCTCGACGACGTCGGCGAGCGCCTTCTCGATCTCGGCGTCGGTGAGCCGGCCGTCCTCGAAGCGCTCGTGGGCGGTGGGCACGGGCAGCTCGAGGTCGAGCACGCGGGCGCCGATCGCGCCGAGCACCTTGCGCGCCTCGGCCTGCGCCCACACGGCCCCGAACATGCCGGTCGAGGCGCCGACGACCGCCGCCGGCTTGTTGCGCAGCGGCGACTCGGCCAGCGGCCGCGACAGCCAGTCCAGCGCGTTCTTGAGCTGGCCGGGGATCGAGTGGTTGTACTCGGGCGTGGCGACGAGCACGGCGTCGGCGTCCTCGACCTCGGTCCACAGCCGCTGGACCGGGGCCGGCCGCCCGCGCTCGCGCACGTCGTCGTCGTAGGGCGGGATGTCGCGGAGGCCGTCGTGGATCACGAGCTCCACCCCGGGCGGCAGCAGGTCTGCCGCCGCCCGGAGGAGGGCCGTGTTGTGCGAGCCTCGCCGCAGCGATCCGGAGATGGCGAGGATCCGCATCCTCAGGCCGCCTTGAGGAACTCGAGCTCGACGTGCAGCGTGACCTCGTCGGCGAGCGCCTTGCCGCCCTTGGGCAGGTCGGCGTTCCAGCTCACGCCGAAGTCGTGGCGGTTCACGGTGGTCTCGAACGTGAAGCCGAGGCGGGTGTTGCCCATGAAGTCCTCGGTCGGCCCGTTCACGGTGCCCGTGGCGCGGATCGGCTTCGTGACGCCCTTCATCGTCAGCTCCCCCTCGAGCTCGACGTCGTCGCCGTCGAGCGCCAGGCGCGTCGAGCGGAAGCTGATCTGCGGATGGTTCTCGGCGTC
>DATMSA010000163.1:0-10905 GCA_035565675.1 Capillimicrobium sp. | reverse complement strand
AGCCGCCGTAGGCGGCGTCGACGTGCAGCCGCACGCCGTAGCGCTCGCGCAGCGCCAGCGCCTCCTCCACCCGGTCGACCGCGCCGGCCCCGGTGGTCCCGGTCGTCAGCACGACGGTCCCCACGCCACCGCGCCGGCACTCGGCCTCGACCGCGTCGAGGTCGATCCGCCCGGCCGCGTCGGCGGGCACCGCCCGCGCCTCGACGCCGAGCACCCCGCACATGCGCCCGTGCGTGTAGTGCGCGGCCTCGCTGTGGACGACCGCCGTGCCCGGCGCCAGCTCGCGCGCCACCCACAGCGCCTCGAGGTTGGCGATCGTGCCCGACGACGTCAGGTGCCCCAGCGAGGGCGACGCCAGCCCGAGCATGCCGGCGAGCTGCTCGACGACCTCGACCTCCAGCCCGCTGGTCCCGGGCCCGCCGTCGAGCGCGTGGTTGTTGGGGTTGACGAGCATCGCCGCCAGGTAGCCGGCGACCGCGACCTCGTGCGGCGGCTTGAGCATCTGCCCCGCGTAGCGCGGGTGGAAGAACGGATAGTGGTCGGCCATCCGCTCGGCGAACGCCGCCCACCCCGCGCGCAGGCGCTCCGGATCGGGCGCCGTGGCCGGATGGCGCTCGACCGGACCGAAACGTTCCTCCCACGCCTCGATCATCGCCTCGGCCTGTGCCAGGATCGCGCCGCGCTCGCTCATCGGCAGGGACCGTAGTGCAACTTCGCGCCCAGCCCTGGCGGCGAGGGAGGATTCGGGAAGAATGCCGCGACGGCGCGCCTCGGCGAACGAGCCGGCGCGCCCCGACCCCCACGATGGACACTCAGCGACGCGGCAACTACGACTCCGGCGAGGACTTCGTCCTCGAGTACGGAGAGCTCCGGTTCACCTTCAACGAGCGCGACTTCCAGGAGCGCTGCGAGCAGGCGGCGATGAAGCTCGGCTTCGTCCGCGACCGGCTCGCCGAGAGCGAGCTCGAGGATCTCGTCAACCTCGCGGTCAACGGCGAGATCCCCGACCCCACCTCCCCGCTCGGGGAGCACGTCAACGACTGCTGGCCCGAGCTGGTCGGCCCCGCCGACCGCTCGCTCGTGCACTGGCTGCGGCGGCTCGTGTTCCGCTCGGCCTGGCTGGATCAGCGGGTGAAGGAGGGCGAGCTCGACGTCGCGTTCGACACCGAGTCGCACACCTTCGCCTACGTCCAGCCCGAGCGCGACCACGAGCCGATCGAGCTGGCGCCCGAGCCCTCGTGGGGCCGGGTCGCCTACCAGCCGCGGGCTTAACCCAGGGCGGAGGCCCGCGCCTGGGCGATCGCGTCCGCGCCGGCCTCGCCCACGAGCAGCTCGGGGCGCAGCGTGCCGCTGGCGACCAGGTCGAGCGCCGGGAAGCGCCCGGTCGAGGTCAGCGCGACGTCGAGCGCGATGACCGTCGTCTCGCCGCCGACGGGCTCGTCGCTGGTGGCGATGATCGTCAGCGAGCCGCCGTCGACGATGTCGCGGGCGGCCGCGAGCGCGCGGCGGCCGGCGCCGGCGGGCAGCCCCGCCAGCGTGTCGATCAGCACGACCGCGTCGCCGCCGCGGGCGGCGATCCGCTTGGCGGTGTCGAGCGCGCGCTCGATCGCGCCGGCGCGGGCGTCGGGCGAGGCGGCCAGCGACAGCGTCGCGACCGGCTCCACGCCGCCCGGCGCGCTCGCCTTCCACTCGGTGATCTCCTCGGGGCGCGCGCCGGCGAGCACGACCGACAGCTCCAGGCCCTCCTGCCCGGCGAGCGCGCCGGCCAGGCGCCGCAGCGCCTCGGTCTTGCCCGAGCGGGCGGCGCCGACGATCGTGACCCGCGAGCCGCGGCCCAGCGGGGTCAGCCACTCGATCGCCTTCAGCGTGGCGTCCTCGGAGCCGAGCGAGAAGCGCTGGGTCGGGAACGCGGCGGGCAGCTCGTCGAACGGCGTGCCCTCGCTGACCTCGTCGGCCGGGCGGCCGTTGATCGTGTCCACGCGCACCAGCGACGGGTAGCGCTCCGAGCGGCGCGGCGCGCGCACCGGCCCGGTCACGACGTCGCCGGAGACGAGCTCGCAGCGGCGCACCTGGGCGGCCGAGATGTAGACGTCGTCGTCGCTGGGGTCGGGCGGGCTGACGCGCAGGAAGCCGGAGCCGTTGCTGAGCAGCTCGACCGTGCCCTCGACGACCGTGTCGGGCTTCTCGTCGGCGTCCTCGTCGCGGTCCTCGCGCTCGGCGCGGCCCTCGTCGCGCGAGCGCGAGCGGCGGGAGCGCGAGCGGCGCGACGGGCGCTCCTCGGCGTCCTCGTCGGTGGTGCCCTCCTCGGGCGTCTCCTCCGCGGCCTCGGCCTCGGCGTCGGCGTCGGCGTCCTTGCGGCGGCGCGAGCGGCGGCGCTTGGGCTTCTCCTCGGCCTCCGCGGCCTCGGCGGGCGCCGCGGCGGCCTCGCCGCCCTGGCGCTCCAGGATCGCGTCGACGAGGTCGGCCTTGCGCAGGCGGCGGAAGCCGTCGATGCCGAGCTCGCGGGCGATCAGATGCAGGTCGGCGAGCGGGCTCTCTTCGAGCGCGGGGCGGTCCAGCACGGCCATGGGATGGCTCCTTCGGATGGGGATTGTCGGTGGGCGTCCGGTCGCGTTGGACAGCGACCGGCGACGCTTTGCGCCACGAACGCTAGCGAATCACGATGCTGCGGCGCGCCGTGCGCACGTTGCCGACGTTGTCGCTCGCCCGCACCGTCACCGTGTGGCGGCCCCGCCGGTAGACATGGCGCAGGTGGCGCCCGTAGGCCATCGTGCCGTCGCCGAAGAACACCTGCGGCGTCTTGGAGCCCGAGTCGCGGTCGATCGCGCGCACGTCGATCGTCACCGCCCGCCCGGCCCGGTGCGGCCCTCGGAACGAGATCGTCACGCTCGGCGGCGTGCGGTCGATCTTCAGCAGGCGCGTGGGCGTCGCCGACGCCTGGCCGCGCGAGTCGACGGCGAGCACGCGCCACAGGTGCGTGCCCGACCCCAGGCGCAGGTCGCGGGTCGGGTAGGAGAGCTTGCGGGTGGTGCCGACGGCGCGGCCGTCGATCTCCAGCGTGTAGCGCAGGTCGCCCCACGTCTCGGTCGGCTCGCGCCAGCTCAGCCGCGCGGGCGCGCGCCGGTACCAGCGCGACGAGGACGCGGGCGAGAAGTTGCCGGGCTCGCGGTCGTTGACCGCCGACACGAGGCGCCGCTCGGCGCCGGCGCCCTGGATCGCGACGACGATCCCGTTGAGGTATCGGTCGCCGGCCATCGCGACGCCCGCGCCCCAGTCGACGGCGCCCAGCTCGGGCTTGGTGATCTGCTGCTCGGGCTGGAAGGCGATGCCGGTGACGAACCGCATCCGCAGCATCCCGTCGGGCGCGGGCCAGGCGACCATGCCGTTCTTGTCCTCGGAGTAGAAGACCGGGAGGCGCCCCGTGGCCGGCACCGGCGCGGAGTCCAGCCGCGTCGCGAACGGGGTCCACTCGTCGTCGGCGTTGACGGCCATCCCGAAGATCGGCCCGGACTGCAGCGGCACCGCCGAGAAGCCGGTGCCGGTGCCCTGGATCGCCATGCTCGGCCAGCCGACGCTCTCGCCCGGCCAGCCCTGCCCGTCGATGACCACCGGCGGCTCGAACAGCGAGCCGCGCATGTGGCGGCCGATCGCGCGCGCCTGGGTGGTCGCGCCGTCGGTGAACGCCTGGCGGAAGACGACCCAGCCGAAGCTCGAGTCCGACTGGATCGTGGCCATCGGCGCGTCGGCGTCGCCGCCCGCGCGGCCCTCGAGCTCGTCGACGGTCAGGTCGGCGGGGACCGGCGACGGGCGCGTGCCGTCGATGCGGCGCGCCACGACGTGGGAGCGCCCGGCGGCGTCGACCTCTCCCCACGCCGCCAGCGCCAGGCCCTCGGCGGAGACGGCGATGCTCGGGCGCAGGTTGGGCTGCCCGCCGGCGCGGCGCGCCGGGTCGAGGTCCAGCGGTCCGGACACCGGCTGGAACTGGGTGGCGCCGCGCGGCAGGCGCGCCGCGTGCACGTCCTCGCCGGTGCTCCAGGCGAGGTAGGCGTTGTCGTTGAAGCCCATGTCGATCGCCGGGAGCGTCGCCGGCGCGCCGACGGCCTGCGGCCCGCTCCAGCCGGCGAACACGTTCTCGCGGATGCTCGCGTAGAGCACGCCCTCGGTGACCCACGCGACGATCAGCCGCCCGCGCGTGCCGGCCGCGATCACCGGGTCCGACGCCGGGGGCGCCAGCGAGCCGTCGATGCGCTCGGGCGCCTGCCAGCGCCCGTCGACGATCCGCGCCACGAACACATGCGGGACGCCGCCGTCCTCGCGCAGGTACACGACGCCGCCGGTCCCGTCGGCCGGGTCCATGTCGGCGCCGCCGACCGCCAGGATGCCGGGGTTGGGGCCGTCGATCACCTCGCCGGGGAACAGCGCCGCCTGCGCGGTCGCGGCGGTCAGCAGCAGCGTGGCGGTGGCGCTGGCGACCAGCGCGAACAGGCGACGACGTGACGGCAACGGCTCGGGCACCTCGCAGGGGGAGAAGGGTCGATTCGGGCCTGCCAACCCGTGGGAGCGGCGAAAGTTACGGGACGGCCCCGACGATCCCCTCCGCTTCGGCCTCCGCGGCGAACCGGCCCACCTCGGCGTCGACGCGCGCCTCGTCCCAGCCGAGGTCGCCGGCGACCGCGGCGGCGACGCGCCGCGCGACCGGCTCGGAGGTGACCTCGCGAGCGGCCAGCAGGCCCAGGCGGGTGCGGCGCAGGAGCACGTCGCCGACCGAGCGCGCCTGGTCGTGGCGGACGGCGTGGACGGCCTCGGCGAGCAGGTCCGGGAGGTCGGAGACGATCGGCTGGGCCAGCTCGGGACGCTCGCCGGCGACGCGCAGCACGTCGTGGGCGACGTGCCCGTAGCGGGCGGCCAGGTGTGCGTAGGCGGCGTCGGCGACCCCCGCCACCCGCGGCAGCGCGTCGGGCTCCACCGCCTGGCCGAGCGGGATCTCGTGGGTGCGGCACGGCGCGTCGCGCGCGTCGCGCTCGACGAGCCGGTCGACGGCCATCTTCGCCATCCGCCGCCAGGTCGTGAGCTTGCCGCCGGTGATCGTGATCATCGACGACGTCTCGTACAGCTCGGCCTTGCGCGAGATGTCGACCGACTTCTTCGGGTCGCCGGAGGAGATCAGCGGCCGCACGCCGGCGTAGGCGCCGGTGAGGTCGTCGCTCGTCAGCGAGGTCCCGAAGAAGGCGTTGGCGGCGTCGAGCACGTAGTCGATGTCGGCGGGGTCGGGCGCGATGAAGTCCAGCTCGCCCTCGTAGTCGTTGTCGGTCGTGCCCAGCAGCGTGCGCCCCAGCCACGGCAGCGCGAAGATCGTGCGCCCGCCGCCGGCGGGGACGATCGCGCCCGCCACGAGCGGCAGCGTCTCGTGCGCGACCGTCACGTGCGTGCCGCGGCTGGGCCGGATGTGCGGGATGTCGGCCTCGTCGCGCAGCTCGCCCGGACGCAGGCGGTCGGCCCACACGCCGGTCGCGTTGATGACGTTGGCGGCGCGGATGCGCAGCGGCTCGCCGGTCTCGGTGTCGACGGCCGCGACGCCGCCGTCGACGAGCTCGGTCACCTCGACGCGGTTGGCGACGACGGCGCCGAAGCGCTCGGCCTCGGCCAGGACGGTGAGCACGAGCCGGGCGTCGTCGGTCTGGCAGTCGTAGAAGAGGTAGCCGGAGGTGGGGTTGCGGTCGGCGAGCGCGGGCAGCAGCTCGACGACCTCGGGCCCGTCGATGACCCGGTGGCGGTCCGGGCTCCACGACTCGGCGAACTCGCCGCGCCGGCGGCGCCCGCGCGACATCACGTCGTAGAGGTTGAGGCCGGCGCCGATCAGGCGGTCCGGGCGGGCGCCGTCGAACGCGGGCACGACGAGCTTGAGCGGGTGCACGAGGTGCGGCGCGAGCGTGACCATGAGCTGGCGCTCCAGCAGCGCCTCGCGGACCAGCCCGAGGTCGAAGTTCTGCAGGTAGCGCAGCCCGCCGTGGACGAGCTTGGACGAGCGGCTGGAGGTGCCGGCGGCGAAGTCGCGCTTCTCGACGAGCGCGACGCTGTAGCCGCGGGTGGCGGCGTCGAAGGCGCATCCGGCGCCGGTGATGCCGCCGCCCACGACGACGACGTCGAACGCGTCGGCGGTCAGGGCCTCGAGTGCGTCTGCGCGTGCGATCACACCCGGCAGGCTATGTGCCCGGCCAGCCGCGTGGCGAGCGCCATGATCGTGATCTGCGGGTTGACGCCCAGCGACGACGGCACGGCCGCCCCGTCGCCGACGTACAGGCCGGGCGTGCCGCGCACCTGCAGGTCGGGGTCGAGGACGCCGCGGGCCGGGTCGGCGCTGGCGCGCGCGGTGCCGAGCGGGTGGAAGGCCATGAGCGTGAGGTCGGCCGGGCGGACCCGCGCGGCCCGCAGCGGGCCGGTGTCGCCGTCGCGCAGCGGGGGCACGCCGGCGACCGGCACGACGACCTCGCGCGCGCCGGCGGCGAACCAGATGCGCGCCAGCAGCTCCAGCCCGCGCTGGAAGCGGGCGGCGTCGGCGGGCGCCAGGTCGTAGCGGACGATCGGACGGCCGCGCACGCTGCGCACGCGCCCGCGAGCGGTGTCGGAGACCATCACGCCGAACTGGGCCAGGCGGCGCGCGTCGAGCATCAGCTCGCGGTGCTCGCGGCCGTGCCGGGGGATCGCCATCGCGAGGTAGTCGGGCGGCCCGGCGATGCCCTCGAGCATGATCCCGTCGCCCGCGAGCGCGTCGACGTGGTAGGACTGCGGCACGCCGTCCCACAGCACGACGTCCTCGTCGAAGCGGGCGCGCGCCGCGGTGGCCGGGTGGATCGACAGGTTGCGCCCCAGCGCGGGCGAGCGCCCGAGCCGGTTGGCGGCCAGCAGCGCCGGCGTGTGGATCGCGCCGGCGGCGAGCACGACCCGCGGCGCCTCGACGCGCACGCCGTCGCCCTCGACGCCGGTGACCGCCCCGTCGCGGCCGGTGCGGATGCGGCGGATCCGCACGCCGGTGAGCAGCTCGGCGCCGGCCGCGACCGCCTTGGGCACGTAGGTCGCGCCGACGTGCTGCTTGGCCCCCGCCGGGCAGCCGTACGCGCAGACGCCGGAGCCGACGCAGCCGCGCACGTTGCGGCGCAGGTACCCGCCCGACAGGCCGAGCGCGGCGGCGCCGCGGCGCACGAGCTCGGCGTTGCGGCCGGCCAGCTCGGCGGGCACCTCGGCGACGTTCAGCTCGGCCTCGACGCGGTCGAAGTCGAGGTCCAGGTCGAGGCCGTCCTCGGCGCGCCAGCGGTCGAGCACGTGGCCGGGCGTGCGAAAGCAGGTGCCGGAGTTGACGAGCGTCGTCCCGCCCACCGCCTTCCCGAGCGGCAGCACGATCGGCGGCGACCCGATCGTCACGGTCTGGCCGGCGTCGCGGTACAGCTCGACGAGCATGTCGCGCGGGCGCGCCGTCAGCGTCTCGGGCGGATGCGCCCGCCCCTCCTCCACGAGGACGACCCGCACGCCGGCCTCGGCCAGCTCCTTGGCGACGACCGCGCCGCCGGCGCCCGTCCCCACCACCGCGACGTCGGCGCGCAGCGTCCTCATCGCCGCGCCCGCGCCAGGACCGCGTCGGCGTCGTACCCGAGCGCCCGCGCCGCGTCGTCCTCGCCGTAGTAGGCCAGGTGGGCCAGGCCGCGCAGCGCCTTGACCAGCGGCACGTGGTCGAGCCGGTCCAGCAGCCGCCGGCGCGCGGGCGCGTCGAGGGTGCGAAAGCGCCCGCCCCAGCCGGCGACCGCGGGCAGCGCGTCGAGCGCGAGCAGGGCGGCGACGAGGCCGACCGCGTTCGGCCGCGGCGAGCGGTCCAGCAGCCGGTCGAGGAACGCGGGCGCCCCGTCCGGGCGCAGCGGCGGCAGCGGCGGGCCGGGCATGACGGCGGCGTCGATCAGCGCGGCGAAGACGTCGCGGGCGCGCGCCCTCACGTCAGCGCCTCCTGCTGGACGAGCGCGAGCGCGCGGACGGCACCGCGCGCGGCCTCGGGGTCGCGCGCGGCGATCGCCTCCGCGGCCGCCGCGTACAGCGGCGCGAGGCGCTGGTGGTCGGCGGTGACGCGAAGCTGCTCGGCGTGGGCGAAGTAGGCGCCGCGGATCGCGTTGAGGATCAGGACGAACACGAGGTTGCCGGCCGCCTGGGCCAGCTCCGTCGCCCACGCGAAGTCGATCTCCTGGGCGGCGGCCGCGTCGGGCGCGGCGGCGATCGCCTCGGCCAGGCCGGCCAGGCGGGCCGCCTGCTCGTCGGTGCGCCGCTGCGCCGCCAGGGCGCCCAGCTCGGCGAGCATGAGCGTGCGCGCCTCAAGCACGTCGGCGAGCACGCCGCGATCGATCCGCCCGCCGCGCAGCAGCAGCGGCGCGAGGACGTCGAGCGTCCCGCGCTCGCGGACGTCGGCGACGACCATCCCCGCCCCGTGGCGCACCTCGATCAGGCCCATCTGCTCCAGGCGCTTGAGCGCCTCGCGCAGCGCGGTCATCGTCACGCCCAGGTCGCGGGCGAGCGCGCGCTGGCCGGGCAGCCGCTCCCCGGGCGCGTAGCGGCCGCTGAGGATCGCGTCCAGGAGCGTCGCGAACAGCGAGTCGGCGACCCTCGGGCGAGAGTTCGGAACACCGGCCACGGCGCCACCGTAGCAGAGTTCCGAACAGTCGGTCCGCGGGGCGCTACGCGGTGGCGACCGCCTCGCGGCGGGCGATCTCCTCGCGGACCGCGGGCGCGACCTCGGTGCCGAACAGCTCGATCGCGCGCAGCACGGCCTGGTGGTCGACGGTGCCGACCGACAGGTGGATGAGGTAGCGCTGCATGCCGAACAGGTCGTGCAGGCACAGGATCCTCTCGACGACCTCCTGGGGCGTGCCGAGCACCAGCGAGCCGCCGGGGCCGCGCATCGCGTCGAACTGCTCGCGGGTCATCGGCGGCCACCCGCGCTCGCGCCCGATCTGGCTCATCATCTCGCGGTACGAGGGGAAGAACGCGTCGACGGCCTGGGCGGTCGTGTCCCCCACGAAGCCGTGGGTGTTGATCGCCAGCGCGGGCGCCGGCCGGCCGGCCTCCTCGGCGGCGCGGCGGTGCAGCTCGACGAGCGGCACGAAGCGGTCGGGGGTGCCGCCGATGATCGCCAGCGCGACCGGCAGGCCGAGCACGCCGGCGCGGATCATCGACTGCGGGCTGCCGCCGACGGCGATCCACACGGGCAGCGGGTCCTGCACCGGGCGCGGGTGCACGACGACGTCGCGCAGCGGCGCGCGCAGGCGGCCCGACCACGTGACCGGCTCGTCCTCGCGCAGGCGCAGCAGGAGGTCGAGCTTCTCGGCGAACAGCTCGTCGTAGTCGTCGAGGTCGTAGCCGAACAGCGGGAAGGACTCGGTGAACGAGCCGCGCCCGGCCATGATCTCGGCGCGGCCGTTCGAGAGCAGGTCGACCGTGGCGAACTGCTCGAAGACGCGCACGGGGTCGTCGGAGCTGAGGACGGTGACCGCGCTGGACAGGCGGATGCGCTCGGTGCGCGTGGCCGCGCCGGCGAGCGCGACGGCGGGCGCGGAGACCGCGAAGTCGGGGCGGTGGTGCTCGCCGACGCCGAAGACGTCGAGGCCGACGCGGTCGGCCAGCTCGATCTCCTCCATCAGGTCCGACAGCCGCTGCTGCGGGCTGACGATCTCCCCGGTCGCGGGGTCGGCGGTGCGCTCGGCGAAGGTGACGATTCCCAGTTCCACGTCACCCAGCCTAGCAGTCGGTTGCGCGTGCAACTACTGCGCGGGGAACCGCGGGGTTCCCCGGCGCGTCAGCGGTGGGCGGCCCGCTCCCAGCGCTCGCGCTCGCGGTCGAAGGCCTCCCAGTCGACCGGCGGATCCGGATCCTCGCCGCGCGGCTCGCCGCCGTCGTCGCCGGGCCCGCGCGCGCCCCACGCCGCCAGCGACACCAGGCACACGGCCGCGCCGATCGTGACCGACCCGGCCGTCGCATGGCCCTCGGCGGCGATGAGCGCCCCGATCGGGTAGCCGACGACGCCGGCGAACCCGGACACCAGCACCATCACCGGGCGCAGCCGCGCCGGCGGCGGTCCCACGAACGCCCGCACGAGGACCACCGCGAGGACGGCTCCCACGGCCACCTTCACCACCACGGGACTCACCCCCACGACCGTACTCCTCGTCCCCCGCTTTTTCCAGCGGGCCGGACGGGCCTAGAGCTCGTTCAGCTCGGTGACGATCTCCTGCACCGACGACTTCGCGTCGCCGAACAGCATCGCCGTGTTCTCCGCGTAGAACAGCGGGTTGTCGATCCCCGCGAAGCCGCTGCTCATCGACCGCTTCAGCACGATCACGCTGCGCGACTTGTCGACCTCGAGGATCGGCATGCCGTAGATCGGGCTCCCCGGGTCGTCGTTGGCCGCCGGGTTGGTGACGTCGTTGGCGCCGATGATCAGCGACACGTCGGTGCGCGGGAACAGCGGGTTGGCCTGGTCCATCTCCTTGAGCTGCTCGTAGGGCACGTCGGCCTCGGCCAGCAGCACGTTCATGTGCCCCGGCATGCGCCCGGCGACCGGGTGGATGGCGAAGTTGACCTCCACCCCGCGCTTCTCGAGCTCGATCGTCAGCTCCCGCACCGCGTGCTGGGCCTGCGCGACCGCCATCCCGTAGCCCGGGACGATCATCACCGACGACGCGTACGCCATCTGGACCGCGGCGTCGGCGGCGCTCGTCGACCGCGCGGTGCGCTGCTCGCCGTCGCCGCCGCCGGACGGCAGCGCCCCGGCGCCGCCGAAGCCGCCCGCCACGATCGACGGGATCGAGCGGTTCATCGCCTGCGCCATCAGGTTCGTGAGGATCGAGCCCGACGCGCCGACGATCATGCCGG
>DATMSA010000162.1:0-15443 GCA_035565675.1 Capillimicrobium sp. | reverse complement strand
GTTGACCAGCGT
This sequence comes from Capillimicrobium sp., assembly GCA_035565675.1. Classification (GTDB taxonomy): domain Bacteria; phylum Actinomycetota; class Thermoleophilia; order Solirubrobacterales; family Solirubrobacteraceae; genus Capillimicrobium. Next base: position 15,431 of record DATMSA010000162.1, on the reverse strand, counting down.
CTCGCACGCCACCCGACCCGCCGGATCAGCGGCCATCACCGCATCCAACACCCCGTCGGAGATCTGATCGGCCACCTTGTCCGGATGACCCTCCGTGACCGACTCCGACGTGAACAGGTACTCGCTCATCGCGCAACCCTCTCTCTCGCTCTCTGCGGCCGGGCAGTGCCGCTACGCCGGCCCGCGCGGGGCGGACGCTAGCCCCGACCCTCCCGCGGCCGCACCCCCCGAAAGGGAGGGATTTGACGCCTGCGCGGGCGGGTTGCCGCTCGGCGGGCGGGAGAGGCCCTATCCGTTCGGCGTGGCAATCCACTCCCTTCGAACGTCGCGGGCGCCGTCCGCACGCAGGACCATGCTGGTCATCCGCCGAGGTGATGGCGGAGACCAGAGGAGAGAGGACCGTGCTGATCCAGCTGAACTGCGTGGGACGCGCCGAGCCCGCCGACCTGGCCGTGATCGCGCCCGCGATCGCCGAGGCCGCCGCCGCGGTCGATCTCGACCACGCCCGCCTGGCCGCCGTCCTCGACTGGGTGCAGTACCGCAAGAACTTCCGCGCGCCCGTGATGGTGCGCCCCTTCGGCGCCGAGCCGGCCGAGACCGGCCCGCTCGCCGAGATCGCCATCGACGTGCGCCGCGCGCGCGAGATGGCGCCCGAGCGCCTCGCGACCGACATCGTCGACCGCCTCTCCAAGGCGCTCGGGATCATTCCCGACGTGCACGAGTGCATCCACCTCGAGGACTGGGTGCGGCCGAGCAAGAGCGTCGTGTGGTCGTTCAACCGCAGCTACTGGCGCCACCTCGCGTCGTGGGACGAGACGTTCCAGCGCGACTACGCGGCCGCCCTGCCCGGCGGCGTGTCCGACGGCACGAACCCCGAGTTCTGGGGCGAGCAGATCGAGGCGCTGATGGACACGCTCGTGCGCCTCGACGAGTGGTCGGAGCTGCCCGACGAGATCCCGGTGCTCGAGCTGGGCGTCGGCGACGGGCACCAGGCGCGCACGTGGATGGACACGTTCGCGGCCGCCTGCGACCGGCGCGGGCGCGACTACCTCCCGCGCGTGCGCTACCTGATGGCCGACTACTCGCCGCACGTCCTCGACCGCGCGCGTCAGGCCCTCACGGGCTACGACCATCTCGTCGACTGCCTCGAGCTCGACTTCCGCAACCCGCTGCACGGGCTCGAGCACCTGCGCGGCAAGCTGCTGTTCGCCCACGCCTGCAACCTGTACGACAACCTCCCGACCGACGAGCTGATGCGCGTCGGCGACCGCGCCTACGAGCCGCTCGTGCGCGCGAGCATCACGCCCGGCGAGGTCGCGACGATCGCCAAGGCGCACGGGATCGCCGAGGGCGAGATCGTCACCGCCGTCCAGCGCGTCCTGCGCGAGGGCCCGTCCGCGCACGGCGACACGCCGGCGGGCGTGCGCTTCTGGGCCGACGTGTGGGAGGCCGTGCACCTCGAGGAGATGTACGTCGAGGTCCCGGCGCCGTCGGCGATGCGCGTCGCCCCCAGCGCCGACGTCCACCTCGACGAGCTGCTCGAGGGCATGCCCGAGTGGACGCGCGTGCACATGTCCACGACGGCGGTCGAGAGCTTCGCGCAGACGCTGCAGCTCCTCCATCACGAGGGCACGCTCGTCGCGCAGGACATCTTCGTGCGCGACGTCGGCGAGTACGCGGCGTTCCGCGGCCCCGGCAAGCTCGAGGGCTCGATCCTCAACTGGGTCAACGGCCCGATCTTCTCGCTCGTCGGGGAGCGCAGCGGGTACCGGGTGTCGCTGAAGCCGTTCACCCAGCGCGCCGGCTCCAACACGGTCGTGCTGACCGCCCGCCACCGCGACGCCTACGTGCGACCGGTGGGCCGCGAGCGCGCCGAGCTGGTCGGGGCGCGCTGAGCGTGGCGGCCGCCGCCGAGGCCGCCGCCGGCCGCCGCCGCATCGACCTGGCCCGTGCGCTCGAGCGGCTCGTCGAGCTGGGCCCGCCCAGCGAGCTGATCGCGCAGGCGCCCGCCGAGGCCGCGGCGGCGACCGGCCTGGGCCGGGTCGTCCTCAGCCGCCTGGAGGAGGGCGCGCTGGTCGGCGAGGCGGCGTGGTCGCAGGACGGACCCGACGCGGCCGAGGAGCTGATGGCGCCGCTGCGCGACGAGCCGCTCGTGCTGGAGTACCCGGTCGCCGAGAGCGAGCTGCTGCGCCGCCGCACGCCACGCCTGATCGTGCCGGCGCAGCTCGAGGCGCGCCGTCGCCACGCGTTCGGCGACGCGCTCGGCGTCGACGGCTACCTGGCCGCGCCGATCTCGGTCGACGGCCGCGCGATCGGCTTCCTGCACGGCGCCGAGCCGCTGCCTCCCCGCCCGCTGGACGAGGACGACGCGCTGGTGCTCGGCGACTTCGCGCTGTGCTTCGCGCTGGTGTTCGAGCGCGCGATCCTGCGCCGCCGGCTGCGGGCGCAGCGCGAGGAGCTGCGCCGCGTCGCCGCGTGGGCCGAGTCGCGCAGCGGCAGCCTCAGCGACGGCGCCGTGACGCTCGCGCGCGACGGCGGCGACGAGCCGCCGACCGAGCTCGACCCGGCCCCGTCGATGGACCGCCTGCGCGACCTGCTGACCCGCCGCGAGCTCGAGGTCCTGCAGCTCATGGTCCAGGGGCACACGAACGCGGGGATCGCTCGGATCCTGGTGCTCTCCGAGGGCACCGTGAAGTTCCACGTCAAGAACGTGCTGCGCAAGATGCACGCCAACAACCGCGCCGAGGCGACGTCGCGGTACCTGCGGATCACGCTCGGGCGCGGGCCGGCGGGGGAGTAGGGGGCCGGGCGACGCGCGGTGCGCAGCCGCGCGGCCGCGGACCGAGCGCCGTTGTCAGATCGAGGTCGCTATGCGATCGCAAACCGACAACGGTGCCGTGGCGGGGTAGGGCGCTCGCACGGGAGCGGGCGGGGGTGGTCGACTTTATCGTCGCTATGCGGCGATAACGTCGACCACCCCCTGACGCACTGGTTTCCGGTGCGGCCGCGAGGAGCCTGACGGTTCGCGCCGCGCCTACGCCGGCGCCGCGTCCACCGGCCGCGACGCCACCGGGTACAGCGCGCGGTAGCGCGCGAGCAGGTCGCGGTAGGGCTCGATCCAGGCGGCCTCGGGCTCGATCGTGTCGCGCACGCGGACGGTCGCGGCGGCCGCCTCGTCGGTGTCGCGCCACATGCCACCCGCGACGCCGCCGAGCAGCGCGGCGCCGAACGCGGCGCCCTCCTCGACGGCGAGCCGCTCGATCGGCAGCTCCAGCATCGACGCGACGATCCGCAGCCACAGCGCGCTGCGCGCCCCGCCGCCCGACGCGCGCCCCGCGCTCGCGGTCCCGGCGCCGAGCGCGTCGACGAGGTCGAAGCAGTCGCGCAGCCCGCACGCCACGCCCTCGAGCACCGCGCGCACGAGCGCGCCGCGGTCGTGGTGCATCGACAGGCCGGCGAACGCGCCGCGCGCCTCCGGGTCGGCGTGCGGCGTGCGCTCGCCGGTCAGGTATGGCAGGAACGTCAGCCCGCCCGCGCCCGGGTCCCAGTGGTGGGCCTCGGCGACCAGCCCGGCGAACGGCATGCCGGGCGCGATCGTCCGCTGCAGCCAGCCCAGCGCGCCCGCCGCCGACAGCATCACGCCCATCGCCTGCCAGGCGCCCGGCGACGCGTGGCAGAACGCGTGCACGCGCCCCTCGGGGTCGGCCGCGAACCCGTCCAGCGCGGTCAGCACCACGCCCGACGTGCCGAGCACGACCGACAGCGGCCCCGGCCGCACGACGCCCACCCCCAGCGCGCCTGCCGCCTGGTCGCCCGCGCCCGCCGCGACGGGCACGCCGCCGGCCGTCGTCCCCGACACCTGCGGCGACTCCAGCAGCCGCGGCAGCCACGCCGGATCCAGCGACAGCGCCTCGAGCACCTCGGCGCTCCACTGCCGCCGGGCCACGTCGAGCAGCAGCATCCCGGACGCGTCGGCGACGTCGGTCGCGCGCTCGCCCGTGAGCCGCAGCCGCACGTAATCCTTGGGCAGCATCACGTGGGCGATCCGCGCGTACGACGCCGGCTCGTGCTCGCGCAGCCACAGCAGCTTCGGCGCGGTGAAGCCGGTCAGCGCCCGGTTGCCGGTCAGCTCGATCAGCCGCCGCTCGCCGACGAGCCGCGTGATCTCGTCGCACTCGGCCTGGGTGCGCTGGTCGTTCCACAGGATCGCGGGGCGGATGACGCGGTCGGCGTCGTCGAGCGCGACGAGCCCGTGCATCTGCCCCGACAGGCCGATGCCGGCGACCTCGTCGCCGTCGGTCACCGCGGCGAGCGCCGCCTCGGCGGCCCGCCACCAGTCCTCGGGATCCTGCTCGGCCCAGCCGGGATGCGGCATCGACAGCGGGTACTCGGCCTCGTGGCGCGCGAGCACGTTGCCCGCCTCGTCCAGGGCCAGGGCCTTGACCGCCGAGGTGCCGACGTCGAGTCCGATCGCGCGCACGGAGCGACCCTATCCCTTCACGGCACCCGTGAGGCCACCGACGATCCGCCGCTCGGCGAAGACGAAGAAGGCCAGCGACGGGACCATCGACAGCGCGGTGAACGCGAGGATCGCGGCGGTGTCCTGCGAGTACTGCGACTGGAACGTCGCGACGCCCAGCGGCAGCGTGAAGTTCTGGGTCTCGTTGAAGACCAGCAGCGGCAGCAGGTAGAAGTTCCAGCTCGTCACGAACGCGAGGATCGCGACGGTGCTGAGCGCCGGCATCGACAGCGGCAGCAGGATGCGCCAGAAGAACGTCAGGCGCGACGCGCCGTCCAGCAGCGCCGCGTCCTCGAGCTCGTCGGGGATCGCGCGCATGAACGGGCGCAGGATCACGATCGTGATCGAGAGCGAGAACGCCGCCTCGGGGATCGCGACGCCGAGCGGGTTCTCCAGCAGCCCGATCTCGCGCAGCACCAGGTACAGCGGCAGCGCGGCCACGCCGAGCGGGAACAGCAGCCCGATCGTGAAGAACGCGTACAGCGCCTCGCGGCCCCGGAACGCGTAGCGGGCCAGCGCGAACGCCGCCATCGCGCCGAGCGCCACCGCCAGCGCCGTCGCGATCACCGCGATCACGAGGCTGTTGAGCAGGAAGCGCCAGTAGTCCGACGACGTGAGGACGTTCTTGTAGTTGTCCCACACCCACGGGTCGGGCAGGCCGGCCGGGTCGGTGTTGATCTGCGCGGTCGAGCGGAAGCCGTTGAGGACGACGTACAGCAGCGGCACGATCGTGCCCACGACGATCACGACGATCGCCAGGTACGTCAGCAGCCGCCCGATCGTCAGCGGCCGGCGCGTGCGGCGGCGCGGCGGCGCCGGAGCGGGGGAGGGGGCGGGCTGGGCGACCGTCGCCATCTCAGGCCCCCGCCCGCGTGAGCGCGCCCGCCGTGTCGCGTCGCAGCGCGTAGCGCTGGTAGACGAGCGCGAACACGAAGCAGATGACGAACAGGATCACCGCGACCGCGCTGCCGTAGCCGAACTCGTAGCGCCGGAAGCCGTGGTCGATCAGGTACGTGGCCATCGTCGCCGACGAGCCGGCCGGGCCGCCGCCGGTCATGATCCAGACGATGTCGAAGAGCTGCAGCGAGCCGATCATCGACAGGAAGATCCAGATGCGGATCGTCGGCCCCAGCAGCGGCAGCACCACGTAGCGCGTGGTCTGCCACGAGCCGGCGCCGTCGAGCGCGGCCGCCTCGCGCAGCTCGCGCGGGATGCCCTGCAGGCCGGCGAGGAGCAGGATGATCCCGAAGCCCAGGTACTTCCACGTGATGACGACGAACAGCGTGTAGAGCACGATCTCGCGGTCGGCCAGCCACGGCTGGACCAGCCCGCCGAGCCCGACGGCCCGCAGCACCTGGTCGACGAACCCGTCCGGCTGCAGGATCAGCAGCCACAGCACCGCGGTGATCGCCTCCGACAGCACGTAGGGGGCGAACACGACGAGCCGCAGCAGGCCGCGGCCGCGCAGGTTGCGGTTCAGCAGCAGCGCGAGCGCGATCGACAGCGGGAGCTGGATGAGCAGCGACAGCCCGGCGATGATCAGGTTGTGGCCGATCGCGCCGCGGAAGACCGGGTCCTCGAACGCGCGCCGGTAGTTGTCGAGCCCGACGAACTGGTCGATCGGGCCGAAGCCGTTCCACTCGTGGACGCTGTAGTAGGCGGCGATCCCGATCGGCAGCAGGACGAAGCCGACGAACAGGACGAGCGCGGGGCCGAGCAGCAGCGTCAGCTCGGCCCGCTTGCGCATCAGCGCCCGGCGGCGCTCGACCGGACGCGCCCTGGCGCGCCCGGTCGAGGTCTCGGCCAGGTTCACCGCCACCGTGCCGCCGTCCTGCCCGTCGGGACGGAGGTGGGGCGCCTGGCGGTCGAAGCCGCCGTCGCGGTCACCGGACCGCCGCGACGATGTCCTCCGGCGAGCCCTGGCCGACGACGAAGTCGGCGATCGCCTCGTTGAGGGCCTGCCCGACCGCGGTCGGCAGCGCGACGTCGAAGTACGTCTGCGTGTAGGGGACCTGGTCGACGTACGCCTGGATCTCCTTCACGGTGGGCTTCTCGATCGCGCCCGCGGCCGCCGGGTTGACCGGCAGGGTCGTGGAGCCGGACGTCACGAGCTTCTCCTGGACCTCGGGCGAGACGATGTACTCGAGGAACTGGACGCACGCGTCGGCCTGTCCGGTCGTGCACGAGAAGCCGTCGCCGCCGCCGAGCGCCGCCTTCGGGTCGCCGGCGCCGCCCTCGACGGCCGGGAACGGGAACCAGCCGAGCTTGTCGTCGAGGTTCTCGTCGTCGGTCAGGTCCGACATCACGTACGGGTTCCACGTGCCCTGCAGCTCCATCGCCGCCTTGCCGTTGGCGACCATGCCCGCCGAGCTGCCCGCGCCCTGCTGGGCGGTGGTGCCCTCGAAGCTGTCCTGGAACGGCTCGGTGTCGAGGAACGCCTTCAGGTCCTCGCCGGCCTGGATGAAGCACTCGTCGTCCATCACCTGCGTGGCCATCGCCTCCTGGACGGTCTCGGCCGCGCAGCGGCGCAGCACGAAGTAGTCCCAGTAGAACGCGGCCGGCCAGCGGTCCTTGGCGCCGATCGCGATCGGGGCGATCCCCGCCGCCTTCAGCTTGTCGACGGCCTCGTTCAGCTCGGCCATCGTGGTCGGCGGCTCGGTGATGCCGGCCTTCTCGAACAGGTCCTTGCGGTACCAGAAGCCGACGACGTGCTGGCTGTAGGGGACGCCGTACTGGCGGCCGTCGGTCTTCCAGCCCTCGGTGATCGTCGTGAGGTCGCCGATCCACTCCGAGGTCGCGTCGGTGATGTCGGCGACCTTGCCCGAGCGGATCTGGTCGGCCTGCTGGCCGCCGCCCCACTGCTGGTAGATGTCCGGCGGCTCGTCGCCCTGCAGCGCGAGCGGCACCTTCGTGGTGAACTGCTCGTTCTGGATCGGCTGGACCTTGATCTTGATGTTCGGGTTCTGCGCCTCGAAGTCGCGGGCGACCTCGGTCCAGACGCTCTTGAGGGGCTCGTTGGTGGCGTTGTGCCACCACACCAGGTTCGCGGATTCGGCGGCGCCGTCGCTGGAGGCGGCCGTCGATCCGCCGTTCTCGTCCTCGCCGCCGCACGCGGCGACGAGCATGAGCGCGGCGCCGGTGAGCCCGATGGCGGCGGCGCGGCGCGATGGGAACCTGCGCATGTCGGTCCTCTCCTCCTCGGACGTCGTCGGCCGAGCGGCCGACCCCTCGCCAGGCAGTGTTATCCCTTCGCAACCGCCCTGTCAAATCGTTATCGATAACGATTTATGCGATATGGTCCGCGCTCATGCAGCCCAGCAGCCGCGTGACGATCCGCGACGTCGCCGAGCGGGCCGGCGTGTCGACCGCGACGGTCTCGAAGGTCCTGAACCGCCGCTACGGGGTCGCGGCCGACACCACCGCGCGGGTCCAGGCCGTCATCGAGGAGCTGGGCTACGAGGCCAGCATCGTCGCGCGCAGCCTGCGCAACCACCGCACGAACGTGCTGGGCATCCTGGTCGCCGACCTGGAGCCGTTCAGCACCGAGCTCCTGAAGGGCGCGGCCGACGCGATCCGCGGCACCGGCTACGAGCTCGTCATCTACTCCGCCGGCGGCCAGACCGGCGAGCAGGTGGGGTGGGAGCGGCGCTCGCTGACCCGGCTCAGCGGCACCCTGATCGACGGCGCCGTGCTCGTCACGCCGACGGTCGTCGACGTCGTCTCCGACGCGCCGATCGTCGCCGTCGACCCGCACACCGGCCCGTCGCGGCTGCCGACCGTCGACTCCGACAACCTGCGCGGGGCGCAGCTCGCGACCGAGCACCTGCTCGGCCTCGGCCACGAGCGCATCGCGATGATCGGCGGCCGCCCCGACCTGCAGTCCGCGCAGCTTCGCGAGCGCGGCTTCCGCGACGCGCACGACGCGGCCGGGGTCGCCGTGCGCGAGAGCCTCATGCGCGTCGGCGGCTACGACCCGGAGGCGTCGGCCCGCGTCGCCCGGGAGTTGCTGACGCGGCCGGTCCCGCCGACCGCGATCTTCGCCGGCAACGACGTCGCCGCCCTGGCCACGATCGAGGTCGCGCGCTCGCTGGGCATCGACGTCCCCGGCCGGCTGTCGGTCGTCGGCTTCGACGACATCCCCGAGGCGGCCGCCGCCGAGCCGCCGCTCACCACCGTCAAGCAGCCGATCCGCACGATGGGCCACGAGGCGGTCGAGCTGCTGCTGCGCATGATCGCCGGCGAGGACCTCGCCGGGGCGCACGTCACGCTCGACACCCAGCTCGTCGTCCGCCGGTCGACCGCCCCGCCCGTCTCGTGACGATCGAGAGCGGCACCGCGACCTGGCGGGACCCGTCCGCGCCCGCGGACGAGCGCGTCGCCGACCTCATGTCGCGGATGTCGCTGCGCGAGAAGGTCGCCCAGCTCTACGGCGTGTGGGTCGGGATGGAGACCGCCGGCGACGACGTCGCCCCCCACCAGCACGAGCTGGCCGAGCCGCCCGAGGACTACGGCGCGCTGATCCGCGACGGGCTGGGCCAGCTCACGCGCCCGTTCGGCACGGCGCCCGTCGACCCGGCCGAGGGCGCCCGCACGCTGGCGCGCAGCCAGCGCCGGATCGTCGAGGCCGGCCGCCACGGCGTCCCGGCGCTCGTGCACGAGGAGTGCCTCACCGGCCTGGCCGCCTGGCAGGCGACCGTCTACCCGTCGCCGCTGTGCTGGGGCGCCGCGTTCGACCCCGGCCTCGTCGAGGCGATGGGCGCGCAGATCGGGGCCGCGATGGCGCAGCTCGGCGTGCACCAGGGGATGGCGCCCGTGCTCGACGTCGTCCGCGACCTGCGCTGGGGCCGGGTGGAGGAGACGATCGGCGAGGACCCCCAGCTCGTGGGCGAGATCGGCGCCGCGTACGTGCGCGGCCTGGAGTCCGCCGGCGTGGTGTCGACGCTCAAGCACTTCGTCGGCTACTCGGCCTCGCGCGGCGCCCGCAACCACGCGCCGGTGTCGATCGGGCCGCGCGAGCTGGCCGACGTGCTGCTCGTCCCGTTCGAGATGGCGCTGCGCGCCGGGGCGCGCTCGGTGATGAACGCCTACGTCGACCTCGACGGGGTGCCCGCCGCCGGCGACCCGGCGCTGCTGACCGACCTGCTGCGCGGCGAGTACGGGTTCGGCGGCACGGTCGTCGCCGACTACTTCTCGGTCCGCTTCCTGCAGATCCTGCACCGCACCGCCGCGACGCGCGGCGAGGCGGCCGGCCAGGCGCTCGCGGCCGGCATCGACGTCGAGCTGCCGACCGTCAACTGCTTCGGCGAGCCGCTCATCGCCGCGCTCGAGGCCGGCGAGGTCGACGTCGCGCTCGTCGACCGCGCGCTGGAGCGCGTGCTGCGCCAGAAGCTCGAGCTCGGCCTGCTCGACGCCGGCTGGTCGCCCGAGCCGCCGGCGCTGTCCGGCGACGCGCCGGTCGACCTCGACCCGCCGCCCGCGCGGGAGCTGGCCCGCGAGCTGGCCCGCCGCGCGACCGTGCTGCTCGCCAACGACGGCACGCTGCCCCTGGGCGCCGGCGCGCGCGTCGCCGTCGTCGGCCCGCGCGCCGACGACCCGCTCGCGCTGATGGGCTGCTACGCGTTCCCCGTCCACGTCGGCACCCAGCATCCGGAGACCGACCTGGGGATCGCGGCGCCGACCGTCCTGGAGGCGCTGCGCGCCGACCCCGCCGGCTACGAGGTCGCGTTCGCGCCCGGCTGCCCGGTCGTCGGCGGCGACGACGCCGGGATCGCCGCGGCCGCGCGCGCCGCCGCCGACGCCGACGTGTGCGTCGCCGTCCTCGGCGACCAGGCCGGCCTGTTCGGGCGCGGCACCTCGGGCGAGGGCTGCGACGCGCCCGACCTGCGGCTGCCCGGCCGCCAGGAGGAGCTGCTCGAGGCGCTGCTCGACACCGGCACGCCGGTCGTCCTCGTCCTGCTCGTCGGGCGACCGTACGAGCTGTCGCGCCAGGTCGACCGCCTGGCCGCGATCGTGTGCGCGTTCTACCCGGGCGAGGAGGGCGGGCCGGCGCTCGCGGACGTGCTGTCGGGGCGGGTGAACCCCTCGGGCCGCCTGCCCGTGCACTTCCCGGCCGCCGGCGCGACCCAGCCGTGGACGTACCTGCAGCCGCTCGCCGGCGAGCGCGGCGGGGCGACGACGATCGACCCGACGCCGCTGTTCCCGTTCGGCCACGGGCTCTCCTACGCGCCCGCGACGTGGGTGGAGGTCGCGGCGCCGTCGGGTCCGCAGTGGCCGACCGACGGCAGCGCGACCGTGGCGGTGACGCTGCGCAACGACGCCGGGACGCCGTCGGCGGAGGTCGTCCAGGTGTACCTGCACGACCCGGTCGCCGAGGTCGTGCGCCCGGTCCAGCGGCTCGTGGCCTTCGCGCGCGTCGAGCTGCCGCCCGGGGCCACGCGCACCGTCGAGATCGAGGTGCCCGCAGACCTCGCCTGCTACAGCGGCCGCTCCGGCGCGCGCCGCGTCGACCCCGGCGACGTCGAGCTGCGGGTCGGCGCCTCGAGCGCCGACATCCGCGGGGTGCTGGCGCTCACGATGACCGGCCCGGCGCGCGAGGTCGGCGTCGACCGCGCGCTGCAGGCGCGCGTGAGCGTCCGCGACCGCTGACGCGCCGCGCGCTCAGGCGGCGGCCGACCGGGAGTAGCAGGCGCGGTGGAAGCAGGTCCAGCCCTGGGTCTGGAGCTCGGGCTCGGCGGCCAGGGAGGTCTCCACGACCAGACCGCCGTCCAGGCTGCGGGCGACGATCGGCTCGTAGACGCCGACGACGTCGCCGCACACGGCGCACGTCGGCGGGGGCGGAGGCTGTCTCGTGTCGGACATGAGCCCTGGCACGATCGCCCGCCGCCCGTCCCGGCCCATCCGTAGTCCTCCGCAACGGGGCTCCGGGGAATCCCCGGAAATCCCCGCTCACGCGGTCGGATCGTGCTCGCGCAGGCCCTCCTCGGCCAGCCGCTTGAGGCCGACACGGTCGAGCTTGCCGGTCGGGTTGACCGGCATCTCGTCGAGGAACACGATCTCCTCGGGCGCCTTGTAGCCGATCCGCTCGCGGCAGAACGCGATCAGGTCGGCCGCCGTGGTCGGCGGCGCGTCGGGGCGCAGCGTCACGTACGCGCGCACGTTCTCGCCGTGGATGTCGTCGTGGATGCCGATGACCGCGGCGAGCGCGACGCTCGGGTGCTCGACCAGCGCGCCCTCGACCTCGAACGGGCTGATGTTCGAGCCGTCGTGGACGATGATCTGCTTCTTGCGCCCGAAGAACCACAGGTAGCCGTCGGCGTCGGCGCGGGCGAGGTCGCCGGAGTCCAGCCAGCCGTCGCGCATCACCTCGGCGGTGGCCTCCGGGTGGTTCCAGTAGCCGGTCATGCAGCTCCGCGTGCGGATCCAGATGCGCCCGACCTCGTCGGTGTCCACCTCGGCGCCGTCGTCGTCGCGCAGCGCGACGTCGAAGCCGGGGATCGGCACGCCGATCGAGCCCTGCTTGATCGCCGACGGCGGGTTGAGCGTGGCCAGGCCGACCTCGGTCATCCCGTAGCCCTCGTCGATCGCGAACCCGGCGACCCTGGCGAACTCCGACAGCAGCTCGGTGGAGACCTTGTCGGAGCCGGCGCGGCAGAGGCGCAGCGACGCGAAGTCCTCGTGCCTGACGTCGTGGTCGCGGATGAGCGCGGCCAGCGCCGCCGGCAGCATCGCCATCACCGTCGGGCGGTGCGTGCGCAGCAGCGGCAGGACCTCGTGCGCGTCGTAGCTGCGCACGATGATGACGCGGCCGCCGGTGGCCAGCGTGGACAGCGTCCACAGGTACGAGCCGACGTGCGACATCGACGACGCCGGCAGGAACGTGTCGCCGGCGTCGAGGCCGAGCGCCGCGGCGGCGCTGCCGATCATCCAGCCGAGGGTCTCGTGGCTGTGCGTGACGCCCTTGGCCGGGCCGGTGCTGCCGGAGGTGAAGAAGATCACGACCGGGTCGCTCGGATCGGGGGCCTGCGCGGGGAACGTGCCGCCCGCGGCGACCAGGTCCTCCAGGCGCCCGACCGCGTTCGGCACGTCGCCGGCGAACGCGACGATCCCGCGCGGCACGCCGCCCGCCAGGCGGCTGGCGGCGACGTCGTCGGCGCGCTCGGCGTGGACGACGAGCGCGGAGGCGCCGCTGACCTCGAGCGCGTGGTCGATCTCGCGCCACGTGTAGCGGTAGTTCAGCGGCGTCGTGACCAGGCCGCTGCGAAAGCACGCCAGGTAGTGGACGACCAGCTCGAGCCGGTTGGGCATCAGCGACGCGACGCGGTCGCCGCGCTCCAGGCCCAGCGACGCGTAGCCGGCGGCGAGCGCCCCGGCGGCCGCGTCGAGCTCCTCCCAGGTCATCGTGCGCTCGGCCCCGATGACCGCGACCTCGTCGCCGCGGCCGTCGCGCAGGCCGCGCAGCAGGTCGTGCGGGTGGGCCCGCTCGCTCAGCGGGGGTCCGTGGATCTCCATGGGCCGAGCATTCCAGAACGCGCGCGGGATCGCCGCCGATTTCACCCCCGGCCGCCCGACCCGGCATGATCACCACATGCAACTGGGAATGATCGGCCTGGGCCGCATGGGGGCCAACATGGTGCGCCGCCTCATGCGCGCCGGACACGAGTGCGTGGTCTACGACCGCAGCGCGGACGCCGTCCAGCAGCTCTCGGGGGAGGGCGCCACCGGCGCGAGCGCCCTGGCGGACTTCGTCGCCAAGCTCGACACGCCGCGCAACGTGTGGCTGATGGTCCCGGCGGCCGTCGTCGACGAGACGCTCGACGAGCTGCTTCCGCTCCTGTCGCCCGACGACACGGTGATCGACGGCGGCAACTCGTCCTACCGCGACGACCTGCGCCGCAGCAAGCGGCTGCGCGAGCACGGCATGCACTACGTCGACTGCGGCACGAGCGGCGGCGTGTGGGGCCTGGAGCGCGGCTACTCGCTGATGATCGGCGCCGACGACGCGGCGTTCGCGCGCCTGGAGCCGATCTTCGCCGCGCTCGCCCCGGGCGTCGACGCGGCCCCGCGCACGCCCGGCCGCGAGGGCGACCTCGCGCCCGGCGAGGCCGGCTACCTGCACTGCGGCCCGTCCGGCGCCGGCCACTTCGTGAAGATGGTCCACAACGGGATCGAGTACGGGATCATGGCCGCCTACGCGGAGGGCCTGAACATCCTGCGCAACGCCAACGTCGGCCTGTCGACCGTCGAGGCCGACGCCGAGACGGCGCCGCTGGCCGATCCCGAGGCCTACCAGTACGAGCTCGACATGGCCGCGGTCGCCGAGGTGTGGCGGCGCGGCAGCGTCATCGCGTCGTGGCTGCTGGACCTCACCGCGTCCGCGCTGGCGTCGTCGCCCGACCTGGACGAGTACTCCGGCCGCGTGTCGGACTCCGGCGAGGGCCGCTGGACGGCGATCGCCGCGATCGAGGAGGGGGTGCCCGCGCCGGTCCTGACGACCGCGCTGTACTCGCGCTTCTCCTCGCGCGACCACGACCAGTTCGCCAACAAGGTCATGTCGGCGATGCGCGCCGAGTTCGGCGGGCACGCGGAGAAGCCGGCGGGGAGCTGAGCGCCGCGCCGGCGCGCCGTCCCGCCGCAGGGCGACGGGACGGCGCGGACGGCGGTCGGGTCAGCGGCGCGCCTGGCGCGCGGCGCGCGACGGGTCGCGGTTGCACACGTCGCCCGACGACAGCGTCTGGCGGGGCGCCACGGCGCGGTAGCGCCCGGGCCGGCGGACGTTGCCGATGCTGTAGCTGCCGTTGGCGTTGGTGATGTCGCTGCCGACCGTGCGCCAGCGGCCGCCCGAGCGCCGCTGGACGCGGACGGCGACCTGCTCGGCGCACTTCGTGAACCCGTCGACGGCGGTCACCGACCCGCGCGCCCGCGTGCGGCTGAGCGACAGCGAGACCCGCCGGGGATGGGCGACCGTGAACGGGCTCGGGCTGTTCGCGGTGCCGCCCGGCGTCGTGACGCTGACGGTGCCCGCGCCGGCCCCGGTCGGCACGGTCGCCGTGACCTGGGTCGCGGACGTGGCCGTGACGCCGGTCGCCGGGGTGCCGTTGAACGTCACCGCGGTGGCGCCGGTCAGGTTCGTGCCGGTGATCGTCACCTGCGTGCCGACCCGCCCGCTCGTGGGCGACAGGGCGGTGATCGTCGGCGCCGGCGTGGTCTGGAACGGCGTCGCGCTCGTCGCCGAGCCGGTCGGCGTGGTCACGGTGATCGGGCCGCTCGCCGCGCCGGCCGGCACGGTCGCGGTGATCTGGGTGGGGGAGACGACCGTGAACGCCGACGCCGGGGTGCCGCCGAACGACACGCCGGTCGCGCCGGTCAGGTTCGTGCCGGTGATGACGACCTGGGTGCCGGCCGGGCCGCCGGTCGGCGCGAACGAGCCGATCGTCGGCCCGTTCGTCACGACGTCGATGCTCCAGCTCGCGATCTGGCCGCCGTCGGGCGCCGTCGTGTCGAACACGTACAGGTTCCAGACGCCGTTGGGCACGGTGCCGTTGAAGATCGCCAGCGATGCCCCGTACGGCCCGGGCGGTGCCGGCGCGGGCCCGGTGAAGGGCGCGTTCTGCGTGGGCCGGTAGGTGCCGGACACGATCGGGCTGGGGACCAGGCCGGCGGCGGCCTGGCTGAAGACGAGCGTCGCGTTGTTGACGTCGGTCCCGCCGCCCACGGCCGACAGCAGGGTCACGGTCTGGCCGTTGGGGCCGACGAGCAGGATGCGCATGTCGCCCGGCCACGTGTGGCTGACGCCGTTCAGCGTCACGGTGACGTTCGTGACCGTCCCGGTGAGGCCGCCGACCGAGATCTGCGACGGATACGGGCTGCCGTTGCCGGAGGGCGGGATCGAGATCGTGCTCCCGTTGAACACGAC
>DATMSA010000161.1:0-7658 GCA_035565675.1 Capillimicrobium sp. | reverse complement strand
CTCGAACACCCCCAGCCGGGTGTCCAGCGTCTCGCGCGAGTTCAGATCCCACCCATACTCGCCATGCCAGAAGAACGTCTCACCCCCCGCCACATGCTCCACATCATCGGTGTTGGACCCCCGCGTGCGCAGCACGTCCATGTCGGCGAAGTCATCGCCCACCGGCCCCACCAACCGCACCTCATCAAAGAACGACGCCGCCAACGCAAAATGCGTCGCCGCCCCACCCAACATCCGCTCGCGCTCCCCGAACGGCGTCTTCACCCGGTCATAGGCAATCGAACCAACCACAGTCACGCTCATGAGGCCGGGCAGGCTAGCGCCCGGGCTCGTGGCGCCTACCGGCGCCGCGCGGCCTGGCGGGCGGCCGCGGTGTTGTAGCGCTTGACGATGTCGTAGACCCTGCGCGGCTTGCCGACCTTGTCCAGCAGCGCCGAGTCCCAGCGGTTCTTCGGGTCGGCGCCCCAGTGGTACAGGTAGACGCGCTTGATGCGGCTCGACGACGGCACGAGCTTGTCGAACAGGTACGTCATCGCCTTCGCGGCCCGGCGGTTGTTGTGGCGGAAGGACACCTTGCCGGACGTCGTCACGAACGACGTGATGGCCCCGGTCTCGGTCAGCCAGACCGAGCCCTTCACGGTCCGCAGCACGGTCTCGATGCCCGACGTGCGGAAGCGGTTCGTGTCGCCGTAGTTGTGCATGCCGTAGAGGCGCGCGTCGGGCGCCTTCTTGACGAACGCCTGCAGCCAGCGCTCCATGTTGGAGATGTCGAGGACGTCGGCGGCGACGACCTGGCACTGCGGGCACTCGCGGCGGACCACGTGGTAGTAGGTCGCGGCGAGGTCGGGCCGCTTGTACGTGGGCTGGGCCATGTGGTTGGCCTCGTTCCAGGGCGAGATCGTGACCACGTGCGGGTACTTCTCGCGGAAGGCCCGGAACGCGTTGCGGAACGCGCGCGCCGACGGCTTCGCGCACGGGCGGCGCGGGCAGTCGTCGCCCTCGGAGTGGTTGAACGACACCAGCGGCGACACGCCCGCCTCCTCGGCCGCCGTGAGCCACTCGTCGAGGTCCTTGGCCGGGTGCGAGTCGGGCTTGAGGACCGCGTCCCACGGCGTGACGTAGCGCGCGTAGCGCATGTTCAGCGCGCTGAAGAACGGGTTCGAGAACGTCTCGGCGTTCTGGTCGGAGATCCCGACCGGGACGTAGCGGGTCGCGGCCGAGGCGGCGGCGGGAACGGCCAGCAGCGCGACGAGCGCGGCGGCGGCGAGGAGGCGGGGGAACGAGCGCATCGACCCGCGTATCGGTCCGTTCCGCGCGGGACTTGAGTGGCGCACCGCCGCTCGTGGGTAAGGTCGCCGCCGATGCGTGCCGTCCAGATCCGCGAGTTCGGCGGGCCCGAGGTGCTCGAGGTCGTCGACCTGCCCGTCCCGCAGCCCGCCGCGCACGAGGTCCTCGTGCGCGTGACCGCCGCGGGCGTCAACTTCGCCGACACCCACCAGCGCGGCAACGAGTACGTCGCCAAGCAGACGCTGCCGCTGGTTCCCGGGGCCGAGGTCGCGGGCGTGCGCGAGGACACCGGCGAGCGGGTCGTCGCGATCGTCGGCCATGGCGGGTACGCCGAGTACGCGGTCGCGCCGGCGTCGCGCTGCTTCCCGGTGCCCGACGGCGTCGACGACGCCACCGCGCTGGCGCTGCTCATGCAGGGGCTGACCGCCTGGCACCTGTACCGGACCGCCGCCAAGGTCGAGCGCGGCGAGGCCGTGGTCGTGCACTCCGCCGTCGGCGGCGTCGGCTCGCTGGCCACGCAGCTCGGCCGCGCGCTGGGCGCCGGGCGCGTGATCGCGACCGCCACGAGCGAGGCCAAGCGCGAGCTCGCGCTGGAGCTCGGCGCCGACGCCGCGGTCGACGGGTCGCCCGACGGGCTGACCGAGCGGCTGCTGGAGGCCAACCTCGGCGAGCCGGTCGACGTCGTCTTCGACATGGCCGGCGGCGCCGTCTTCGACGCCTCGTTCGACGCGCTCGGCCCGTTCGGGCGCATCGTCGTCTGCGGGATCGCGTCACGCGAGCAGAACGAGGTGCGCACCGGCAAGCTGCTGCGCACGAGCCGCTCGGTCGTCGGCTTCTGGCTCTACCACCTGCTCGACCGCCCCGCCCACGTCGACGAGGCGCTCAGCGACCTGTTCGCGCGCGCGGAGCGCGGCGAGCTGCGGGTCGTCGTCGGCGGGACCTACCCGCTGGCCGAGGCCGCGCGGGCGCACGTCGACCTCGTCGAGCGCCGCACGACCGGGAAGCTGATCCTGGATCCGACGCGCTAGCGGGTCGAGTACCGCTTGAGCACGTCGTACATCTGGCGCTTGCGCCCGTTGTGGTCGATCAGCCCCGAGTCCCACCGGTTCGTCGGGTGGCTGAGCCAGTTGTAGACGTACACGCGCTTGATGCGCTTGGAGATCGGGACGATCCGCTGGAACAGGTAGCGCATCGCCTTCGCCGCGCGCGCGTCGCTGGGCTTGAACGAGCGCGACCCGGCCTGCGTCGTGAACTCCACGATGCCGCCGGTCTCGGTCAGCCACACGTCGCCCTTCACCGCCCGCAGCATCGCCTTGATGCCGTCGGTGGTGAAGCGGTTCGTGTCGGCCCAGTTGTGGATGCCCCACAGGCGGGCGCTGCGCGCGACCGACGAGAACGTCGTCAGCCACTTGGCCATCTTCTGCGAGTGGTCGGCGTAGTTGTCCAGCACGTCGGCGGCGACGATCGTGCAGCCGCGGCAGTGGCGGCGCATGACGAGGTAGTACTGCGCGGCCACGACCGGGTCGCGGTAGGTCGGCTGCGTCGAGTGATTGGCCTCGTTCCACGTCGACAGCACCTTGATCTGCGGGTACTTGGCGCGGAAGGCCAGGAACGCGCGCCGGAAGTCGGCCGGGTCCGGGAGCGTGCACGGCTCGCGCGGGCAGTTGTCGCCGGCCGAGTGCTGGAAGGCGACCATCGCCTGCACGCCGGCGGCGCGCGCGGCGGCCAGCCACTGGTCGAGCGCGGCGGCCTCGAGCGAGTCGGGCTTCAGCGCGACGTCCCACGGCGTGACGTAGCGCGCGTAGCGGATCTCCAGCGGCGCGAACAGCGGGTTGTCGAACATCGACACGTTCTGGTCGGAGATGCCGACCCGCACGGCGGCGTCGGCGCTGGAGGCGACGGTGACGAGGGCGAGGGCGGCGGCGGCGGCCGCCAGCGCTCCCCGCAGGCGCGTGATCCCGGGCATCGCTGCCGGAACATAGTGGACCCCCCGGAAGTTGCGGCCGCGCACGCACTAGCCTCAATGGGGTGACGACATTCGCTGATCTCGGACTGTCCGAGACCACCCTCAAGGCGCTCCAGGACGTCGGCTACGAGAAGCCCTCGCCGATCCAGGAGCAGGCCATTCCCCCGCTGCTGGAGGGTCGCGACGTCATCGGCCAGGCCCAGACCGGCACCGGCAAGACCGCCGCCTTCGGGATCCCGATGGTCGAGCAGGTCGATCCCTCCGTGCAGGAGGTCCAGGCGCTCGTGCTGACGCCCACGCGCGAGCTGTGCATCCAGGTCACCCAGGCGCTGCGCTCCTACGGCGCGCCGAAGGGCATCGACGTCGTCGCCGTCTTCGGCGGCGCGCCGATCCGCACCCAGCAGGCCCAGCTCAACAAGGGCGGCCACGTCGTGGTCGGCACCGTCGGCCGGGTCCTCGACCTGATCTCCCGCAACTCGCTCGTCCTGCACGACGCCCGCTACGTCGTCCTCGACGAGGCCGACGAGATGCTCGACCTCGGCTTCCTCGAGGACGTCGAGCGGATCCTGCGCCTCACGCCGAACGGCCGCCAGACGGCGCTGTTCAGCGCGACGATGCCGCCGCCGATCCGCAAGCTCGCCGATCGCTACCTGTACGACCCCGAGCTCGTCAAGGTCGAGGCCGAGACGCTCACGATCGACACCGTCGAGCAGTTCCAGCTCGACGTGAAGCCGGCCGACAAGGCGGCCAAGCTCGTCGAGGTGCTGAAGGCCGAGCGGCCCGAGCAGGCGATCGTGTTCGTGCGCACGAAGGTCCGCTGCGACCAGCTCAACCGCACGCTCAACGACAAGGGCCTCAACGTGAAGGCGCTGCACGGCGACATGAGCCAGGGCGCCCGCGACGGCGTCATGCTCGCGTTCAAGGGCGGGCGCCTGCCGATCCTCGTCGCCACCGACGTCGCCGCCCGCGGCCTCGACATCTCCACGGTGACGCACGTCGTGAACTTCGACATCCCGACGTCGCCCGACGTGTACGCGCACCGCATCGGCCGCACCGGCCGGATGGGCAAGCGCGGCCGCGCGATCACGTTCGTCGAGCCGCGCCAGAAGCGCGACCTGGAGGCGATCGAGAAGCACATCGGCACGACGATCGCGCCCTGGTCGGCCGGCGCGCACAGCGAGCCCGCGCAGGTCCGCGAGCGCCCGCGCCGCCACACCAAGCCGCACGTGTCGCGCAACGGCGACGAGCGCTACGTGACGCTGTTCGCGCGCGGCGGCGCCGCCGAGGGGCTCGAGGTCGCCGACGTGGTGCACGCGGTGACCGAGCGCGCCAAGCTCGACGGCGAGGCCGTCCGCGACGTGCGGCTGCTGCAGCACTTCGCGATCCTGTCGGTGCCCGCCGACGACGCCGAGCGCGTCGCCCGGGAGGTCAGCGGCATCGAGGTCAAGGGCCACCGCCTCCTGCTGGAGCCGGCCCGCGCCTAGGCGTCTACCGTCAGGCGGGATGCGCCGCCTGACGGTCCTGCCGCTGCTGCTCGCCGCCCTCGCGGCCGGCTGTGGCTCCTCGGAGCCCGAGCCGCTGCCGCCGCTGGCGAGCGTCACGTTCCCGCAGCGGCCGTTCATCGCCGAGGTCGACGCGCCGCCGGTGCCCGAGCCGGAGGCCGAGGTGCCCGCGCCGGGCGAGCGCGCCGAGCGCGCGGGGCGCGCGATCGCCCCCGGCGCGCCGTCGGACGAGGAGGTGCGCGAGGCGCTGGCCGAGCTCTACGGCGACGAGGCGGCCGCCGACGAGGCGTCGGCGGCGCTGTCCAACGCGGTCGTGCTCTCGTCGGGCCAGGCGATCGCGCCGCCCGACGCGCCGCCGGCCGTCCAGCGGATCGTCGCCGCCGCCAACAAGGTCGCGCGGCTGCCGTACGTGTACGGCGGCGGCCACGGCCGCGGCGAGGGCCTGTTCGTCGACTCCGCCTACGACTGCTCGGGCTCGATCTCGTTCGCGCTCGCCAACGCCGGCCTCGTCGACCGGCCGATGACCTCGGGCGAGTACATGCGCTGGGGCGAGCCGGGCCAGGGCGAGTGGGTGACGATCTACGCCAACGAGGAGCACGCGTTCATGGTCGTCGGGGGCGCGCGGTTCGACACGGTGGGCCTGCGCGAGACCGGCTCGCGCTGGCAGCGGCCGTTCCGCTCGATCCGCGGGTTCACCGCGGTGCACCCGCCCGGGCTCTGAGCGCGCCGACCTGCCACTGTGTGCGCATGTCCACCGCGACCATGCACACCAACCACGGCGACATCGAGCTCGAGCTGTTCGACGAGGACGCGCCGAAGACCGTCGACAACTTCAAGAAGCTCGCCCAGCAGGGCTTCTACGACGGCCTGACCTTCCACCGGGTCATCAAGGACTTCATGATCCAGGGCGGCTGCCCGCTGGGCACCGGCACCGGCGGGCCCGGCTACACGTTCGAGGACGAGATCAACGAGCACAAGGTCGTGCGCGGCGCGCTGGCGATGGCCAACGCCGGGCCGGACACGAACGGCTCGCAGTTCTTCCTCGTCACCGTCGACCAGGCGCCGTGGCTCGACGGCAAGCACACCGTCTTCGGGCGCGTGACCGGCGGGATGGACGCCGTCGACGCGATCGAGGGCACGCCGACGGACGCGCGCGACCGCCCGCAGGAGCCGGCGGTCATCGAGAAGGTCGAGATCACCGGCTGACGCCGCCGCCGGTCCGTCAGGTGGGGGCGGCCACGCCGCGCAGCGTGGCCATCGCCGCGCGCACGACCTCGTGTTCTCCGGCGACGTCACCGGGTCGGTCGAGGCCGACCGCCGTGCGATCGCCGCGCTCGGTGCCGGCCTGACGGGCGCCGGGCGGCCGCTGGTGATCGCCAACGGGTTCCCGCCGGCGGCGGACGCGACGATCACCGAGCGCGACGTGCTCTCGCCCGAGAGCGCCGGGCCGCGCGCCGGCTGCGAGCAGGCGCTGCTGGCGCTGCGCGTCCGACGGCGTGCGGGCGGTGAGCGTCCGCCTCGGCCGCAGCGTCCACGGCGCCGGCGACCCCGGCTTCGTCGCCGTGCTCGTCGACGTCGCGCGCGAGCGCGGCGTGGCGGGCCACGTCGGCGACGGCGCCAACCGCTGGCCGGCCGTGCACCGCGCCGACGCCGCCCGGCTGTTCCGCCTCGCCGCCGAGTCGGCGCCCGCCGGCAGCGTGGTCCACGCGGTCGCCGAGGAGGGCGTGCCGATGCGCGCGATCGCCGAGGCGATCGGCGAGCAGCTCGGGGTGCCCACCGCCTCGGTCGACCCCGAGCACTTCGGCTGGCTGGGCCCGTTCGCCGCCTCCGACAGCGCGGCGTCGAGCGCGCTGACGCGCGAGCTCCTCGGCTGGGACCCCACCGGCCCGACGCTGCTGGAGGACCTGCGCGCCGGCCGGTACACCGCCGCGGCCGTCGCCTGACGCCCGCGGCGGGCTGCGACAGGACTGCGACGCCGCGCGGACGCGACCCCGACATGGTCGGGCCATGGTCGGGCCATGGCCACGCACCTGGACGCGCTCGACGCGCTGCGCGGCGTCGAAATCCTCGGCGTGCTCGCGTTCCACACCGGCCACCTGCCCGGGGGCTTCCTCGGCGTCGACCTGTTCTTCGTCCTCTCGGGCTACCTCATCACCGGCCGGCTGCTGCGCGACGCGCGCGCGTCCGGCGGCGCGTCGCCGGTCGCCTTCTGGGGACGGCGCGCCCGCCGGCTGCTGCCCGCGCTCGCGGTCGTGCTCGGCGCGGTCGCGGTGGCCGCCCGCCTCGCCGGCCCGCCGGACGTGGCGCGCACCGCGCTGGGCGACGGGCCGTGGGTGCGGCTCAACCTCGTCAACTGGCACCTGCTCGCCGAGTCCGCGAGCTACTGGGACCGCTTCGGCTCGCCCCGCCCCTTCGAGCACCTGTGGAGCATCGCCGTCGAGGAGCAGTTCTACCTCGCCTGGCCCGTGGTGGTGATCGCGCTCGCCGCCGGCGCCCTCGCCGCCGTCTGGGCGCTGGCCGACGGCGCGAGCGCGGGCTGGCTGTTCGACGGCGGCCGGCTCGCGCACGCGCTGGCGGCGGCCGCGCTGATCGGCCTGTGCGTCCATGCGCGCGGACCACGGTGGCGCGCGCGCTCGCGTGGCGGCCGCTCGTGGCGCTGGGGCTGATCTCCTACGGCCTCTGCCTGTGGCGCTGGCCGGTCGTCGTGCTGCTCTCGCGGGAGCGGACCGGCCTGGAGCCGTGGCCGTGGACGCTGCTCGTCGTCGCGACCTCGCTGGCGCTCGCGGCCGGGTTCGCGCCGGCCCCGCCGGAGGCGTGGGCGAACGCGGGCTGGTCGGCCGATGCGCGCTTCAAAGGCTGCTAGTAGATTGGCTGGTCAGCCAAGTCCGCGGACCGCGAGGAGA
>DATMSA010000160.1:0-7414 GCA_035565675.1 Capillimicrobium sp. | reverse complement strand
CACCACCCGCGGCACCAGCGTCATGTGCGCCCCCGACAGGATCGACAGCCCGACCGCGTCGGCGTCCTCCTGGATCACCGTCTCCACGATCTGCTCCGGCGTCTGATGCAGACCCGTGTAGATCACCTCCATCCCCGCATCCCGCAGGGCCCGGGCGATGATCTTCGCCCCCCGGTCATGGCCGTCCAGGCCGGGCTTGGCAACGACGACGCGGATCGTGCGGTTCGCGGTGGAGGCGGCCATCAGTAGACGGGGGTCTCGGTGTAGGCGCCCCACACGTCCTGGAGCGCGTGGACGATCTCGCCCTCGGTCGCGTGGACGCGCGCGGCGTCGAGCAGCAGCGGCATGAGGTTGACGTCGGGCTTCTCCGCCGCGGCGCGCAGCGCGCTCAGCGATGCCTCGACCGCCGCGGCGTCGCGGCGCGCGCGGACCGCCCGCACGCGGTCGATCTGCTTGCGCTCCAGCGCCGGGTCGATGCGCAGGATCGGCGGCTGGGCGTCGTCGCCCTCGGTGTAGCGGTTGACGCCGACGACGACCCGCCGGCCCGAGTCGATCTCCTGCTGCAGCTCGAAGGCGGCGTCGGCGATCTCGCGCTGCGGGAAGTTGTCCTTCACCGCGGCGACCATCCCGCCGAGCTCGTCGATGCGCCGGAAGTAGTCGTAGGCCTGCTCCTCGAGGCGGTCGGTGAGCGCCTCGACGAAGTAGCTGCCGCCGAGCGGGTCGATCGTGTTCGTCACGCCGGTCTCGTGGGCGATGATCTGCTGGGTGCGCAGCGCGATGCGCACCGCCTCCTCGGTCGGCAGCGCGAGCGCCTCGTCGTAGGAGTTCGTGTGCAGCGACTGGGTGCCGCCGAGGACGCCGGCCAGCGCCTCGATCGCGGTGCGCACGATGTTGTTCAGCGGCTGCTGGGCCGTCAGCGACACGCCGGCCGTCTGCGTGTGGAAGCGCATCAGCCACGACTTCGGGTTCTTGGCCCCGAACGTGTCGCGCATCTCCCGCGCCCAGATGCGGCGCGCGGCGCGGTACTTGGCGATCTCCTCGAAGAAGTCGATCTGCGCGTTGAAGAAGAACGACAGCCGCGGCGCGAACGCGTCGACGGGCACGCCGCGCTCGACCGCCTGCTCGACGTAGGTGAGCCCGTCCTTCAGCGTGAACGCCAGCTCCTGCGCGGCGGTCGCCCCGGCCTCACGGATGTGGTAGCCGGAGATCGACACCGGGTGCCAGCGCGGCATCTCGCGCGCGCACCACTCGATCATGTCGCCGAGGAAGCGCATCGCCGGGTCGATCGGGAAGCACCACTCCTTCTGGGCGATGTACTCCTTGAGGATGTCGGCCTGGATCGTGCCGCCCAGGCGGTCGGCCGGGACGCCGGCCTGCTCGGCCGCCACCACGTAGTAGGCGAGCATGATCGGCGCGGGCGCGTTGATCGTCATCGAGACGGTCACGTCGCCGAGGTCGATCCCCTGGAACAGCGTCTGCATGTCGTCGACGGAGTCGACGGCGACGCCCTCGCGCCCCACCTCGCCCAGCGAGCGCGGGTGGTCGGAGTCGTGGCCCATCAGCGAGGGCATGTCGAACGCGGTCGACAGCCCGGTCTGGCCGTGGTCGAGCAGGTAGCGGAAGCGCTCGTTGGTCTCCTCGGCGGTGCCGAAGCCGGCGAACTGGCGCATCGTCCACAGGCGCCCGCGGTACATCGACGGGTACACGCCGCGGGTAAACGGGAACTGGCCGGGCAGCCCGATCTCCGCCGGATCCGGCAGGTCGCGCTCGGTGTAGAGCGGCCGGATCGGCTCGCCCGAGAGGGTGGTGAAGGGCGCGTCGCGCTCGGGCGTGGCCGCGTAGGCCTCCTCCCACCCGTCCAGCGGCGTCTGCGTATATGTGGACATCAGATAGTCGGAAGGTCGCATATCAGGTAGCGTCCTGTCAAACCCGAGCTTCGGAGGACCCGACATGGACGATCACGTCGTCGGCATCGTAGGCGCCGGCTTCATGGGCTCCGGCATCGCCGAGACCGTGGCGCGCGCCGGCATGCAGGTCGTGCTGTACGAGCCCGAGCAGGCCGCCCTCGATCGCTCCGCGCGCCGCATCGCCGACTCGACCTCCCACGCGGTCGCGCGCGGGAAGCTCAGCGAGGCCGACGCCGCCGCGCTGCGCGAGCGCATCTCCCCCACCACCGACCTCGACGCGCTCGCCGACGCCGACGTCGTGATCGAGGCCGTCGTCGAGGACCCGACGGTGAAGGGCAAGGTCTTCCGCGACCTGGACGCGCGCCTCCCCGACGCCGCGTTCCTGGCCACGAACACGTCGTCGATCCCGATCGCCCAGGTCGCCTCGTGGACGCAGCGCCCGGAGCGCGTGCTCGGCCTCCACTTCTTCAGCCCGGTGCCGGTGATGAAGCTCGTGGAGATCGTCGTGGCGCTCGACACCGCGCCCGAGGTCGTCGACCACGCCGAGCGCTTCGCCGCGGCGATCGGCAAGCACGCGGTCCGCACGAAGGACCGCTCCGGCTTCATCGTGAACATGCTGCTGGTCCCGTACCTGATGGCGGGCGTGCGGATGTTCGAGGAGGGCTTCGCCAGCCGCGAGGACATCGACGAGGCGATGCGCCTGGGCGCGGGCCATCCGATGGGCCCGCTGACGCTCTGCGACTTCATCGGCCTCGACGTCCTCTACGCGGTCTGCGACTCGCTCTACGAGGAGTTCAAGCGGCCCGAGTACGCGCCGCCGCCGCTGCTGAAGCGCATGGTCGTCGCCGGCCACCACGGCCGCAAGAGCGGGCGCGGGTTCTACGAGTACGGGGAGCGGGCCTGAGCCTCAGCCGCCGTCCTGCGGCGGCGTGAAGTCGCCGCCGGCGGCGCGGACGCGCTCGAGCACGTCGACGAGCGTGCCGAGCTCGCCGTCGTCGAGCGGGTCGGTGCCGAAGCGCAGCGCGTTGAGGGCCTCGGTCGCCTCGGCGGCGACCTCCCTCCCCCGCTCGGTGATCGTCGCCAGCGTCGTGCGCCGGTCGGTCGGGTGCGGCGAGCGGACGGCCAGCCCGGCGCGCTCCAGCCCGTCGACGAGGTTGGTCACGCTCGTGCGGTGCACCTGCAGCCGCGCGCCCATCTTCCCCAGCGGCAGCGCCCCGCGGCGGCTGAGGTGCAGCAGCATCAGCGCCTCGTAGCGGGGGAACGTCAGCCCGTACGGCTCCAGCGCGGCGTTCAGGCGGGCCAGCAGGATCTGCTGGACGCGCATGATCGACGTCGCCGCCGTCATCGGCGCCACCGTCTCGTCGCCCCAGCGGGACGCCCATTGGCGACCCGCCTCGGCGATCGGATCGAAGCTGAGCGGCGCGTCGGACACGGCCACAGCCTTCCACACCGGGTCGTCGCGTCAGCGCCGGCCGCGCCCGCGATCGGCGGCCGCGGCGGCGGTCGCCTCGTCGCGGATCTCCCCGACCAGCTCCTCCAGCACGTCCTCGAGCGCGACGACGCCCAGGAGCTGCCCGTCGGCCGCCTCGACGCGCGCCAGGTGCGCGCCGGTGCGCTGCATGCGCGCGAGGATCGTGCGCAGGCGGTCGTCGATGGAGACGGCGGGCATCGGCCGGATCCACGACGGGGCGATCGGCCGGTTGCGGTGGCGGTCCTCGAACTCGAGCACGTCCTTGAGGTGCAGGTAGCCGACCAGCAGGCCCTCGCGGCGGACCGGGAAGCGCGAGTAGCCGGTGGTGGCGGCGACCTGCTCCAGCTCGGCGGGCGTGACGTCGTGGTCGACGGTGACGAGGTCGGCGACGGGCAGCAGGACGGAGCGGGCGTCGCGCTCCTCGAACGTGAGCGCGCCGACGAGCAGGCGGCCCTCGTGCTGGTCGAGCAGGCCCTCGCGGCGCGACTCCTCGACCAGGCCGGCGACCTCGTCGCGGGTGAACGTGCTCGTCACCTCGTCGCGCGGCGTGATGCCGACGGCGCGCAGCGCGAGGTTCGCGACCCAGTTCAGCGACGCGATCGCCGGGCGCAGCACCCGCACGACCCCGACGAGGATCGGGGCGAGCACGAGCGCCGAGCGCTCCGGCCCGGCGAGCGCGATGTTCTTGGGCACCATCTCGCCGAGCACGACGTGGAGGAAGCTGACGATCGCCAGCGCGATCGCGAACGCGATCGGGTGGACGAGCGCGTCGGGCAGGCCGATCGCCTCGAACGGGCCCTCGAGCAGGTGCGCGATCGCCGGCTCGCCGAGGTAGCCGAGGCCGAGCGAGCAGATCGTGATCCCGAGCTGCGCGCCGGCCATCATCAGCGAGACGCGCTCCATCGCGCGCAGCGTGATGCGGGCGAGGCGGTGGCCCTCGTCGGCGCGCGGCTCGATGACCGACCGGCGCGCCGACACGAGCGCGAACTCGGCGCCGACGAAGAACGCGTTGGCGGCCAGGAGCACGACCGACAGGGCGATGGCCCAGAGGCTGCTCACCGGCGCTCCTGCGTCTCGTCGCCGTTCTCGATCGGCTCGCGCTCGAGGCGCAGCCTGTCGACGCGCAGCCCGTCGAGGCGCTCGACCGTGAGGCGGACGCGATGGCGGCCGCCCTCGTCGTCGCGCCCCTCGACCTCGACGGCGTCGCCGACCTCCGGCATGCGGCCGAGGTGCATGCCGATCAGGCCGCCGAGCGTCTCGTACTCCTCGTCCTCGGGCAGCGCGAGCTCGACCGCGCGGCCGGCCTCGTCGGGACGCAGCAGGCCGGACAGCAGCCAGCTTCCATCGGGCCGGCGCTGGATCGAGTCGTCGCGCTCGTCGTACTCGTCGCGGACCTCGCCGACGATCTCCTCGATCAGGTCCTCGAGCGTGACGATCCCGTCGACGGTGCCGAACTCGTCGACGACGACGGCGATCTGGAGGCCGCCCTCGCGGAGCTGGGCCAGCAGCGGGTCGAGCTCGACGCTGGTCGGCACGCGCACGGGCTCGACCATCACGTCGGCGACGCGCACGCGGGTGCGGTCCTCGTTGGGGACGGCCATCGCGTGCTTGATGTGGACGATGCCGACGACCTCGTCGTTGTCGTCGACGATCACCGGGAAGCGCGAGCGGCCGGTCTCGCGGCTGTGCTCGAGCACCGCCCGGACGGGGTCGTCGGCGCGGACGGTGTGCATGCGGGCGCGCGGGGTCATCACGTCGGCGGCGCGGCGGTCGCCGAACGCGAGCGAGCGCTCCAGCAGCGTGGCGGTCTCCATCTCGAGCGTCCCCTCCTCGCCGGAGCGGCGCACGAGCGACGCCAGCTCCTCGGGCGAGCGGGCGGACGCGAGCTCCTCCTGGGGCTCGATGCCGAGGCGGCGCAGGATCGCGTTCGCCGTGCCGTTGAGGAAGCGGACGGCGGGGCCGGTGGCGTGCGTGAACGCGCGCTGCATCGCCTGGACGGCGCGCGCGGTCTGCAGCGGCCGGGCGATCGCCAGGTTCTTGGGGACCAGCTCGCCGAAGATCATCGTGGCGCCGGTCGCCAGCAGCAGCGCGATCGCGATCGACACGCCGCGGATCGCCCCCTCCGGCACGCCGGCCGACTCGACCGGGCCGTCGATGAGGTCGGCGATCGCCGGCTCGGCCAGGAAGCCGATGACGAGGTTCGTGATCGTGATGCCGACCTGCGCCGCCGAGAGCTGCGTCGACAGCGAGCGCAGCGCGGCGAGGACGCCGGCGGCGCGCCGGTCGCCGGCCTCGGCCGCCTGCTCCACCGTCGAGCGGTCGACGGTGATGAACGAGAACTCCGCGGCGACGAACACCCCGCACGCCGCGACCAGCGCGATGGCGGCGAGGATGAGGAGGACCTCGATCAGCGGGCGCTCACCGCCCGCTCGGGACTACAGCTTGGGTCGTCGGCTTCGGACACCGGCACGGCGAAGGGTAGAGGACGACCCGGGCGTTCAGATCGTGATCCGTCCCAGCCGCGGGAGGTCGGCGAGGAACCGGCGCAGCAGCGGGTCGCCGATCCGCCAGGCGCCGCGGGGGCCGTCCTGCTCGACGATCCCGGCGTCGCGCAGGCGGCCCATCGTGCGCGCGGCGGTGGACGGCTGCAGCCCCTCGTAGAGCGTCGCCCCGAGCGCGACGCGCTGGGCGAGCGTCTGCGCGTGGCGGCCGATCTCGCGGATCTGCTGGAGCGTCTGCTGGTGGCGCAGCGCCTCGCCGCGCATGGCCCGCGGCAACGCGGCGACGACGATCGCGTCGTCGAGGTCGTCGCGCAGCTCCTCGACGGCGATCGCGTGCGCGTGCTGGGCGAGCAGCATCGTCGCCCGCGGATGGCCGTCGCCGGTGGCG
Organism: Capillimicrobium sp.; assembly: GCA_035565675.1. Taxonomy (GTDB): domain Bacteria; phylum Actinomycetota; class Thermoleophilia; order Solirubrobacterales; family Solirubrobacteraceae; genus Capillimicrobium. The sequence continues at coordinate 1,147 of DATMSA010000160.1, read as the reverse complement.
ACGAGCCGGTCCAGCGCGGTGTCGGCGATCGTGCGGCCGTCGAGGGCGAGGCGCTCGCGCAGCCCGTCGCGCCACTCCTCGGGGGTGATCTCGCCGAGGTCGAAGAACGACCCGAACTGGCTGAGCGCGCGCTCGCTGGGCCCGAAGAGCTGGCGCATCATGTGCTCGATCGAACCGGCGAAGACGACCGACACGCTCGGCGCGCGCTGGAGCACGGCGCGCAGCATCTTCGTCACCGCGTCGGGGTCGCCGAAGCGCCCGCCGGCGATCTCCTGGAACTCGTCGAGGAAAACGACCATGCGGCGGTCGTCGGCGTCGGCGATCACGCCGAGGAGCTGCACCGCGGTGCGCAGCGCCTCGGCCGGGCTCTCCTGCGCGCGGCGCGGCAGCAGCGTGAGCTCCAGGTCGATGCCGGCGTCGCCGAGGTCCTGATGGGCGCGGATGGTGGCGGCGTCGGTGAGCGCGTCCCACGCCTGCCCGGCGGCGCGCGCGGCCCGGGTGAGCGCGGTCCGCAGGACGGGCCGGTTGGCGAGCGCGGCGACGGTCAGCTCCTCGGCCAGCGCGGCGGCCTCGGGCAGCAGGAACAGATCGACGGCGACCGGGTACGCGCCCTCCTGCGCGCACACGGCGACCGCCGCGTCGCAGACGCTCGTCTTCCCCGTCCGCCGCGGCCCGGCGACGACGAGGTTCGTCCCGCCCAGCAGCGCGGTCGCCATCCGCGTCACGTCGTCGCGGCGCCCGATCATCGCGTCGAGTCCGATCGGCGTGTCGGTCGGGAAGAGCTCGCTGCTGCCGTAGCGGCGCGTAGTGCTCATCGTGCACTAGCTTAGTGCGTCTGACGCACTAATGCGAGCGCCTGGCGCGACGTACAGGAAAGGCCCGCATCTGCGGGCCTTTCGTAGTCGGGGAGACAGGATTTAACCTGCGACCGCCCGGCCCCCAGCCCGACAACCGGGGTTCGGTCCGGTCCTGATTTGGCTTGTGCAAGCCAAATCAGGACCGCTGAGTGAATCGCCCCGGGTTGGTTGGAGGCGGTCGTTATTGAGTTTCTAGGTGGAGAGCAAGATCGGTCTCGTACTGCGCGGGAGGGACTCCGCCGCAGGCGGAGTGCAGTCGTTCGTGGTTGTACCAATCGACCCATTCCAGG
>DATMSA010000159.1:0-19622 GCA_035565675.1 Capillimicrobium sp. | reverse complement strand
TGTAGGCAGCAGCAGTCTTGTTTCTCTCGGCCAGACGCTGGAAGGGCGTCTGGCCGTTGAGTGACCGGTGCGGGCGTCGTGTGTTGTAGCGCTCTAGGAAGGCGGGCAGCGCCGCGGTCCTGGCGCGGCTGGTCGGGTAGGGCTGCTTGTAGGCCCAGCCGTCGAGCATGGTGCGGATGAAGCGCTCCGCCTTCCCATTCGTCCGCGGGCGGTAGGGGCGTGTGAACAGATGGCGGATGCCCATCGCCTCGCAGGCTTTGCGGTGCAGCTTGGAGCGGTAGCCCGACCCGTTATCGGTCATCAACCGCTGGACTCGGATGCCATGGGCCGCGAACCAGGCGACCGCCCGTTGCAGGAACGCGGTGACGCTCTCTTTGCGTTCATCGTCGAGGACCTCGACGTAGGCCAGGCGGGTGCAGTCATCGACGCAGACGTGCACGAACTCCCAGCCGATCCCGCGGGTGCGGGTGGTGCGATCGCCGTTGACGCGATGCCCGGGCTGTCCGATCCGGCCGAGCTTCTTGACATCGACGTGGATCAGCTCGCCGGGCATCGGGCGCTCGTAGCGGTTGGCCGGCTCCGGCGCGACCAGCGGCGGCAGCTTGGACAGGCCCAACCTGGCGATCACCGCCCGGACGGTGCGCTCAGCCATCCCCAGCGTCTCAGCGATCTGCACTGCGCTCATCCGGATCTCTGCGCGCAGCTCGGCGATCACCCGCTCGCGCTCGACGCAGACCCGGCCCGGGCCGCGACCACGCGGACCGGACTTGCGATCAGCCAGCTCGGTGTCGCCGGCCTGGGCGCGGCGGACCCACTCACGAGCGCGCTGGACGCTGACTCCGGCGGCCTCGGCCGCCTGCGTCAGCGTCCAGCCCTCCACAAGCACCCGCCGCGCCAACAACCGCCGACTGGCCGGACACGTCTTGGCGTTGCGATGCAATGTCACTCCGGGACCTCCTCGGACAGGTTGCTGGCGTCGCAACCCGCAGCCTCCGAGGAGGCCCGGACGTAACAAGACTCCTGCCGCCTAGACCTAGCGCGCGTACTCGACCGCCCGGGACTCGCGGATGACCGTGACCTTGATCTGGCCCGGGTACTCCAGCTCCTTCTCGATCTCGCGCGCGATCTCGTGGGACAGGACGACGGCGGCGTCGTCGTCGACGGCGCCCGGCTGCACCATCACGCGGATCTCGCGGCCGGCCTGCATCGCGTAGACCTTGTCCACGCCCTCGTGGCGGGTGGCGATCTGCTCCAGCTCGCGCAGGCGCTTGACGTACTGCTCCAGCGACTCGCCGCGCGCGCCGGGGCGGGCGCCCGACAGCGCGTCGGCGGTCTGGACGATCACCGCCTCGACCGTCTGGGGCTCGACCTCGTTGTGATGGGCCTCCATCGCGTGGGCGACGGCCTCCGACTCGCCGTAGCGGCGCGCCAGCTCGCCGCCGACGAGCGCGTGCGGGCCCTCGACCTCGTGCGAGACGGCCTTGCCGATGTCGTGCAGCAGCGCGGCGCGCCGGGCGGTCTTGGCGCTCGCGCCCAGCTCCTCGGCCATGAGCGCGGCCAGGTGGGCGGTCTCGATCGAGTGCGCCAGCACGTTCTGGCCGTAGCTGGTGCGGAACTTCAGGCGGCCCAGGAGCTTGATCAGCTCCGGGTCGAGCCCGCCGACGTTCGCCTCCAGCACGGCCGCCTCGCCCTCCTCGGCGATGTGGCTCTCGAGGTCGGACTTGGCCTGGTAGTAGGTCTCCTCGATGCGGGCGGGATGGATGCGCCCGTCCTGCAGCAGGCGCTCGAGCGTCATGCGGGCGATCTCGCGCCGCACGCCGTCGAACCCCGACAGCACGACCGCGTTGGGGGTGTCGTCGATGATGAAGTCGACGCCGGTGAGGTTCTCCAGCGCGCGGATGTTGCGCCCCTCGCGGCCGATGATGCGGCCCTTCATGTCGTCGGCCTGGAGCTGGACGACGGAGACGGTGGTCTCGGCCGCGTGGCTGGCGGCGAGGCGCTGCATCGCCACCGACAGGATCGAGCGCACGCGCCGCTCGGCCTCGCGCTTGGTCTCCTCCTCGACCTGGCGCAGCACCTTCGCGTGGGCGTGGCGGGCCTCCTCCTCGATCTCCTTGAGGAGCATCGCCTTCGCCTGCCCGGCGCTCAGCCCCGACACGCGCTCGAGCTCGCGCTGCAGCAGCGCGCGGTCCCGGCCCAGCCGCTCGCGCGCCTCCGCGAGCTGGGCGCGGTCCTCGTCGACCTCGCGGGCGCGCTTCTCGAGCTCGGCCGCGCGCCGGTCGAGCTCGGCGCGCTGGCGGTCGAGATCCCCGGTCCCGACCCGTTCCGCGGCCGCGGCGGCCGCCTGCGCGCGATCGGCCGACTGGGCCGCGCGCCGCGCCGGCGCCGGCGCCGATCGGCCGCGCCCCAGCAGCCAGGCGGCGGCCACGATGCCCACCGCGAGCACCACGGCCGCAATCAGAATCTCCATCCCCGTTTCACTCCTTTCGCCCCGGGTGGGGCGTCAGGTCCATGTCAGCGTTCGGAGCGAGCGACGGGCTGGTCAGGCACGACACGACGAAGCGGCTCTCGGCCGCCTCGTGGCACGCGACCACACGACGAGCGGGCGTGCGGATTCGACCCGGGTCCTTGGCCCGGAAACAGGAGGAGTGCGCGTGATCAACATCTGGTCCGACGTGTCAGAACCGGCTCATTTGCTGCGGTTTCATGCCCTCACGGGCCCAATTCGCTTGCTGTCCGGCATCCTAGCCCTGCGGGCGCTTGTGCGCAATCGAACGAGGGTCGGCCGTCCGTCGCCGCCCCGTCGCGCGCTCAGGTCTCGCGCTCGAACGCGCGGATCGCGTCGTGGGCGAGCTCGAAGTCGTAGCCGCGGCGCACGAGCAGGCCGAGCGCGCGCTCGCGCCCGCGGTCGTCCTCGGGCGGCACCCGGACCCGCGTGCGCAGCAGCTCGACGGCGGCGCCGAGCTCGTCGTCGCGCTCGCGGTCGGCCAGCGCCGCCTGCACGTCCTCGGGGGCGATCCCGAGCTGAGCGAGCCGGCGCGCGATGCGGTCCGGCCCCCACCCGTCGATCGCCCGCCGGTCCTCGGCGAACGTGCGCGCGTAGCGGGCGTCGTCGAGGTAGTGCTGCTCGCGCAGCTCGGCGATGACCTGCTCGATCGTCGCCGGCTCGACGCGCTTGCCCTCGAGGTGGCGGCGCATCTCGCCCACCGTGCGGTCGCGGCGGGCGAGGTACCGATAGGCGGTGTCGAGCGCGCGCTGCAGGCGCACCGCCGGGTCGTCGGCGGTCGCCGGCTCCGTCACCTCGATCTCGAGCGCCGTGAGGTGGAGCCCGCTCACGCGCGCCCCCGGCGGTCGCGATCACGCCCGCGACGCATCAGGCGAGCGCCTCCTCGGGCATCTCGGGCGCGACGTCCTCGCCGGCGTCGATCGGCTCCACGCCGCCGCGGTCGATGCCCAGCGCGGCGTAGATCTTGTTCTCGATCTCCTCGGCGACCTCGGGGTGCTCGTCGAGGAACGCCTTCGCGTTGCTGCGCCCCTGGCCGAGCCGCTCGCCGCCGTAGGAGAAGAACGAGCCCGACTTCTGCACGATGTCGTGCTCGAGCCCGAGGTCGAGGATGCAGCCCGCGGTGGAGATCCCCGAGCCGAACTCGATGTCGAACTCCGCCTGGCGGAACGGCGGCGCGACCTTGTTCTTGACGACCTTCACTCGCACCCTGTTACCCACCGCCTCGGTCCCTTCCTTCAAGGTCTCGATACGACGGATGTCGAGGCGCTGCGACGCGTAGAACTTCAGGGCGCGGCCGCCCGGCTGCGTCTCGGGCGAGCCGAACATCACGCCGACCTTCTCGCGGATCTGGTTGGTGAACAGGCAGAGCGTCTGCGTGCGGTTCAGGTTGCCCGCCAGCTTGCGCATCGCCTGGCTCATCATGCGGGCCTGCAGGCCGACGGTCGTGTCGCCCATCTGCCCCTCGAGCTCGGCCCGCGGCGTCAGCGCGGCGACCGAGTCGACCGCGATCACGTCGACCGCACTGGAGCGCACGAGCATGTCGGCGATCTCCAGCGCCTGCTCGCCGTGGTCGGGCTGGGACACCAGCAGCTCGTCGATGTCGACGCCGATCTTCTGCGCGTAGAGCGGGTCCATCGCGTGCTCGGCGTCGATGAACGCGCACACCCCGCCGAGCTTCTGGGCCTCGGCGATGATGTGGTACATCAGCGTCGTCTTGCCCGACGACTCCGGGCCGAAGACCTCGACGATGCGCCCGCGCGGGACGCCGCCGATGCCCAGCGCGAGGTCGAGCGAGAGCGCCCCGGTCGGCACGGCGCTGACCTTGACGCGCGCGTTCTCGTCGCCCATGCGCATGACCGAGCCCTTGCCGAACTGCTTCTCGATCTGCGCGAGCGCCCCCTGGAGGGCTGCGTCGCGGGCCTTCGCGGCCTTCTCCTGGTCGGTGACGCTCATGTGAAGCCTTTCCCCGTGAATGGACTGGACACATCGTGAGCGTCCCATCGGACGGATCACGGGGAAACACGTGTTCGCGTCGGGTCGCGCGCGAGACGGCTACAACTCGACCCTCTCGAGCGTCTCGTAGCGCGCCGGTCCCCGCCCGAGGTGCGAGCGCACGAGCGCGATCCCCTCGGCCGCGAACGCCCCGCCCCCGGCCCCACCCGGCGGCGGCGCGGCCGTCGCCGCGTCGCGCAGCGCGCGGTCCACGCGCCCGCGCACGCGCGCGACGGTCACGTGCGGCAGGTACGGGCGGTCCCCCGCGTCGAACCCGATCGCGCCGGCCAGCGCCTCCGCGAGCGCGCCCTGCATCGCCGTCAGCGCCCCGTCGCCGTCGTCCACCGCGACCGCGAGCACGCGCGGGCGCCGCCGCGGCAGCCACAGCGCCTCGCCGAGCGACAGCGCCCGCACCGGCCGCGCCACGCCGGCCAGCAGCGCGCCGACCGCGCCGGCCTCCGCCTCGCTGCGCTCGCCCAGGAACGCCAGCGTCAGGTGCAGCGACTCGACCGCGACGGGCCGCAGCGCGTCGTCGCGGGGCGTCCACCCCGCCAGCCCCTCCGCCACCGGCCGAGGGAGCTCGGCGGCGACGAAGACGCGCACGTCAGTCCGACTCCCCCGCCAGCAGCCGCCGCAGCAGATGCAGCGCGATCGTGGTCGAGCGGTCGCGCACGTCGGCGCGCGAGCCGGGCACGCGCACGTGGCGCGTCAGCCGCGCCCCGTCGTTGCCGGCCACCGAGAACCAGACCGTGCCCACCGGCTTCTCCGGCGTGCCGCCGGTCGGCCCCGCGATCCCGGTGACCCCGATCCCGATCGCGGCCGCGAGCTGCGTGCGCGCGCCGTCGGCGAGCGCCTCGGCCACCGGCGCCGACACCGCCCCGTGCTCGGCGATCAGCGCCGGGTCCACGCCGGCCAGGCGCTCCTTGGCCTCGTTGGCGTACACGACCAGCCCGCCGGGGAACGTCGCCGACGCGCCGTCGAGCTCGGTGAGGCGCCCCGCCAGCAGCCCGCCGGTGCAGGACTCGGCCACGGCCACGGTCAGCTCCCGCGCCCGCAGCTCGTCGGCGACCATCTGGTCGATCGAGCGCCCGTCGTCGGAGAACAGCGTGTCGGCGTGGCGGGCGCGCACGACGTCCTCGAAGGCCGCGTACACGTCGTCGGCGTCCGGCTCCCAGCGGGTGACGACCTCGATCTCCCCGCGCCGCAGGCAGGTGGTGATCTCGAGGCGGTCGAGGTCGACGCCCGCCTCGCGCGCGGCGCGCAGCGTGCCGGCGATCTCCGACTCGGGCAGCCCGAACAGGCGCAGCATCCTGTGGCGGTAGGTGGTCGCGCCGGCGATCGCGGCCTGGACACCGGGCGTCTCCACGGCGGCCGGCCACATCTCGCGCAGCTCGCGCGGCGGGCCTGGCAGCACCACGACGGTCGGCCCCTCGCGCCCGTCGGCCGGCGGCACCACGAGCCCGGGCGCCGTCCCCACCGGGTCGAGGATCGTCGCGCCGGCGGGCACGACCGCCTGCTTGCGGTTGGCGGCGCGGACGGCCTCCTCGTCGATGTCGGGCCAGCGCCGGCGCAGCCCCGACAGGATCTCCCAGATCCGCGCCTCGGTCGGTTCGTCGAGGACCATCTCGCGCCCCTGGAAGCGGCCGACGATCTCCGCGGTGCGGTCGTCCTCGGTCGGCCCCAGGCCGCCGGTCGTGACGATCAGCGCCACGCCCCGGTCGACCATGAACGCCAGCGCGTCGAGCATGTCCTCGTCGCGGTCGCCGACGACGAGCGTGAACGCGTGGTCGAGGCCCAGCTCGAGCAGCCGCTCGCTGATCCAGCCGCCGTTGCGGTCGAGCACGCGGCCCGTGAGGACCTCGGTGCCCGTCACGACGACGCCGACGCGCGGGGTCATGCGCCGCACGTGGGCCGGCGCTCCTCCGACAGCTCGGTCCGGCCGCGGGCCGTGAAGCGGTAGCCGAGCGGCTCCGACGAGTCGGGGACGTCGAACGCGCGGCCGTTGACGCGGATGATCGCGGCGCCGTTGCCGAGGGTGACGTCGAAGCGGCGGGCGCGGAACGTCTCGGTCGTCGCCCCCGCCTCGAGCACCTGCTGGTTGATCACCGGCTCGCCGTCGGCCTCCAGGCAGACGTACACGGCCGCCTCGGGGACGATCTGCAGGCGGATGCGCCGCGGGCGGGTGCGCTCGCGCTCCTGCTTGCCGCTGGACGCCTCCTCGCCGCGGCCGCGGTCGCGGCGGTCGTCCTCCTGCGGCGTCGTCTGCGTGGGGGTCGTCGTCGCCGACGCGGGCTGGTCGCCGCCGTCGTCGTCGCCGCCGCGCGTGCCCAGGTACCAGAACGCCCCGAGCGCGACGACCACGACGACCGCGACGATCCAGCCGCGCCCGAGGCGCCCCCGCGGCTCGCGCAGCCGTGAGCCGGGCGGCGCGATCGGCTGCAGCTCCAGGTCGCTGAGCCGCTCGTGCTGCAGCTTGTACTCCTCGACGAGCCGCTTGCCGTCCAGGTGCAGCGCGTCCGCGTAGGTGCGCAGGAAGCTCTTGACGTACGTGGGCCCCGGCAGCAGGTCCCACTCCTCGTTCTCGAGCGCACGCAGGTACTTGGCGCGGATCTTGGTCTGCGCCTCGATCTCCGAGATGTCGATGCGGGCGCGCATGCGCGCTTCCCGCAGCGTGGCCCCGATCTCCGGCATCGGCCCGGAGGCTACTCGTCGTCCGGCACGGGGACCGCGTCCTGCTCGGCCGGCGCCTCGCCGCCCGAGCCCTCGCGCATCGCGGCGATGAAGCGCTCCGCGTCCGCGGGCCCGACCAGGACCTGGCGCGGCTTGGAGCCCTCGTAGCCGGAGATCACGTTGCGGCGCTCGAGCATGTCGATGAGGCGGCCCGCGCGCGTGTACCCGAGCCGCAGGCGCCGCTGGAGCATCGACGTCGACGCGGTGCCCATCTCGGCGACCAGGCGGATCGCGTCCTCGAGCAGCGGATCCTCGTCGGGGTCGAACTCGTCGTTGCCGGCCGGCTCCTCGGCCGCGGACTCGTCCTCGACCTCCTCGAGCAGGTCCTCCCGCAGCTCCGGCTCGCCCTGCTTGCGCCAGAACTCGGTGATCGCCTCGATCTGGGGCTCGTCGATGAACGCGCCCTGGATGCGCTGCAGGCGCGACGACCCGACCGGCGAGAACAGCATGTCGCCCTTGCCCAGCAGCGACTCGGCGCCGTTCTGGTCGAGGATCACGCGCGAGTCGGTCTGCGAGCTCACCGCGAAGGCGATGCGCGACGGCACGTTGGCCTTGATCATGCCGGTGATGACGTCCACGCGCGGGGACTGCGTGGCGAGCACGAGGTGGATGCCGACCGCGCGCGCCTTCTGGGCCAGGCGGATGATCGAGTCCTCGACGTCGGCGGGCGCGACCATCATCAGGTCGGCGAGCTCGTCGATCACGCACAGGATGTACGGCAGCGGCGGCTCGCCGCGCTGCTCGCGCCGCCGGTTGAGCTCGGGCAGCGACCGCGTCTTGGCCAGCGACATCGTCGCGTAGCGGTCCTCCATCTCCTTGACGAGGTTCTGGAGCGCGTTGGCGGCCACGCGCGGATGCGTGATCACCGGCGTCAGCAGGTGCGGGATGCCCTCGTAGTGGTTGAGCTCGACCTGCTTGGGGTCGACGAGCACGAGCCGGACCTGGTGGGGGTCGGCGGTCAGCAGGATCGAGCTGAGCATCGCGTTGACGCAGCCCGACTTGCCCGCGCCGGTGGTGCCGGCGACCAGTAGGTGCGGCATCTTGGCCAGGTCGGCGCCGATCGCGCGGCCGGCGACGTCCTTGCCCAGCCACACGGTCAGCGGCGACCAGTCGGCGGGCTGCTCGCCCATCACGTCGCCGAGCTGCACGATGCGCCGGCGCTCGTTGGGGACCTCGACGCCGACGGCGGTCTTGCCGGGGATCGGGGCGAGGATGCGGATCTCGGTCGCGGCGAGCGCGTAGGCGAGGTCGTCCTTGAGGTTGGCGACCTTGCTCATCTTCACGCCGGGCGCCAGGCGCACCTCGTAGCGGGTGATGTGCGGGCCGGCGACGGTGCCGACGACCTTCGCCTCGATGCCGAAGTGCCCGAGCGCCTCGATCAGCGCGCGGGCCGTCTTCTCCTGTCCGGCGGTGTCGGGGCGCATCTGGTCGGCCGACGAGCGCGACAGCAGGCTCGGGCTCGGGCGCCGCCACACGAAGTCGGGGCTGTCGGTCACCGACGCGCGGTAGCGGCCCTGCGGCGTGAGGTCCTCGGGATCGACCTCGACGGCGGCCGCGGCGGTCTCGTGGTGCTCGTCCTCGGCGACCGGCTCGAGCTCGAGCTGCGCCTCCTCCACCTCGGGCTCGGGCTCCTCGGCCAGCGGCTCGGGCTCCGGCTCGGGCGGCTCGTCGAAGAACGGGCGCTCGGCGACGACCTCGTCGCCCTCGGCCGGCAGCTCGTCGTCGAACACGTCGGAGAAGCGCTCCTGGAGGTCCTCGACCTGGCGGCCGCGGCGCACGCGCGGCTCGCTGTCGTCGGGCTCGGGCACCGTCATCCGGCGCGAGGCGGTGGTCGCCCCGGCGCCGCGGCGCGTCGCCGGCGGGCGCGCCGCGCGCAGCGACCGCGTCGTGTCGGCCACCTGGCTGGAGGTGGCCTTCAGCACGCCGGCGACCGAGGCGCCCGTCAGCAGCAGGACCGCGGCGACGAGCAGGAACAGCGCGACGATGTGGCTGCCGACGGTGCCCAGCAGCGTGCTGGTGATCCAGTAGAGGCCCTCGCCCACGCCGCCGCCGCGGACCTTGATCCAGTCGGGCTCCCAGGAGACCGTCGAGCCGCCGGGGCCCAGGCCGAGGGTGCCGGCCGCGAGCGCGAGGGTCAGGCCGGCCAGCAGGCAGATCGCGCCCGACCGAAAGGGCCGCACCGCCGGCAGGACCGGCCGCAGGATCACGATCGCACCGGCGGCGACGACCGCGACCGGCGCGAGATAGCGCACCGTGCCGACCGCGAGCGCGAGCCCGTCGACGAGCGCCTCGCCGGCCTTCCCGCCCTGCCAGTCGCCGTAGAGCAGGAACGCCAGGAAGATGCCCAGAGCGATCAGGCCGAGGCCGAGGAGGTCGAGCTGCCGCTGCTCGAGGACGGGCTTGCGCGCGGGAGAGCGGCGCGCGCGGGTACGGGGCTTCGCCTTCGCCTTCTTCTTCTGGGCCATCAGGCGCGTCTCTTCGACGCGCGCGGGCGTTCCCCTCCGGCGGCCGCCCAGGCGACGCCGGCGGATGGGGTGCCACCCCAGGACGCCGTCCCGGGCGGCACGATGACCCGATTCATGCTGGTCGCGATCGCGCTGGCGCTCGCGATCGCGGCCCCTGCCCCGGCGCAGGAGCCCGACGCGGCCCTGCGCGCCGAGATCGACCGTCTTCGCGGCGCTGTACGGCTCCTCGCGCTGATTGCCTGCCCTTTAGCTCGCGCCGTACCATCGCGGCATGTCCGACGCCCGCTCTCCGCGCGTGCTCGTCGTCGAGGACGACGAGGACATCGCCCTCGCGCTCCAGCGATCGCTGCGCCTGGAGGGCTATGACGTCCGCATCTCCCGCGACGGGCAGGTCGCGCTCGAGGACGTGCGCCAGTTCCTGCCCGACCTCGTGCTGCTGGACCTCGGCCTGCCGAAGGTCGACGGGATCGAGGTGGCCCAGCACATCCGCCGCGACGGGGACGTGCCGATCCTCATGCTCACGGCCCGCGACGCGCTGGAGGCGCGCGTGGAGGGGCTCGACTCGGGCGCCGACGACTACCTCGTCAAGCCGTTCGAGCGCCAGGAGCTGCTGGCCCGGATGCGCGCGCTGCTGCGCCGCCGCCCGCCGCGCGGCGAGGCCAACCTCGTCGTCGGGGACCTGACCCTCAACCCCGACACCCACGAGGTCCGCCGCGGCGACCGCGACATCGAGCTGACCCAGCGCGAGTTCGAGCTGCTGGAGTTCCTGATGCGCAACGAGCGGATCGTCGTCTCGCGCCAGCGGCTGCTCGACGAGGTGTGGGGCTACGACCCGTTCTCCACCACGAACACGATCGAGGTGTTCGTGTCGAACCTGCGTCGCAAGCTGGAGGCGGGCGGCGAGCCGCGGCTGCTGCACACGATCCGCGGAGCGGGGTACGTGCTGCGTGCTTGAGCGGATCCCGATCCGCTGGCGGCTGGCGGGCACCACGGCCGTCCTCACGTTCGCGATCCTCTGCACGTTCGCGCTGGTGGTCGGCGAGCTCACGTCCGACCGCATCCGCTCCGACTTCGAGCACGACGTCACGGCCGGCGTCATCAACCTCACCGACCACCTGACGCTGCGCATCGAGGACAACAAGCTCGTGCGTCCGACGCAGTCGACGCTGGACCTCTACGCCGGCTCCGGGCACGCGGTCATCCGGCTGCTGACCCAGGACGGGCGCGTCCTGCGCACCAGCTCCAACGCCCCGGACCTGGCGACCGACCCGTTCGTGCCGACCCAGGAGGTCGGCGGCTACCGGGTCGAGACACGCACGGTCGCGCTGCCGCTGCCGTACGCGGGCGTCATCCGCGTCCAGTACGCGCGCCGGCTGTCGGACCTGGAGAGCACGCTGGAGCGCGTGCGCCTGTTCCTGCTGTTCGGCGTGCTGGGCGGCAGCGCGCTCGCGCTGCTGGCCGGCCTGGCGATCGCGCAGCGGGCGATGGCGCCGATCACGTCGCTGACCGCCCGCGCCGAGGAGATCCGCCGCACGCGCGACCCGGGCCGCAGCGTGCCGGTGCCGCGCGCCGACGACGAGGTCGCCGAGCTGGCGCGGACGCTGGACCGGATGCTGCGCGCGCTCGACGACGCCCACCACGAGACCGAGGCGGCGCTGGCGCGCCAGCGCGAGTTCGTCGCCGATGCCTCGCACGAGCTGCGCACGCCGCTGACGAGCGTGCTCGCCAACCTCGAGCTGCTGGCCGAGACGCTCGACGGCGACCAGGGCGAGGCCGCCTGCTCGGCGCTGAAGTCGTCGCGGCGGATGCGCCGCCTCGTCGCCGACCTGCTGCTGCTGGCCCGCGCCGACGTGGGGCGCGAGTCGGTGCGCGAGCCGTTCGACCTCAGCCGCGCCGTCGTCGCGGCGGCCGGCGAGCTCGAGGCGGTCACCGCGGGGCACGAGCTGACCGTCGACGTCGAGCCGGTCACCGTGATCGGCGCGCGCGACGACCTGCATCGCGTCGCGCTGAACCTGATGGACAACGCGATCAAGCACACGCCGCCCGGCACGAGCATCCACGCGCGCCTGCGCCGCGAGGGCGACGACGCGGTGCTGGAGGTCGTCGACGACGGCCCCGGCATCCCGCCCGAGGACCGCGAGCGGATCTTCGAGCGCTTCGTCCGCGGCGGCGGCGAGGTCGCGGGCTCGTCGGGCCTGGGCCTGGCGATCGTGCGCGCGGTGGCGCAGAGCCACGGCGGCGAGGTCACGGTCGGCGACGGCCCGGACGGGCGCGGCGCGCGGTTCGTCGTGCGCATCCCCGCCGCGGCCGAGGTGCCGGTCGAGCCGCCGGCGCCCGCGCCCGCGGTCCGCTCCTAGGGCCGTCAGTCGCTACGCTCGACGTAGGCCAGCGCGATCTGCGCCTCGGCCGGGTCGACGTCCTCCCCGCGCTCGAGCGCGGCCACGACATCGTCGAGGGCCCGCCCGGAGGCGGCGAACACGAGCCGCCCGTCGCGCGGGACGAGCGCCGGCGCGCTCGCGCCGCACACGCCCGGCGCCGGATCCTGTTTATCCGAGTGCATTGGTAGGATTATCACTGTGATCTTCACGACCAAGGCGGAATACGGCGTCCGGCTCCTCGTGGAGCTGGGTCGCCAGGACGTCGACGGGACGGGCGCGGTCGTGTCCCTGAAGGCGATCGCCGAGGCCGAGCAGCTCCCGCTGGGCTACCTCGAGCACGTCGTCGCCCTGCTGCGCAAGGCCGAGCTTGTCGAGTCCACCCGCGGCGCGCGCGGCGGCTACCGCCTGTCGCGGCCGGCCGAGTCGATCACGATGGACGAGGTCGTCCTGGCGCTCGAGGGCGCCATCGCGCCGATGGACTGCTTCGTCGAGGACTGCGATTCGCGCGTCTCGTGCTCCCACCGGGCCGACCACGGCTCCGCGTGCGCGACGCGCATGCTGTGGACGCGCGTCCAGGACGCCGTCGTCGACGCCCTCCGGACCACGACGCTGGCCGAGCTCGTCCAGTTCGGCGAGTCCGGCGCCCCGCACCCCCTCTTCAGCCTTTCGAACTAGCCAGGAGACCATGGCCCACCTCGAGATCCGAAACCTCCACGTCCAGGCCGACGACAAGCAGATCCTCAAGGGCGTCGACATCGACGTGCGCAGTGGCGAGGTCCACGCGCTGATGGGCCCCAACGGCTCCGGCAAGTCGACCCTCGCGAACGCGATCATGGGTCATCCGAGCCTCGAGGTCACCGAGGGCCAGATCCTGCTCGACGGCGAGGACATCACCGAGGCCGAGCCCGACGAGCGCGCGCGCATGGGCCTGTTCATGGCCTTCCAGTACCCGGTCGCGATCCCCGGCGTCACGATCACCAAGTACCTGCGCATGGTGATGAACGCCCACCGCGAGGCGCGCGGCGAGCCCGAGATCCCGCTGAAGGAGTTCCGCAAGACGGTCGAGGCGGCGATGGCGCTGACCAACGTGCCCAAGGAGTTCGCCTCCCGCTACCTCAACGAGGGCTTCTCCGGCGGCGAGAAGAAGCGCCTGGAGATCCTCCAGCTCGCGCTGCAGACCCCGAAGATCGCGGTGCTCGACGAGACCGACTCCGGCCTCGACATCGACGCGCTGAACGTCGTCGCCCACGGCGTCAACACGGTCGCCAAGGGCAACGACATGGGCACGCTGATCATCACGCACTACCAGCGGATCCTGCACCTCGTGGAGCCCGAGCGCGTCTCGATCATGTTCGACGGGCGCATCGTCAAGGAGGGCGGCCCGGAGCTCGTGGAGCAGCTCGAGAGCAAGGGCTACGGCTGGATCCGCGAGGAGGTCGGCGCGAGCGCCTGACCGCATGGCGGCCACCACGGACAGCCTCGACGTGCGCGACCAGTTCCCGGTCCTCGACCGGGAGGGTCTCGTGTACCTCGACTCGGGCGCGACGTCGCAGAAGCCGCGCGCGGTGATCGAGGCGGTGGACGACTTCGTGCGCCATCACAACGCCTCGGTGCACCGCGGCGTCTACCCGCTGGCCATCGAGGCGACCGACCGCTTCGAGGCCGCGCGCTCGCGCGCGGCCGCATGGCTGAACGCGCCCGCGCGCGGCACCGTGTTCACCAAGAACGCGACCGAGGCGATCAACCTCGTGGCCTACACGTGGGGCCTGGACAACGTCCGCGAGGGCGACACGATCCTCGTCACGGAGATGGAGCACCACTCCAACGTCGTCTCCTGGCAGATCCTCGCCCAGCGCGTCGGCGCGCGGCTCGAGTACGTGCCGATCGACGACGAGGGGCGCCTGGATCTCGACGCGCTCGACGCGCTGCTGGCGCGCGGGCCGCGGCTCGTGGCGGTCGCCCACGTCTCCAACGTGCTCGGCACGATCAACCCGGTCGCCGACGTCGTCGCCCGCGCCCGCGCGGCCGGCGCCGTGACGCTCGTCGACGGCGCCCAGGCGGTGCCGCAGATCCCCGTCGACGTCGGCGCGATCGACGCAGACTTCTACGTGTGGACCGCGCACAAGGCCTACGGCCCGACCGGGCTGGGCGTCCTGCACGGCCGCCCGGAGCTGCTGGAGGCGATGCCGCCGTTCATCGGCGGCGGGCACATGATCTCGTCGGTGGGCGAGCAGACGTCGACGTGGGCCGAGCTGCCCGCCAAGTTCGAGGCCGGCACGTCGCCGATCGCCGAGGCGGTCGGGATGGGCGCCGCCGTCGACTGGCTCGACGGCCTCGGGATGGAGCGCGTGCGCGCCCACGAGGTCGACCTCGTCGCCTACGCGATGGAGCGCCTGACCGAGGTCCCGGGGATCACGCTGCACGGCCCGCGCGACGCGCGAGACCGCGGCGCGCTGGTCTCGTTCGCGCTCGACTACGCCCACCCCCACGACGTGTCGGAGATCGTCGCGCGGCGCGGCGTCTGCGTGCGCGCCGGCCACCACTGCGCGCAGCCGCTCATGCGCCGGCTCGGCGTCGCCGCGACCACGCGCGCGTCGTTCGCCGTCCACAACGACCGCGCCGACGTCGACGCGCTGGTCGCCGCCCTGCACGACGTCCACGAGGTGTTCGGCTGATGGACGAGCTCTACCGCGAGCAGATCCTCGAGCACTACAAGCGCCCGCACAACTGGGGCGAGATGGACGCCCCCGACCTGGAGGCCGAGGACCACAACCCGCTGTGCGGCGACGAGCTGAAGGTCATGCTCCGCGTCGGCGCCGACGGGACGATCGAGGACATCCGCTTCTCCGGCCACGGCTGCGCGATCAGCCAGGCGGCCGCGTCGCTGAGCTCCGACGAGGTGAAGGGCATGAAGGTCGACGACCTGCTCAAGCTCGACCGCGAGTTCGTCCTGGACCTGCTCGGCATCGACATCTCGGCGACGCGGATGAAGTGCGCGCTGCTGTCCCTGAAGGTCCTGAAGTCGGCCGGGCTCGGCCACGCCGTCGACTGGGAGCCCGACACCCCGAAGTCCGAGGCGGAGGCGACATCCTGATGGCGGAGATCCTGGACGTCTGCCCGGTCGAGGAGCTCCCGCCCGGGGCGCGCAAGATCGTGACCTGGGAGGACCTCGAGATCGGCGTCTTCAACTGCAACGGCGAGCTGCTGGCGATCGAGGACCGCTGCTCGCACGACGACGGCCCCCTCGCGGAGGGCGAGCTCGACGTGGAGAAGTGCACGGTGGAGTGCCCGCGCCACGGCTCGCTGTTCGACCTGCGCAGCGGCCGGCCGCTGACCCTCCCCGCCTACGTGCCCGTAGACACCTTCCCCGTCCTCGTCGAGGACGGACTGATCAAGCTGGAGGTCGACTGACCATGGCTACGCCAGAAGTGATCGCGGAGCAGGAGGCCCTGGCGCACATCAACGCGGACTACGCGGAGCGCTACGGGTTCCACGATCCTGAGAACTACCTCTACAAGGCCCCCAAGGGCATCAACCGCGAGATCGTCGAGAAGATCTCCGAGTTCAAGAACGAGCCCGAGTGGATGCGCGAGTTCCGCCTCAAGGCGCTCGAGCACTTCCTCGCCCGGCCCATGCCGACGTGGGGCTCGCCGATGCTCGCCGAGGTCGACTTCGACGACATCCACTACTTCGTGCGCGCCTCCGAGAAGGCCGGGCGCTCCTGGGACGAGGTGCCCGAGGACGTCAAGCGCACGTTCGACCGCCTCGGCATCCCCGAGGCCGAGCGCAAGTTCCTGGCCGGCGTCGGCGCGCAGTACGAGTCCGAGGTCGTCTACCACCAGGTGCGCGAGGACCTCGAGAAGCAGGGCGTGATCTTCCTCGACATGGACTCGGGCCTGCGCGAGCACGAGGACATCGTGCGCGAGTACTTCGCGACGGTGATCCCCGCCAACGACAACAAGCTCGCCGCGCTCAACAGCGCGGTGTGGTCGGGCGGGTCGTTCGTGTACGTGCCGCCGGGCGTGTCGGTCGAGATGCCGCTGCAGGCCTACTTCCGCATCAACACGGAGAACATGGGCCAGTTCGAGCGGACGCTGATCATCGCCGACGAGGGCTCCTACGTGCACTACGTCGAGGGCTGCACGGCGCCGACGTACTCGTCGTCGTCGCTGCACTCCGCGGTGGTCGAGCTGATCGCCAAGCCGGGCGCGCGCATCCGCTACACGACCGTGCAGAACTGGTCGCAGAACGTGTTCAACCTGGTGACCAAGCGCGCGGTCGCCCAGCGCGACGCGACCGTCGAGTGGGTCGACTGCAACCTCGGGTCGAAGCTGACCATGAAGTACCCGTCGGTCTACCTGACCGGCGAGCGCGCCCACGGCGAGATCCTGTCGATCGCGTTCGCGGGCGCCGGCCAGCACCAGGACGCGGGCGGCAAGATCATCCACGCCGCGCCGAACACGACCAGCAACATCTTCGCCAAGTCGATCTCCAAGGACGGCGGGCGCTCGTCGTACCGCGGCCTGCTGGAGGTCGCCAAGGGCGCCACCGGCGCGCGGTCGAAGGTCGTCTGCGACGCGCTGCTCCTCGACGAGGACTCGCGCTCGGACACCTACCCGACGATCCGCATCGGCGAGGACGACGTCGACGTCGGCCACGAGGCCACCGTCTCGAAGGTCGGCGAGGAGCAGCTCTTCTACCTGCAGTCCCACGGCCTGCCCGAGGACGAGGCGAGCAAGCTGATCGTCAACGGGTTCATCGAGCCGATCGTCAAGGAGCTGCCGATGGAGTACGCGGTCGAGATGAACCGCCTCATCGAGCTGCAGATGGAGGGCTCGATCGGATGACGGACGTCGCCACGGACTTCCTGACCGCCCGGCGGGCGGCGGCGCTCGACGCGCTCGGCGCGATCGAGATGCCGACGTTCCGCGGGACGCCGGGGTGGGAGTTCACCCCCATCGACAAGCTCGACCTCGACGCCTACCCGGCCGCGCCGGGCGGCGAGGCGGACGCGATCCCGGCGGTGCCCGAGGGCGTCGTCGTGCTGCCGCTCGCCGAGGCCGCCGAGCGCCATCCCGACCTCGTCGAGCCGCACCTCGGCTCGCTGGTCGCGCCGGACTCGCCGTTCTCGGCCCGCAACGAGGCGCACTGGACCGACGGCACGTTCGTCTTCGTGCCGCGCAACGTGCGCGTCGAGGGCCGCATCGACCTGCGCAGCATCCACGCGCAGGCCGGCACGGCGCTGCACTGGCGCACGCTGGTCGTGCTCGAGGAGGGCGCCGACGCGACGATCGTCGAGGAGATGGCCTCCGCGGCGCCCGACGCCGACGGCCTCGTCAACGGCGTCGTCGAGCTGGTCGTCGGCCAGAACGCGCACCTGACCTACGTCGGGATCCAGGACCTCAACGAGCAGACGTGGGTGTTCGGCAACGAGCGGGCCACGGTCGCCCGCGACGGCGTCCTGGACTGGGTGACGCTCGGCTTCGGCGGCAAGAACGGCAAGATCTTCCTCGAGACGACCCTCGCCGAGCCCGGCTCGCAGGCGCGCGTCACCGGCGGCTACGCCACGCGCGGGCGCCAGCACCTGGACTTCGACACCCGCCAGGAGCACGCGGCGCCCGACACGGTCTCCGACCTCGCGTTCCGCGGGATCCTCGGCGACCGCTCCAGCGCGGTGTGGCGGGGCATGATCAAGGTCGACCCGGGCGCCCAGCGCATCGACGCGTTCCAGGAGTGCCGCAACCTGCTGGTCTCCAAGAAGGCGCACGCGGACGCGATCCCGGGCCTGGAGATCCTCGCCAACGACGTGCGCTGCACGCACGCGGCGGCGATCGCCCAGATCGATGCCGACCAGCTCTTCTACCTGCGCTCGCGCGGGCTGCCCGAGCCGATCGCCAAGCGGCTCGTGATCGAGGGCTTCCTCGGCGCGCTGCTGGAGCGCTTCGAGGAGGGCGAGTTGCGCGACGCGCTGGCCGACGCCCTGGACCGCCGGCTCGAGACCGTCCTGGGGGCCTGAATGCGCGTCGTCGAGGTCACGGCCCAGGGCGGGCCGGAGGTGCTGCAGGTCGCCGAGCGCCCCGATCCCGTCGCCGGCGACGGCCAGGTGGTCGTCGCCATCCGCGCCGCCAACGTCAACCCGACCGATCTCGGCGCCCGCATGGGCCACTCCCCCCGGGGCCTGCCGGACCCGCCGTACGTGCTCGGCTGGGACTTCGCCGGCGAGGTCGCGTCGGTCGGCGCCGGCGTGAGCGACGTCGCGCCCGGCGACCGGGTCGTCGGCATGGTGCAGTGGTACGACGCCGGCGGACTGGTCGGCGCCTACGCCGAGCAGATCGCGGCCGAGGCCGACTGGCTCGTGCCGCTCCCCGACGACGTCGACTTCGAGACCGCCGCGACGATCCCGCTCAACGGGCTCACCGCGATGCAGGGGCTCGAGCTGCTGGACCTGCCCAGCGGCGCCTCGCTGCTGGTGACCGGCGCGTCCGGCGCCGTCGGCGCGTTCGCCGTGCAGCTCGCGGCCGCCGCCGGGCTGCGCGTCGTCGCGCAGGCGAGCACCGGCGACGAGGACTGGGTGCGCTCGCTGGGGCCCGCCGAGGTGATCGGCCGCGACGCCGACCTGTCGGCGCTCGAGGTCGACGCCGCCTTCGATGCGGTCCCGCTCGGCGAGCCGGTGCACGCGGCCGTCCGCGACGGCGGCGCGATCGTCACCACCCGCCGTGTCCCGGACCCGGACCCGGCACGCGGGATCCGCGCCCAGGTGTTCCTGATCCACCACGACCGCGAGCAGCTTCGCCGGCTGGTGGCCGACGTCGCCGCCGGGAGGCTGAAGACCCGCATCGACCGCGTGCTGCCGCTGGAGCAGGCGGCCGAGGCGCACCGCCTCAACGAGGCCGGCGGGCTGCGCGGCAAGGTCCTGCTGGCGCCGTGAGACCGCCGGTCCCCCCGTTCACGGAGGAGACCGCGCGCCAGAAGGTCCAGGCCGCCGAGGACGCCTGGAACACCCGCGACCCGGAGCGGGTCGCGGCCGCCTACAGCGAGGACTCGCAGTGGCGCAACCGCGACGAGTTCGTCACCGGCCGCGCCGAGATCGTCGCGTTCCTGCGACGCAAGTGGGAGCGCGAGCTGGACTACGCGCTGCGCAAGGACCTGTGGGCGTTCTCCGACGACCGCATCGCCGTGCGCTTCCAGTACGAGAGCCGCGACGCGAGCGGGCAGTGGTGGCGCAGCTACGGCAACGAGCTGTGGGAGTTCGACGCCGAGGGCTACATGCGCCGCCGCGAGGCGTCGATCAACGACGTCCCGATCGACGAGGCCGACCGGCGCATCTTCGGGCCGCGCCCCGAGGCCGAGCGCGGCGAGACGTTTCCGCTGCGCTGACCGTCGGCCTGCGATCCTGCGGCCCATGGACCCGGTCACGATCGCCTCGCGCTTCCGCGGACCGCCCGGCAGCGCCAACGGCGGGTACACGTGCGGGCGGGTCGCCGCGGCGCTCGGCGACGGGCCGGCCGAGGTGACGCTGCGGGTGCCGCCGCCGCTCGATCGCCCGCTGGC